>CAMCQB010000009.1 GCA_945876895.1 uncultured Streptococcus sp.
GTTTTTGGACCCACCAGATAGCGACTCTTTTCAAGGAGGGCAAAAATTGCTTCATCTTCCACAATATCATCCAGTAAGACCGACACCCATGATTTCTTTGACATATGATAAGCAGGGTAGATGCCAGGCTGTCTCAGTAGCTCTGCAATTTCCCGACCATAGACCTTTAGATTGACGATTTCCACCTGCTCCTGCGACCCACTCCCGTCCAACTTATCTCTCGGAATTTGACTAACCAAAGCGTACCACTTGTTATTCGCAGGGTGGCGAAAGGCCCCATAGGTCGGCAACTTGGCAAAGGGATAATCAGGTAGGTCACCCCACTTCTCCTTGATGAGCTGGGCTATGCGGTTGCTTTGGTTTTTGGAAAATGGCAGAGCGACACAACAAGCCTCCTCTACCCGATCCAAAATAGACTGATAGCTTTCTCTCACCTGACCCACAAACGCTCCAGCTGTCGCAGTCACCAGATGGGCGGTATAGACCTCCTCCATCTCACAATCCCAAACATAAGACGACAGCTGAGCAGCCTCATCAACCTCCACCACCGCCTCAAACTGCCCCTCCATGAACAGCTCACGGTAGATGTAACGATTGTCAGAAAGGATGAAACCAAAAGGGATAAGAGAGGGGAGATTAGCTTTTAATTTACTATCTACTTTTGTCATTTTTTACCTTTTCTACTAACCCAACCAATCGCATCTGCTGGTGGATTTTCCGTATCAATCCAGATAAATTCGATACCGATTTCGCCATTTTTAAATTTGGTTAATCGAATACCATTTATTTCCAGAGATTCTAATTTTTTCCCTGTCAGTACCTCACGCTCAGCTAGTTGAAAAACACCTCTTAACAACCACTCTCCAAGAATATCTTGTTTGTCAACCGACTGAATAGCCTTACCTGATTCTTGGTTGATATAGGCTTGGATGGCATCTCCTGATGATAGAAAACGAAGTGTGAATGTTCGTTCTTCTTTTGCCAGTGCCAATTTCTTGCCAGTTTCATCAAATGTCCCAACATTGTGACCGAAAAAGTCTGGTCGTGCATCGTGAAACTTCTTAGAATCAGGCAGAGGAATGTAAACCTCGCTGACAGGACGGTAAACCAATTTCTCCAGTTTTTCAGATAATCTCTCAATTCCTGACTCTTGAGCAAAACTCATCAAATCCGAGCGAATTTTCTTCATCACAGCTTTTTCTTCTTTAGTGGACCACTTTTTCAATAAAATTTCTTCCAAGGAATAGGTCACAAATGCCAACTCTTCAGAAGTGAGTTGACTAGCAAATTCCTCTTGGATTTTTTGAATTCTTTTTAGCCTATCCTTTTTAGCTAACTTAGCACCACCATTGAAAGCGTTGAAACCTGAATTTTCTTCTACCTGACCGTCTTTATCTGTCATAACCCATGAAACTGTATCGAGAATTTGCTCTTCTTTCTCATCTGCTGACAAAGTATGTAGATTTTCAAAAATATAGAAAGGATCTTCCACATAGTCCACGTCCCAGGTATCCACTACTATCTCTTTGTTATGGAAGGTCATGTGAAGCTGGCTATCTGCTGCCGTGTATTTGTAGTCATGCTGACCGTCTGTAAAAGCAAAATTTGTCGGAGTTTTTAGACTGGTTGCTCCCTTAATCTGCAAATTTTCGACATCAATCGGAAGATAGCTTGTTTCTCCTACAAAAATTTGTGGTTTGGCACCTTTTGCCGTCGGCATTAAGACATGGTAAACAGACTCCACCGTTGAATCCGATGCAAAACCACGAATTTGTGCTTTCGAGGATTCAATCCGCTGGTTACGAAGTTGGGAAATCTCCCTCGCCAATTTCAAGTAAAGTTCCTGATTATTTTTATCAGCAGTTGCTTTATCAGGAGCAATACTCGCATTAAACTTGATTTCTTGTAAAATTTCTGTCCAGTCCTGCGAATCTTTCTTGAACTGAGCAACTTTTTGGTCACCTGACTGAATGCCGAAAGACTTGATGCCGACTAGGTATTTGTGCTGATTGTCCACCATAACCGAGGCATCAAAAGAAGTGTTGGCAATGTCTTCACCAACTGCATGAAAGGCTCTCTGAAAGACTGTTTCTTGGAATTTGGAATTAATAATCGGAGCCACATAATTAAAGGTTTCCTTTTCCTCATCTGTTTCAGACTTTTGTGAAAAAGCCTCGCTCAAACTGGCAAAATTAGTAATTAACGTTCGATATTTTTCCTTCTGCTCTACTTTTAACTTTTCCCACATCTGTATTGCCTCCTCACTCATTACTAGTATAACAAAAGAAGAGTAACTTTTCTTACTCTTCTTTAGTATATTCGCTAAGCCAAGCTATAAAACTCTAAATTCCCTTTTTTCTTAACCAACTTAAAATAATCCTCAGTGCTTAAAATTGATAGATTATCTTCATAACGCGCAATCAATTCTCTTGCCTCAGCTTCACTAGAAACAAAGTCTTTCACATAAGACTGCCCTTCAAATTGACCATTCATCTTGGTATAGATGATAGCGACATTTCCTGTTCGCTCCAACTGTGATGGACCAGATGAGGTTTTCAATGCTTCGGCAATCTTATCCGCAATCCGCTTGATAACTGGTACGACAACGCTGTTGCCAGCCTGTTTGTAGAGCTGCCCGTTAGAAACACCTTCTGGAATTTTGAAGGTCTTTGGATAGCCTTGAACGTTAAAGGTTTCTTTTGGCGTCAGCTTGCGAATTTCTCCAGTATCAGTCAAGATGAGGGGAACATTATGCCCACCTGTTCCCATGTTAGCTGTCAGGGTTGGCACGACACCATTTTTATTTTCCCTTACATACTGACGTCGCCACTGGTAAACCGTATCTTGACTGGTAACAGCGTGTTTCAACTCTTCAAAGAAGGGCTGTTTCCCTTGGCGATAATAGTAATTCTCCTCTGGTTTTGCCCCGAAATCAATGACATCTTGAAGCCCTGTGGTCAACTTGATTTCCTCTGGAAATTCGAATTTATCGTAGGCTTCCTTGTTATCAAAACCAACAATGTAGATCCGCTCACGGTTTTGCGGGATATTGCCGTAGTCCTTGCCGTTCAAGACCTTCCACTTGATAAAGTAGTTATTCTCAGTCAAGGCTTCACGGATAACCTTGAAAGTGTTCCCGTGATCGTGCGAAACCATGTTCTTTACGTTCTCAACAAAAATCGCCTTGGGTTTCTTAGCCTCAATCATACGAAGCAACTCAAAGAAAAGGTCGCCTCGGTCATCTTCAAAGCCCTTGCGGTAACCTGCGATACTAAAGGCCTGACAAGGAAATCCTCCGACAATCACATCGACTGTTTCTGAAGGAATTTCCTCTGGTAATACTGCGTGAATATCACGTCCGTCCAGATAAGTATCTGGGTAATTCAACTGATAAGTCTGTCTGGCATACTTATCAAACTCGTTGGCATACACCACTCTGAACTCGTTGGTCTGCTCAAAGCCCAACTCAATTCCACCAACACCAGAAAAGAATGCTGCAATAGCAAACTTCCCCTGCTGGCGTGAACTTACAGAATTTGTCATGTAAGCACCTGCTTTCAATTATTTAGATTTTATTTCTGAATCTCCTTCCAAAAACCTTCCAATTTTACCATATTTTTAAGAATATTACTAGTAATCATCCCTATATCTTTTTTGGGAAAATAGCTGTATTCGTATTGGTTGACTGATAACAAGTATACCCCTTGAACTTCTCCTTTATAAACTATTGTTATCGGCTTTTCTTTTCTATCTCTATCTTCCATGTAAATAGCCAATAAATAATTATCATTGATAGCGATTCTATTAATCAATCTATCATCATGTACAGTATTCCATAACTCAATAAGTCTCTCTAAATTTTTACTTATCCACGAATTTAGTGTCTGTTCATCAGAAGAAGGAATCAAATTGTTTCTTCTCTCTAGGAGAGGAAGTTGATAAGCAGCTAACTTTTCTCCATGGTTATTAATTATATGAAAATGTGGGGGATGATTTGCCTCATTTTTATATACTACTGCTTTATATCGGGGATTGACTTCAATTTTATTTGAACCAAACTTACTTTCTACTACTTTAAAATCACTGAGATTTCGTATATTTTTTACACGTGACTCTTCACCATTCTTTTTCACCAAAATCTCCTCAACGTCAAAATCACTCGGTAAAAAAGAATAAACTAACTTATCTCTTTCTAAAGCTTCATAAATACAGTCGGAAAATAATTCAAAACTTTCACATACATATTCTGAGTCTTCATCTTTTTGAGAATTTAAATCCCAAAAATGTCCGTTTTGAATCATCCTAAGCAGTGTTTGTTTAGCTGACATTCCCTTAGCTACACCACCTGTAATAAATTGATATAAGGTAACCGATGGTGTAATGTTTCTACTATAAAAATCTGATTTCGAATAAAACATTGAACTCCGTGTTCCATGATAAAACGGAATAAATATATTCTCTAGATAGTCCTTAAACTTATATAGATCTTCATATTGTCCATCTAATGAATTTTCATTTAAAATAATTTCCATACCTACATCAATCCCAACATTTTCAATAAGTCATTATCAAATTGATCAAATAGTCCGTCCTTAGGATTTTCAACATCTCCTTTTCCAACAATCTTTATAGGATGATTTATCGATTCAAAGCGCTCATTCAATTCTATAAAATTGATTCCAAATAAATTTCTAGAGTCTTTTTGGTTATCAGATTGGTCTTTTGCCACCTCAACACGTACTGCATTAAATACATGGTCACTATGTGACTCAATAAATAATTGTCTACCTGTTTTCGCAATATGAATTAGGAATTCTGTCAATGCTGACTGTGCCTTAGGGTGAAGATGTAACTCAGGATTTTCAATAATCAAAATATCATTAGCATCACTAGCAAGACACATTATCAATATTGAAATAATATAACTAGTTCCAGTTCCTAAATTTTTAGGTCTGTTAGATATTCTGTTCCCCTTTACATCATAGGTAATTTGTACAAGATCAGTCTGGGCGATATCATTAATTTTTAACTCTGTATCTAAAATTTTTCTCAGCCAATAATTTAACTCAATCAATAAGGTATTAGAACCATCCGAATTCTTTATTATATTATCATCTAATATCAACTTTTTATTGTTTTGTAAATAAGAAATTAAAAATGATCCATCTGGAGAGAAATATTGAGAATCTGAAAATGACTCCGGATAAACATCCAATGCCCCTATTCGACTTGCAGAAAGATATTTAACTCTATTCACCAAATTAGTACCAGTAACAATAACATTATCACTTGATATTTTGACAGATTCAGTCAAATCATTTTCAATAATTTTAATTTCTATGTCAGATCCAGTATTTTTACTTCTCACTTCCTCAAAGTGCCCTAAATTTATTATATTCCCATTTAAAGCATGTAATGGATTTGTTTTTTCATTTAGCATTTGAGCTTGATATAATACAAGCAAAGCCTGAAGTATTGTTGACTTTCCTGACGAATTAGTACCTAAGAATAAATTTAAATTCCTTAAGTTTATAGCCATTTTAGAGATACTTTTAAATGATTCTATTTCAATTTTGTTGATCATAATCTCCCTCCAACATTCTCTTTATTATATTGAAACGTGTTTCTATCTTATTTTTTCCATCACGATAACTACCTATACTATCTAAAAAGTCATTATTTTGAAATAAACTATTCATGTTCTTAGCAACAAATTCTCGTTGCTCCGAAATCTTTTTCACTCTAGAAAAGTAATACATTTGTGTCTCAAAAATATTCATATTTATGGGCGAATTAGCTTTATTAGATTGATTGATAAATGCAAGCTCTTTCAAATAATATTTAGCATTCTCAAGCCCCTTAATAACTTTTTTATGATAGTTTTTCAGCTCTTCGTCAGAGAGTCTATTAAAAAATGTCATAGCCTTACCCAATAACGTATCAATATCTGTGAATTCGAATCCGTTAGTTTTAACTTCAAAATAATATTCAAAAGCAAGGTAGCGTAATATTATATACCGATCACTCATCCTATTATCTTTTACAAATTTATTTGAAGTTGCCTCCCTAAATAATGTAGACTCAGCAATCTCTTTCAAAAGTTCTGTTATTTTACCATTATACAAAGCATTTCTGATTTCTTGTTTATTCAACTGTGTACCTGCCCGATTTACTCTATCAAAAATATGAAATTTAACCATTTCATCAGTAGGAGGGAGAATTACATAAGATTGAATTTGATAATCTTCAATTCTTGACTGAAGTAAAGGGTCAAGTTCACTGAACTTTGAGCCATTATAACGCGATAAAATTTTAAGACTTGTTAAAGAAAATTCATCATTTAAAAATTTTATAAAAGAAGTTAATCTTTGTCTGCCATCCACAACAATAAGTTCTCCATTCTGCCCTTCATTAAAATAAAATACAGGAATCGGTAAACCCATTAGTACACTCTCAATTAACTCAGATCGTTGATTATCATTCCAAACATCTAAGCGTTGGAAATTACTCGCTAAATCAATAATTTTTTTGTCATATTTTCTTTTAATTTCAAAAACTGAATATTGATTATTATCAATACGAATACTATTTGGTGAATAATTTCTTATTCCCTCTTGAGTATCTTTATTACTATTAATTGCCAAATCGTTAGAAATATCTGAAAAAAAATCATTTTCATCTACAGATTGGTTACTATTTAAATTAAATCTTGGTACCTCAAAAATTTTTCGATAATTCTCTTGACCAATTATTTCGATTATTCGACTTTTGCTATCATTAAATATATTCTCAATAGCTGCAAAAATTGATATGCAAGCTTCTTTTGATATCTTACCAATAGCTTGATTTGGAGTACCGTTTAGTGACGGTCCAATAAATGGTGCATTTTTTATATCTGGATAACTATAAAAATCATTTGGGGTCAATTCTGCAGGTAATTTCCATTGAATATCGACATCAATTTCATAATGTTTTTTATTTTCAATTAGAAAATCGATATCGGATACTTTACCTATAGCTACTAATCCATTTTTCCATGGCTTTCTATCACCACCAAGGACTAAAAAAACTAAGTCTCCCAATTTTATTTCTTTCTTGTACCAATTTAATTTTTTTATTCTGATAGTATTAAATAATGTACCATTTTCATAATCCAATATAGCATTAGCCGTAGAATCATCTTTTGTTTTTATACTATAAATTCCAACTTGTTTTTCATTTATAATAATCTTGTTGCTATTTTTTTCACTCATATTCGATTCCTCAAATTCACTAATAAAACTAATCTTTAACGAATGTTTTCTGATTTATATCATTATACCACAAAACCCAGCCTTTTTAGGCTGGGCATTTTATCCTATTCTACCTACTTAACCAATTTCTTCATCTCTTCAATCCGTCCTACTGTCGCATCGTATTTTGCTTGGTAGTCGGCTTGTTTTTCTTTTTCTTTTTCAACGACTTCTGGTTTGGCGTTGGCGACGAAGCGTTCGTTGCTGAGTTTTTTGCCGACCATGTCTAGTTCTTTTTGCCACTTGGCAAGTTCTTTATCTAGACGAGCCAACTCTTCTTCGACGTTGAGGAGGTCGGCGAGTGGCAAGAAGATTTCAGCTCCTGTAATCACGGCTGACATAGCCAATTCTGGTGCTGTCAAATCAGCTGAGATTTCCAAGGTTTCTGGATTGGTGAAGCGTTTGATGTAGTTGACATTTGACGTGAAGAAGCTTTCCAATTCAGCGTCACTTGTTTTCACCAAGATAGTGATTGGTTTTGATGGTGCTACGTTGACCTCTGCACGCGCATTACGAACAGCACGAATCAAGTCTTTCAAGCTCTCTACACCCTTATGAGCGCCAGCATTCTCAAACGCCTCATTGACCACAGGGTAAGCTGCCACCACGATAGAGCCTTCTGCGTACTGGGCGAAGATTTCTTCCGTCACAAACGGCATGATTGGGTGGAGGAGGCGAAGGATTTGGTCCAGCGTGTAGAGAAGGACAGAGCGGGTCATGACTTTCTCAGCCTCGTTGTCGCTGTAAAGCACTTCCTTGGTCAGCTCGACATACCAGTTGGCGAACTCTTCCCAGATGAAGTTGTAAAGGATGTGACCAGCCACACCAAACTCGAACTTGTCGAAGTTTTCAGTGACTTTGGCAATGGTTTCGTTGAGGTTGTGGAGAATCCAGCGATCCGTCACGTTACCAGCCTCACCTGCTGCGACTTTAGCGACATTCTCACGCGCCGCATCCAAAGTCAAGCCTTCATTGTTCATGAGGATATAGCGGGAAATGTTCCAAATCTTGTTGATGAAGTTCCAAGACGCGTCCATCTTCTCATAAGAGAAGCGAACATCTTGACCAGGGGCAGAGCCGTTTGACAGGAACCAACGCAAAGCGTCCGCACCGTATTTCTCAATGACATCCATTGGGTCAATCCCGTTTCCGAGCGACTTGGACATCTTGCGACCTTCTTCGTCACGGATTAAACCGTGGATCAGCACATTCTTGAATGGCTGACGGCCAGTGAACTCAAGCGATTGGAAAATCATGCGTGACACCCAGAAGAAGATGATGTCGTAGCCTGTTACCAAGGTTGAGGTTGGGAAGTAACGCTGGAAGTCCGCCGCGTTTTCGTCAGGCCAGCCCATGGTTGAGAATGGCCAAAGGGCAGAGCTGAACCAGGTATCTAGGACATCCTCATCCTGTACCCATCCGTCACCTGCTGGAGCCTCTTCTCCGACGTACATTTCGCCAGATTCGTTATACCATGCTGGAATCTGATGCCCCCACCAAAGCTGACGCGAGATAACCCAGTCGTGTACATTTTCCATCCATTGTAGGAAGGTATCGTTGAAGCGTGGTGGGTAAAATTCTACCTTGTCAGCGGTGTCTTGGTTGGCAATAGCATTCTTAGCCAGTTGGTCCATTTTGACAAACCACTGGGTTGACAAGCGTGGCTCGACTACCACACCTGTACGCTCAGAGTGACCAACGGAATGCACACGGTTTTCGATTTCCACAAGGGCACCCAGTTCTTGCAACTTCGCAACCGTTGCCTTACGAGCTTCAAAGCGGTCCATGCCTGCAAATTCGCCTGCCAACTCATTCATGGTACCGTCATCATTCATAACGTTGACTTGTGGCAGATTGTGGCGTTGACCTACGAGGAAGTCATTTGGATCGTGGGCAGGAGTGATTTTCACAACCCCTGTACCAAATTCAGGATCTGCGTGTTCATCGGCAACGATTGGGATTGGCTTGTTGACGATTGGCAGGATAACATTTTTACCAATCAAGTCCTTGTAACGTGAATCTTCTGGGTTAACCGCCACCGCAACGTCTCCGAACATGGTTTCAGGACGAGTTGTCGCAACTTTAAGAGCATGAGAACCATCTTCCAACATATAATTCATGTGGTAGAAAGCACCTTCTACGTCCTTGTGAATAACTTCAATATCAGAAAGGGCAGTTCTGGCTGCTGGGTCCCAGTTGATGATAAATTCGCCACGGTAGATCCAGCCTTTTTTGTAGAGTTCCACAAAGACCTTGCGAACAGCTTTTGATAGTCCTTCATCAAGTGTGAAACGCTCACGTGAATAATCCACAGATAACCCCATCTTGCCCCATTGTTCTTTAATAGTCGCTGCGTACTCATCCTTCCATTCCCAGACTTTGTCGAGGAATTTCTCACGACCAAGATCATAGCGAGTCACGCCTTGCTCACGCAAGCGCTCCTCAACCTTAGCCTGAGTGGCAATACCCGCATGGTCCATACCTGGCAACCAGAGGGTATCAAAGCCCTGCATCCGCTTTTGACGGATAATGATGTCTTGAAGGGTGGTATCCCAAGCGTGTCCCAAGTGCAACTTACCGGTTACGTTTGGCGGTGGAATGACGATAGAATAAGGCTTGGCCTCCACATCGCCTGATGGCTTAAAGACATCTTGGTCCAACCAAGTTTGGTAACGACCAGCCTCAACAGAGGCGTGATTGTATTTTGGTGATAATTCTTTTGACATTTATTTTTCTCCTTTAGATTCACTTTCTGTGAATTCTGCATCGATAATTATTGTGGTATCTTTATTTTTTAGTAATTCTATACGGTACTCTTTTTCAGCTAGGAAGCGTTTTTGATAAAAAACATCTGCAAACTCTAGAACAGAACGCATTTGAGCAGTATCAATCAATGCCCCTATCCCTGCTGAAATAACAGGAATACTGCGTTCTATAGTTTTTTGAGTCAGTTTTTTTCCAATCAGCTCAAATGATTCTCTAAACAAGGTATTTTCTAGTCCTTTTTGACCTGCTTTTTCTACTGCTTTCTGTGCTGATTTGTGAGCCAATGCTCTCAGTTGAGTCAAAAATAATGGTATTCCACCACGAGCAGCCATATCAGACCAAGTTTTTCTAGTAGTCTGTTGAATGATAGTAGCCTTACTCATTATCATAATTTTAGCAATAGCAGTTGAAAGCTCGTCAGTCCCACCTTTAACTGAGGGACTCATCGCATCAGTATAAACCTTACTTGCAATTACCAACTCATCAGGATCATTGATAACATCATATCCGTAATGTAGTGCTATAGACTGTACAGCACGGAAGTATAAAAACGTACTTAAAGCTAGATTAAATGGAATACCCGCAAAACCAAGTGCTCCTGTAGCAGCTCCTTGTACCCCTGCAGCTAATAAATCTTGAACTTTATAATCACTAACAACTTTAGCAATCTGGTAGCTTCTTAATAGGACGATTTCTTCAAAAGACTCGACACCCTTGTATTTTTTAACAACTTCCTTTTTGCTAATGGAATACTTTGCAGCTTGTTTTTCAATTTCATGGAAACCTTGACCTAACAGTTCCAAAACCTTGATATATAATTCTTGTTCTGAAATATTTTGTCCAATTCCACCTACAAAGTTTTTTATTTCCTGAGGAACTAATTTACCTAATTCATTTCCAAACTTCATCAAATGATTAGGCTCAACTAACTTCTTATAACGATTAGATAAGGTATCAATTGCCTCTAACTCTTTTGTATCTCTAATTGGTTGTTGTACTTCCATTTTGAGTCCTCTCTATTTTAAATTCACCCCACCAACTCAACCTTAATCCGACCTGGTTCTTCTGGATAAAAGTTCTCATTTTTCTAGTTTTATCTTGACTCTTTCATCTTCTCCCACTCACTTTTTAGCAGACCGTATCGTAAATCATGACAGCGATTGCCTTGAATATCTCTTCGATCACGAATGCTAGCTTCCAGAGTAAAACCGAGTTTTTCAGCGATACGTCTGCTTTGTCTATTGTAGTCATAGCAAACAATTTCGACTTTATGAAGGTTAAGAATTGTAAATCCAACCTCAATTAATGCCTCTACAGCTTCTGCCATGATGCCTTTCCCCCAATAATCTGGATGGAGCATGTAGCCAATTTCAAAGACATCATCTTCATGACGGTGATTGAAATCGCAAGAGCCAATAATGCGGTCGTTCCCCTTGACTGTTATACCATAGCCTGATGGCAGATTTTCTTTCTCAAGATTTTGGTAGTAGTGATTTTCAAAATAATCATACTCGTCTTCCAAGGTTGCAATGAGTGGCAGACCAGCTGGATAAGCCACATTTTCTAAGCTAACGTAAGCAAACATATCTGGCACATCATCTATCGTCCGCTGACGCAAGATGAGACGTTCCGTCTCCACAGCTGGTAACATCTTATCTTTTAGTTCTCCAACAACTTTCATCCTTATCTCCTTACTATAATACTCATAAAGCATCAAAAATCCCTGCCTAGACTTGCTAGACAGGGACGAAGTTGATTTCCGCGGTACCACCCTTGTTCAGATAGATTATCTGCACTTTATCTATTCGATTCAAAACATCAGCAACCAGTTTTGACATTTGTGCGGATTTCTCAGTACCACCGCTTTCTGTGACAAATGGAGTCCAAAACACCTCTGAATGCTATTATTGTAGCAAATAAGACAGGCAAGTGCAAGAAATTTACTGGATTTCTCAAACTCTCTCACCTGCTTTAAACCAATCTGTTGGCCCCTACTCTATCAGACCACCAAAGTCCTTTATCAGCAAACCTGTTGCTGTTTTTTCAAAAACGTAATGTCGATTGGAATGACCTGTAGCTGGTGAACGACCATCAGTATAAGAAGTGATAGTGGTATAGGAAATATCGCAAGTGACTGTATTTCCTGATACTTGAATATTGGAGATACTATCGGTTGTGGAGTCATAACGCGCAATCCCCTCATTTGCTGAATCATTGACCACCCAATCAACTGTAATACGATGACTTTCAGATCCCTTTACAAAATTATCAGCAATCGCATCTGTACGCGTTGCCAATGAGCGATTGATATCCTTACGGTACTGATTTACCCGCTCTTTAATCTGAGCCTCTACGCCTTCTACTGATGCATCTTGCTTGTCACTTTTTTCATCAGCCCTGTAATAAAATGAACCATACATTTCAGACATCACAAGAACACGATCCTTAGTTGTATCATCCTGATTTGAAATCTGTGCACCATCTAAATCAATGGTTGGAGTGCCAGCAGGAAAAAAGAAGTAAGCCATGCGACTTGTTCTCACACCAGTTTCTGTTACGATGTATTCAACATAACCATCTTCATGTTTCATAACCTCCACATCACCCACCAGCTTATCCGTCAACTTCAGAGTATCTTGACCATTAGTCCACTCCCCCTGAACACTCCTTAAATCTCTCTTATAAAGCGCTCCTATATCCATTTTATTGGATGTCGTTTCTGTGGTTTTAGCAGTTGTTGAAGTGGAACTTGTGGACGTGGCTTTAGCGGTTGTTGAAGCAGAGCTTGAACTTGAAGTGGAGCTTGTGGAGGTAGTTTTTGAGGTACTTGTTGCTTCTTTCTGTTTTGAAGGGGTTACCTTGACAACCTTTACTTGCTCAGTATCTTGCAAAGCCTGTTTCAAACAAAAGCCACCTACTCCCAAAACAGCTATCCCAAGTCCTAAAAAAAGGCGTTTAGACAATAGGTTACGAGAGGTTACTTCCACACGTCCCTCTTGAATAGCTTGATGCAATTCAGCTGGAGAGGGCTTACGCCCATGAACTTTTTTAAATTGTTTGATAAAGTCTTGTTGATTCATGTCTTGTCCATTAATTATCCAGTATTGTTGTTAAGTGATTTTAGGGACGATGCTTCTTAGGCTTTAAAGTTAATCCCTTTTTCTTTTAACTGTTTAATAGTTGCTGGACCAATCCCTTTTAAAGCTAGCAACTCTTTTTCAGTCCAAGTTGCAAATGCTTCTAAAGAAGTAATTCCTTCTTCATAAAACGTTTTCAAACGTGCTTCTGACAGACCTGCTAGTTCTTTAATGTTAGAGAAAGCTTCAAAACTTGTAGTAATCGTAGAAGCGACTTTTTGAGGTACTTCTTCAACTGCCTTCACCACGCGCTCAATCTTCTGACCTGCTTTTCTTCTAAGATCTGCTGCTTCTTTTCGTAATGCTTTTTTACGGTTTACTTTTTTCTTAGCCATTATAATCCTAAATTCTCTCTTTCTGGTTTTTAATAGGGACGCATTCCAAATAAATCATCTGGTAAATCATGAAAACTTTTGCCATCATGATAATTGGCAAACTTAGTGGTTAGAAACTGGTAAGCATCCAGACGACTTTCATAACGAATAACAGCCTCTTTGGCACGCTCATCTTGACTTTCTTCCCACACAGCCTGACTTTGTTCCATGGCCATTTTGTTGATCATGACCTGTTGGCTTACCCATTCTTCAAACTCTTTTAAAAACTCTTGTTCGTAAGACACACTTTTCTCCTCTTCTCACAAGTTACAATCTTACTTATTATAGCTCAAAAAAGCCTAGACTTCAAGGATATTGCCAGTATTTCTTCAAAGCTAATCTTTTTAAAATAAAAAAAACCTAAACGATAGGTTTCTCTCTGTTTCTTGATGCCACCACCGAGAATTGAACTCGGAACTGAGCATTACCATTGCTCTATTATACCATTTAACTATAGCGGCTACCTTCTTATATTACTATAGTTTTTCATAAAATGCAAGAATATTTTTACTCTCACTTCAAAACAATAGACTGTGCCCCATCCTGATCTTTTTCTGTCAGTCACATGATCAAGATTTCGGTCACAGTCTTTTATAATCCTTAAAAGTCAAAATGATAAGTAGTCTGACTAGAATAAAGCCTGTTAGCCTCAAGTAAAATATGACCAAACTGTTTTTCTTTTACTGTGTTAGGGACAGCTTGAGCCTCCAAACTAAAAGCAGAATGCTTCTCCTTGTTTTTGCCATGGTTATAGGTATAAATCACCACTGCAGGTTGATCTGTTGTCATGGTTAAACAAATTTTCTCATCAGGACTCTTAACTTGGACTGGCACATCATAATCTGCCAATAACCAAGCATGATCATACCCCCCTACCAGTTTAACTTGTGGATGACGTGAGTGAAAACCAGAAGTAAATTCTTGATAATCTCTAAAATCAAATGGACTATAGAGAACGGGTAACAATTCTCCTGTTGGCAAATGATCCTCTCCTAATTCGGCTACATAGTCAGAAGCAATTTTAACCAGATGATGTTCGACAGAATGATTAAAATGGCCTGTTAGATTAAAATAAACGTGATTGGTCGGATTAAAATAAGTATCCTCTGTGGATTTTGCTTCGTAGGTAATCCTTAAAGTATCGTCCTCATCCAAATGATAAGTAATCATCACCCAAAGCTTTCCTGGAAATCCCTTATAATTTTCCTCAAAATTATGACTAAAACTCACACTATTATCCACAGTATTGATAAAATAATCCCAATAAATCACCTCATAACTATTTCTTCCTCCATGAAGCGTGTTTTGCCCATCATTTTGGTCTAAATAATAGTTTTTTCCCGACAACTCAACAAAACCATCTCTAATACGCCCTGCAACAGGACCAATACTAGCCCCAACATAACTATCATGTTCCTTATAAGCTTCATCAGAAGAGTAACTTTTAATAACCTGTCGCTCCCCATCTTCTAAAGGAAGGGTTATTCCAACCAAACGAGCACCAAAATTACTAAGACTGACCGTCATCCCTCTACTATTTTTTAAGATCAATAACTTGGCTCTTTGTGAACCAAATGGTTTTACTTTAATTATCTTATCCATCGCTCCTCACCTCAATAAAAGGAGTGGAAAAATGTTGAAAATCACTTTATCTCACCCCTTTATCACTATAAGCAACCTGATTTTTCAAAAAAAGTAACTATCTTAACATCCACTAAATAATACTCTTTAGAGCTCATCACTCCCTACTTTACCACTTAAATGGAAGTAGCTAGATTGCTCCAGCTACTTCTCACTCATCATCCTCATCAGCGACTAGTAATAAATCGTTGACACGTTTGATGTTGCTGGTTCCATATTGAATAAGATCGACCTCTTGATCTAGTAGTATTCCGTTTAAAAAACCAATAACCATCGGCATATTCATCCCGACATAGAAATCAAAATTGCCCCCTTCAAGTAAGAGTTTTGAGACAACATTTGCTGGAGTTCCGCCTAGCAAATCTGCCATGACGATAAATTGATCAAAATCTTTTGTCAATGCTTCAAATTTTTTTCTAAAATCATCAGGACCTTCTTCTGGCAAAAGAGCTAGTGTGTGAACTTGATTTTGTGGTCCCATAATCATTTCCGTACTCTCTTTTAAGGCTTCACAAAACCGACCATGACTGATCAAAACCAATTGCTTTGTCATATGTCACTCTCCTATACTCCTAAAATAGGAACTTTTAGCCACCAAGATAGGAAGGATACTCCTACGGCTATTGCAATCACAATAAAGATCGCTTTAGTAGAAGTCATTCCTTTTTTACCAAGTAACCAGTAAATAAAGCCTGCAAAAAGAGCTGGTACCAGACGAGGGAAGATTTTATCCAGTGTTTCTTGAAGATTAAACACAACACCACCAAAATCTTGTGCATAAGTAAATTTAAAGTTAATCATGGTGGCAATTAAAGCGCCGACCATAAAGACCCCAAGAACAGATGCCGCATCTGTTAAAGCTGTCAAACGGTTTTGCATGGTTGTCACCAAGCTCACCCCTTCTTTATAGGCAAACTCTAATTGTTTCCAACGGAAAATATCATAAGCTACAGCCACTAAAATCCAAAGGAATATCCCAATCGGATTACCATCTGTTGTTGCAAGACCAGCAGCCAAACCACCCATGATGGCAGGAATAGTTGATCCAAAAATAGAATCCCCAATCGCAGCAAATGGTCCCATCAAACCAGTCTTAATACCTGTGACAGCCTCTTTTGATTTTGTGCCTTCACTTTCTTCAAGAGCCAAGTCAATCCCTGTCACAATAGTATGGAAAAATGGCGAAGTATTAAAGAACTGAGTATGTAGGCGCATCATTTCTTGCAGCTCAGGAGTGCCATCTCCGTACATTTTTCTTAACTGTGGCAAAATCATATACAGATAGCCTGAAGCTTGCATCCGTTCGTAGTTCCAGCCCCACTGGAAGGTGAAGAGACTACGGCGATTGATTTGATTAAAATCTGCTTTTGTTAATTTATAGTTCGTCATCTTCAATTTCCCCACTTTCTGACTGATTTGTTACAGTTGCCACAGTTGGTACATTGATTGCATTTTTATAACTAATAGCTGCTAGAGCAAAACCGATAACAGCAATTCCAATCATTGGAAGACCATTAAATTGAGCACCATCCAAAGCTTTTGCGATGTCTGCTACCACACCGACACCACCTGCTAAGGTTGTCACATAACCAAATAAGGTTGTCAGCATAGCTGTGATGGTAAATCCAAGCGCCAAGTAAGCCATGTTTTTCTTAACTGGAAGATAACGTAGTAAAATAGCAAAACCAACACCTGGAAGCATTTTACCAGCTAAAATCAATCCATCTGCTAACCATTGTGCATTGTTAGCAATCCAATCAGACAAGGTTTTAACGGCATCCCCACCTAAAGTAAGGGCCAAAAATACAGGAAAGGCACGAGATAAAGCCCAAGGAATAGCTCCCAAAAGGTAGTCACGTTCAATACCTTTATAGTTAAAGTTTTCAACATGTTTATCAATACGGTGTGCAAAATAAGTTGTTGAGAAGCGACCTAGAACATCTGTATAAACCATCAAAGCTGCAACAGGGACCGCAATGGCAGAAATAGCCAATTCTCTATCCATTCCAGTTGCAACAGAGAAGGCAGTCGCAAGAAGAGCGCCCGATGTCGCATCAATACGTGATGCGCCACCAAAGGTCCCTACACCAAGAACAACCAGTTGCAAAGCACCACCGATATAAAGACCTGTTTTTAAATCTCCCATGATTAAGCCGGTAATAAAACCTGCAAATACTGGAGAACCCGCTGACGATACAATAGTCAACTCATCCAAGATTTGATAAGCAGAGTAGAGCGTCAGCAATAAAATTTGCCACCATTGAATCATGATTTTCGCCTCCTCACACTATAAGATTTTGGATTATTTTCTAAGTAAAGGCATAAATTCCTCTACGGCATCACTTGGTACCATTTGAGCAATTAAATGAATGCCTTGTTTGTTAAGAGCCTCAAAAACTTCTATATCACGATCAACAACATTGATTGAACGTGTGATTGATCTGGTTTCTTCTGTCTGTGACATATTTCCTACATTGATTTCACTTAATGGCACACCATACTCAATCAAGCGAAGGAAACGATCTGGTTTTCTAGCCACAATTAACAAACGCTGTGAATCATATTTTCCTGCTAAAATATTTTGTGCTGCTTTTTCCACAGGAAGCACGCTCAATTTCACACCCGCTGGCGTCGCTAATTTCAACCCACTTTTTTCAATGTCATTTTGAGCGACCTCATCATCAATCACCATGATACGACTAATTTGTAGTTTGGTTGTCCACAAATTTGCCACCTGACCATGAATCAGACGCCCATCAATACGTGCACCAATGATTGTCATAATGATCCCCTCACATCTCTTTATAAATTGGAGTTTTTACAAAATCAATCGCCTCTGCATATCGCCCTTCTGTCTCAAAAATCAGAACTGTATTATCCCCTTTCCTAAAGAATTCTTTTGGAATATACAAGGATAAGGTAGGACCAATATCCCAAAAACGACCAATCAGATGATGATTTACCATCACACAGCCTTTTCCAAATTGTGATACATCTAGATAAGTGGCTGAAGGCTCATCTAGATTAACCTGATAGCGATAGAGTCCTGCTACACCTTTTTTCCACTCTTTTGAAAAATCTAAATCTTTCCATTTTGAAAAATCTAAACCATAGTGTGTCCAATTGGTCACAAAATGCAAGTCCGCCATCATTCCCCGTCCTAGTCCTTTTCTTTGACTAGGTGCCAGCAACTTATGACCATAATTCACTCGCCCCATATTTTCAACTAAAATTTGGATACTTAGGGTATCCGACAAAAGAGGAACCTCTATATCTCCACCAATTTCTTCTTGGTATTGTGTTGCCATTAGTTGACCATCTAAGTAGAGGTGAATTCGGTCTCTCGCATCAATAATTCTTAGTCGCTCCTCCTCCTTATCTTTTTTGATAGTTGTCTCATAAAGGATATACCCTTCATTTTGACCTAAATCTTCCATGTTTTGAGGGTAAAGACAATTAATCTGATAGCTTGCCAACTGATCTAAATTGTCCAACAAGGACATCTTGTCCTCTAAAGCAATCCCTTTTTTCTCCATAAAAGATTTTGTAAGTGGTTTATCAAACCATAAATTTGGATAACGTGCTTTCAAGGCCTCCTGTAAGGCAAAATATTTGGCCGTAGGATTGCCTGATTCATCCAATAGCGCATCATAATCATAAGAAGTAATTTGCGGTAAATCCGTCTGTCCTCGAGCAGAACAACCATTTTTAAAACCAAAATTAGTACCACCATGAAACATATAGAGGTTAATCGATCCAAGTTCTATCGCTTCCATGACAGCTTCAACCAGCTCTTTAGGATTTCGTCTAACAATTTCTTGCCCCCAGCGATTAAACCAGCCATCCCAAAACTCCATACACATCAGAGGCCATGTTTTCCCATTTTCATCGAAAAATGCTTGCATTTGGGCAAAATTTTTTTGGGCACTGGAGCCAAAATTACCAGTCACCAAAATATCATCTTCAATTAAACTTCCTGCCCTTAAGGTAGCTCGCCAAGGACCATCTGATGTAAACAGCGGCTGACTTATCCCACCTTCAAGCAGCAAATCCCTAACCTTTCTTAGATAAGCTTTATCTTCCCCATAGGAGCCATACTCATTTTCTATTTGAAACATCAAAATATTACCACCATTATCTAACTGGTGTTTCACGAGCTTTGGCAGTAAAAAATCATAGTACCTTGCTAGATAGGTTAAAAATTTTTCATCTGACGAACGAATCCGTATGCTTTTAGTCAAAAGCCAAGCTGGTAAACCGCCAAACTCCCATTCCGCACAAATATAGGGCGAAGGACGTATAATAGCATATAAACCTAACTCTTGAGCTAAATCCAAGAAAGCCTCAAAATCTTTTTCACCACTGGCATCAAATACCCCTTCTCTCTCTTCATGAAAATTCCAAGGGATATAAGTTTCAACAGTATTAAAGCCTAAAGCTTTTAGATTATATAAGGAAGCATACCAATCAGCAGGGGGTATCCTAAAATAATGGATACTACCTGATAATATTTTAAAGGCCTTCCCATCTAATAAAAATTGATCTCTAACTTCAAATCGAGGCATAGTGACCTCCTTAAATAAAGCTATTCTGAAAACGTTTTCTTTTTATATTGATATATTAACATATTTTAATGGTTATATCAAGTTTTTAGGTGCAGTTTCTCAAAAAATTTAGTATAATAAATGGTGAAATAAGCAGCCTGTTTAATTGAAAGGAGGTCATTATGGCAGAACCCAAATATCAAAAAATCAAAAATGATCTTCGCCAACAGATTATTTCTGGAAAATTTGAAAACGGAGATAAGTTTTATACTGAAGCAGAGCTAGTTGACATTTATGGCGTCAGCTCAATCACTGTTATCCGTGCCATCAAAGAACTGGTCTCAGATGGTTACCTTGTGCGAAAACAAGGTAAAGGAACTTTCATCTCTCGTGCTAGAAAAGGAAAGTTAGTAGAGTTTTCAGACATGGAGCTCTTTCCTATTGAAACCGATACAGTCACTGTCTTATCCATTCAAAAAGGAAATGACGCTGAATACTTAGAAAAGCTTGGGCTACCAAAAACAGAATATTATTATAAAATTATCCGCTTACGCTATGCAGATGGCTCCCCTTACCTTTACCACCAATCCTATATTCCAAGATATTATATTCTAAACCCAGAGGCTGATCTTCAACATTTCAAGTCCATTTATCAACGCTTTAAACTAGATTTTAATATCCATATGTCCGAAGAGCCCTTTATTGAAACTAACCAAGTTGTCATACCTAGCCCAAAACCTGTTCAAGAAGCACTCAATTTATCCCCAACAGAAGCGAGTATCCTTCAAATCAAAAAAACACAATCATCTGTTACTCAAAGCATCCTTGAATACACAGAAACCTACAAACACTGGAAATATTATAAATTTGAAATTAAAGCAAACAGCTAAAAGAGGTTGGACCATCAGTCCAACCTCTTTATTTAGAATTCATGATAATATCTTGACGCAGTGGGAGATAGGATTTGTAAAGCCAATCTCCTCAGTTCGTGTTTTACACTTCAAATCTACCTTAGCTACTGTTGAACAGAGAGAGGTCAAACCGTCAGAGTAAGGACTGTTTGAGCCAGGAAATAAAATAAGTCAAAGTAGTCTAGTAGAGGATTTTAGCACGAACTTACATGTTGGGAAGCAAGGTGATTAACCAATCGAGGTCTTCCCACTCCCTTAACTATCTCACTATCAGCTTAACTTATTCCACCAAGGATGTGCGGTTTCGACTAGTACCTCATTAAGAGCATTTATGTTAGATTTTCCTTGTTGTCTTAGCCACTCTCTTGTCGCAAGCACACCATTTTGAACAAACGGCTCCACAGCATCCTTCCAAGTAGCCCGACCACACAAGACACCATTAAACTGAGAACCTGATGCGTGAGCAAGCCTTAGAGTGTCTTGGAAAAGTTGAGCTGAGACTCCTGCACTTAAAAAGATAAACGGCAAATGAGTCGCATCTGACTGCTCTTTAAAATAAGCCATAGCTTCTGATTTTGTATAGACCACTTCTTCTCCGAAATCTTCCACATAGCGCATATCAACAGGAACTTCCACTTTTAACACATCCACTTTGTAATCAGCTTTTGAAAATTCTTTCATCATTTGAATAACTTTTCGTGGCTTATCAGCTGCAAATTCCTTAGATTGCTTATCTAATCCCTTTGCATCGTAGGATAATAATTCCAAGAAAAATGGCATATTTTCTGCTGCACATTCGCTCCCTAATCGCTCAACAAAGATATGTTTCACATTATTCACATAAGGATCATCATCAATATCATAGTAGAGCAAAAATTTGATAGCATCTGCACCTTGTTCCTTCAGATGAAGAACGGACCACTCTGGTAATAAATCTGGTAAACGACCTGGGCGGCTAGTATCATATCCTGTTTTTTCATAAGCTAGCAAAAGCCCAGCTTCTTTATCTCTGATGTTTGCTGCATCTAACCCATACTCAGGATCCAACAAAATAGAGGACGCATACGGTGTTAATTCTTCTGACACTAATCCTTTAAACTCTGATATGACTTCCTTACTCGGTTGATACCCAAATTGTTCAAACATTTTTTTCAAAGCCCCTCTTTGATCAATAGCCAGGGCTGAAATAATACCATCTTGTCGTGACACTGCCTCTAAACGTTGACGTTTTTCTTCACTTAATGTCCACATAAGCTACTCCTTATCTTCCATAGGGATGAATTCGAACACCTTTAACCACACGATTAACCGTACCGCTTACAGATGGCGTATCTGGTTTATTTTTTACTTTAATGGCACTTAACAGAGCAATAATCTGTGCAACCATAATACTAGGAAAGGCTAGATAAGCATCTCTTAACAGAGGCTCACTTCCTAAATTAATCATTTCCCCAGAAAAATTTTTCCTCCCTTGTTGACCAATCGCTATCACCGATTTCGCGATATTATCTGCAGCAACTTCTTCTAAAATATCTAAATCATAATCCCTAGTATAAGTGTTATTATTTAAAAAACCAAACACCAAGGTTTTATCCGTGATAAAGGACTTGGGACCATGACGAAAACCCATTGAAGAGTCAAAAATAGTTGCGACTTGACCAGCTGTCAACTCTAAAATTTTTAATTGTGCTTCTCTGGTTAAAAGAGAAAAACTTCCCGATCCAAGATAAACCAGTCGGTCAAATGTTCCATCTAATAAATCATTTATCTGTCTAACCTTATCCAAAACGCCTCGTCCCATAGCAGACAAAACCGACACGAGAGATTCTTTTTCAGATAAGTTATAGCTTTGATCAAAAATCAACAAAGCCATTAACATCATACAGGTAAACGACCCTGTCATTGCAAAGCCAGCATCATTTGATTTTTCTGGCATTAAAAGTAACAGATTTTTTTTATCATCCACCGATTGCTTAGCTAACTCTCCATCTTGAGCACAAGTAATCGTTAGCTGATACAAATTAGGAACAATTGTTCGAGCTAAGTCCACTGCTGCTAAGCTTTCTGGGCTATTCCCACTTCGAGCAAAAGAAACCAGGAGCAAAACTTCATCCGAAAATAAATGATAATCTGGCGCAGAAACAAGCTCCGTTGTTCCAATACTCTCAAAGTCAAAATGTTTTCGGTCTCCAAAATTTCTAAGATAGGCAAAAATACTATCTCCAACATACTGAGATGTTCCCGCTCCTGTAAACAGTACACGAACTTTCTTACCATCGGATTGACAGATAACTTTTTCTAAAAACTGCTCAATCATTTGTTTTTTCTGTTGAAAAATAGTTAAAGTCTCCAACCACAATTCTGGCTGCTGACTAATTTCACGGGTGGTCACCTCAGCTCCTAAGCTAACTAGCTCTTCTTTTGACATCTGTAACATAAGCTACCTCCTAATAGGATAAAAAGCTAAGTCTTATCCCCTTGTCTTAAATGACTAATACGATAACGAAACTGATCTGCACGCGCAATACTAAAAGTGTATTCTATTAGTTGATTTTTATCCGTATAGGTCTTTCGTTGAAGATGAAGAACAGCTGATCCTAACGGAATCTTAAGCAAATCAGATTCCATCTCCATCGCTACACTGGCATAAAACTCCTCCTCAGCCACTCTAATCGTTTGCTTAAAATCTTCTGCAAAAATATCATATAAGGGCTTTTTCTCCAACATGCTTCTCGTTAAAGTTGAAAATTCCTTGTAAGGAAGGTAAGAGCGCTCTAGCATCATCTCAAGACCATCTGCCAAGCGTAGTCTTTCTAACTCCCAAGCTTCTTCTCCAACTTCCATACCCATATCCTTAGCTAAATACGTATCTAGCTGTATTTTTCGAAAAGATAAAATCTTCGTTTGAGGATCTTTACCGATTCGTTTCATTTGCTCCGTAAAACTATAGGCTGTGGATAAATCACATGCAGGTTCTACAATCTCTGATACAAATGTTCCCTTTCCTTGTTTTTTATAAATCACACCTCGCTTCTCTAAGTCTTGTAAAGCTAAGCGAACTGTCATTCGACTCACATCATAGGCTTGGATCAATTCCCGTTCACTTTGCAATTTCTGATTAGGGGACATGGTCTCTCTAATTTTTGTCTCTAACGCTTTGACCAATTGGAGATAAAGCGGTATTTTTTTTACTTTTTCCATCCTATCACTTCTTTCAACTGGTTATAACCACACATAGTATATTATAATATTGAATTTTAGTCAAGAAAATAACCGTTTCCACTCCAACTAAAAAAGCTTATCCCAAAGGATAAACCTCAAAAATCTATCATGACTATTCTTTATATCCTTGCAGTTGGTGTAAAAAATTCACCTTATCTCTTTGACTTTTTAAAATCCATACGTGACCAGAAAAATTTTCTAACAAGCTCTCTACCCTGGCATCATGTTTACGAGCATAGGTCCAAACAAAATACAAAAAATCCAAATACTCTTTATCCCAATGCTCCTGAAACTCTTCTGGCATCTCAGGCCTACTCGCTCTGTTCTTCCTAAAATCAAACGAGCGTTTCAAAACACGATACAGGGTTATCATAGGTGAAGACTTTAGCCAAACCACAGTATCTGCTTCTTTAAAACGTAGCTCCAAACTATCCCCATAGTTTCCATCAATAATCCATTCTTCATGGCTCCTCATAAACTCTAACATAGACCTTTTGAGTTGTTCTCTCGCCTCTTTTTCATTGCTGATTTTATGAAAAATACTATCTAAATGAAGCAAAGGCAAGCTTCTTAGTTCTTTAATCTGTCTAGCCAGACTTGTCTTACCTGTTCCTGGACTTCCAATAATCATCAGTTTCATCGATCAAACCTAGACTTTCTTTACTAATTTCACAACCGCCTCAACCGGTGTACTATTGTCCAAACTAATTTCTAAGTCTTCCTCAATGATTGGAAGCTTGAAATGAATGGCTTTTACCCAACGTCCTGCTTTATTTTTGTCATCATAAATTTCGACTTTTTCAATCAACATCTGACACAATCGCTTCTTGTCGATATCTTCCATGACGTCCATAAATGATGCAAAGTTAACTAATATTTTATAAATATTATCAGCGGTCATTTTATCTTTTAGGATTACCTCTCGTTTAGATTCACTTGTCTCAATTAGCATTTCTACATCTGCTAATTTATCATAAATAGTATTTAATCTCATATCTAAATCAATTGACTTTTGCTGAAAATGAGGATCTTCAAAATTTAAGGAGTCAATTTGTTGGATTAAATTCAATTTGGTTGCATTGAGCTGGCGAAAGAGACTCTTATATTGTTCAATTTCACTGTCTATCCTACTTGTATCAACCTGAATATTTATTTTCTCTTGCAGTTTTCGTGCAAAATCAGGTCTTGAAACTAACTTACTAATGATTGATAATACTTCATGGTCTAAATTTCCTGTTTTAAGCTGTTTATTAAATGTGCACTTATGACCATCTACATGTTTTCTATGTTTACAAGCATAGTAGTAATAGTTTTTATAGTATTCATCTTTCTTATTTTTATTTCGCTTGATACTTTTATTTCCATAAAGCCCAGCATTGCATAATGGACATTTTATCAACCCTGAAAGTATATAGATAGAATCGCCCTTGTTTGGATTTTCACGTTTATACTTATGGGCATTAGCTTCTCGTTTTTTCCTCACTTTTTTCCAAGTCTCATCGTCAATTATTGCTTCGTGTATTCCGTCTGTTAGAATATAATTTTCAGACTGCGTGACTTTCGTTTCACCAGAAATTTTATCTCGAGTGCTTTCACGCCGTCCAAAAGCAATTTTTCCATTGTAAACTGGATTGTCTAAGATTCTTGCAATGCCACTTGATGAAAAATATGGAAGCGTACTATTGTGTCGAATTGGTTTCTTTATATCTAGGTTGGCTAAATGCTTGGCAATAGCTATAGTGCCCATATCACTGTTGGCAAATAAATCAAAAATCATCTTTACGGATTCAGCTTCTTCATGATTTACTTGTAATTGACCATTAACAAGGGAATATCCTACAGGCGCAAATCCACCATTCCATTGACCA
>CAMCQB010000010.1 GCA_945876895.1 uncultured Streptococcus sp.
GACGTGCAGGTACTGCCATTTTCTTTATTTCCTTTCAAATGTATGTTTCGGCTTTTGCCAACTTTAACAGTATAACAAATCTTTTTTGTAAAGTAAAGTTACTTGACAAAAAAATTAGAAATATGAAAGGGGTAAATTCCTGAAGTAAGTTCTAGGCTGCATCTAAAACTAAAAATTATTCCGAGATGGACAAGTAAGAAATTTACTACTGGGATATTTAACCAAACTATGAAAAATAATGATTGAACACTCTCAAATCGTACACATGTATCATTTCTTTCTATAAATTTACCTTTTCCAGACTTTTTGACAATAAATCTCCCACGAAACCACTAAGAATGCCTTCTTTTGCGACAATAACAGAACTTAGTCTGAGAATTTACCGTACATATATAATTATAAGCTCTATAGTTAATGTAAAATTTGACACTTGAACTGACAAGCAAATCCGTTAAATTTCCAGAAAAAATTTTAAAAAAAGTATTGACAGTAGTGTTATTTTTAGGTAGAATAGTATTTGTTCTGTTGGTGAATATGGTCCGTTGGTCAAGGGGTTAAGACACCGCCTTTTCACGGCGGTAACACGGGTTCGAATCCCGTACGGACTATAAACTACTGCCTAGCAGTTTTTTTCTTTATCCGGCATAGCTCAGTTGGTAGTAGCGCATGACTGTTAATCATGATGTCGCAGGTTCGAGTCCTGCTGCCGGAGTGATAAGACATCAAAGAAACCTTAACCTTAGTAATAAGGTTTTTTTGATTAAGGGAATTGGTTTCTCCTACCATCTAAAAGTTAATAAAAGAAAAAAATCGGACATTATTTCAAGTAATATCCGATTTTTTAGTAGCTATCAGTTAGCAAGAAGAGAGTTTTATTATATTTTAATTTTTTTTATTGGTCTATAAAAGTAAGCATAGCTTAAGTAAAGGCTAAGTCCAGCTAGTGAGCACAGTAGTCCGATATCCAAACCATCTGGAATAAAAATTAATGTTACCTCCCCTTTACCTTTAGTGATATCAACTGCCATAAATCCTTTTTGTGCTTTTCTAATAGGGATCTCCTTATTATTTTGATAGGCCTTCCACCCTTTGTCATAAGGAAGAGTTAAAAATAACGAGGTGTCTTTATTACTATCATACTTGATGACAACTTGATTGCCTTTTTCTTGTACTGAAACAGGTGCTGTAGATAGTTTTTCGATAGCTTCGGTATAATAGTCTAAATTTAAAGCATAGAAGTTTGGAGGATTAAAACTTACCTCCTTATTTCCTGAAAATTGGAAGGTGACAGCTAATGTTTGTGCTTCTTTGTTATAGCCAATATTAAAAAATGAGTAGGCATTGTCAGTGACCATATTAGTCGTTTTATGATTAATAGTGATTTGGACATTATTTTGATCATCATTTTCAAAAGTGATATTAGGCATGCTAACATATATTTGGCTATTTTGAGGTGTAGTAAGGAGATAGGTTATTTGGGTTTTTCCATTAACCTCCTTAACAGTTACTTTTTGTCCAAGTTGTGTATTTTGACTGATTGGTGAATAGGATAGACGTGTAAAATAATTGTAGTTTAGTCCCGTTAGATTATTAAGGAGATTGGTTTGATTATCTAAGGTATTAACAGTGAAATCGATATCTTTATATACGCTGTTGGTCAAGATGGCAAGCTGTGTTGAAAAACGATTTTCATAAAGACTCATCTCATCGACTGTTTTGACTTGCTCAAAGCCATATTTATCTGGATTTGCTTGAGATAGATTATACTTAATACCAAAGAGACTGTCAGCAATAAGCGTGTTATTTTGATAGCGTAAATTTAAATTAGTTCCATCTGATCGAAAACCTAAGCGATCTAGTTGGCTACTTGAGGCGCGATTACGAATAGACGAAAATTGAGAAATGCCATTATAAGCAAATTTCATACTATCATTTCCTGTTTGTGGTAAAAGTCGTTCCATCCTAAAGAAGGTTGATGTGTTTTTATTTGCAAAGTTGACAAGACTGTCAATGGCGGTGAGGTTTTTAGTATAGCCTTCTCTAGAGGGAAAGTTCCATTCAGTTGATAAACCTTTGACGTAATAGAAACTATTTAAACTGACTTCTAAAATCATGAAGAAAGAGAGAAATAATTTAAACCACTGACTGTCAATGTAATTTTTAATTAGACTAAATAAAATGATAAAGTAGGCCAATAGGAGGCTACCTGTTAGCATAAAGTTGACAGATGTTAGAAATGGATAGTGGTCTGAATAAAAGAAGGTAAGTCCAAATCCTATCGCTAAAAATAAAAAACTAGGGGTTATCAGTTTCAGTGTCCATTGACCTGTTCTTGACAAGGTTTCTGCGGACATGTAAATCAAAATAAAAGAGAAAACCCAAGCATAGCGGTGAAGGAACATATTTGGTGCGTGCATTCCTTGCCAAAAGAGATCAAGAGGCTCTAAGTAAAAGCTGGCAATAAGAATAATCAGTAATATTCCATAGGATAATTTGACAGACCATTTAATAGATGGAAGGAAAAAGAAAATCAGACTGAGAGTCAGTGGAAGAAGACCGACCGCTATCATAGGTAGAGCATGGAATTGAGTGGTATCGTAAGCACCAACCATATTTTTAGCAAAAATATCTAGCCACCAAGCATCTTCAGAAAGCCAGTTTGTAAAGGTATCAAAGGTTTCCCCGTGGGTTTTTAAATCAAGATAAGTAGGAAGTAGCATAACCATACTTGACAAGGTTGACAAGATGGAAACAATAGAGAAATCTAAGAATCTCTTGATACGATGTTTGAAATCCCAAGAGGACTGCACAAAGAAGCATAGGAGCAAAAATAGAGCTGTCATAAATCCAAAATAGTAATTTTGGATAAACAGTATGGTCAAAGCAGCGTAGTAAAGTAAGGTTCCTTCCTTGTTAATCAGACGATGTAATCCTAGTAGAATAAGCGGAATCAGAATAAAGACATCCAACCACTTGTTCAGTTCGAGCTGACTGGTTAAAAAGCTCATTAAAGCAAGGGATGTAGAGAGAACTAGAGTAAACGATCGTTCTAGTTTATTGTAAACTTTGTGTAAACTAAAGTAACTAGAGAGTCCAATGAGCCCAAATTTTAGAAGAGTAAAGAGATAAACAGCGTCAGGCATTGAGGATTTATCAAAAAAATAGGTCAAAGGAGAAAAGAAACTCCCCAAATAATAACTCATGAGAGCATAAAAATTTAATCCTAGTCCACTTGTAAAACTGTAAAATAGACTATCTTTTCCATGTAAAATATCTCTAAGAGCAGTGTCAAAGATGACATATTGATGAAAACCATCACTAGCTAATATAGTTGTCTCACTTCCCCAGGTGATATCAAAAGATAAGAGGACTGCAAACATAATGAGGCTTGGAAAAAGAAAACTCATTAAATAGAAAATGATATTACGGTACTTTGTAAAAAAAGTCATATGGTCTCCTTATGGTTATCAGTGTAAAAATAAAAAGCGTTGGACGCTTTTTATTTCCAAAGTTCCTGAACTTTCGCCTGAACTTCAGCATTTTCTAAGAATTCATCATAGGTTTCATCAATACGGTCAATCACGCCATTTTTTGAAATAACAATGATATGATTAGCTAGGGTTTGAATGAATTCATGGTCATGACTGGCAAAGATAATCGACTCTTTGAAGGCTTTTAGACCGTCGTTAAGACTTGAAATAGATTCCAAATCTAAGTGATTGGTCGGATCATCAAGCACAAGTACATTTGATTTTAGAAGCATGAGTTTTGATAACATCACGCGCACTTTTTCTCCTCCTGACAAGACGTTGACAGACTTGTTAACCTCATCACCAGAAAAGAGCATACGACCCAAGAAGCCACGAAGGAAAGTGTTGTCGTCTTCTTCTTTACTTGCAAATTGACGCAGCCAGTCCAAAATAGACTCCCCGCTTGCAAAGTCTCGACTATTATCTTTAGGTAGGTATGATTGGCTAGTGGTGACGCCCCATTTGATGGTTCCTTCATATTCGATATCTCCCATAAGCGCACGAATAAGAGCTGTGGTTTGGATATCGTTTTGTCCAATAAGGGCAGTCTTGTCTCCTGGACGTAGGATGAAGCTAATATTATCTAAGATGACTTCTCCATCGATAGTGACTTTTAGATTTTCAACAGTGAGGAGGTCATTTCCCATCTCGCGTTCTGCTTTAAAGTTAATAAAAGGATATTTACGGCTAGAAGGAATAATTTCTTCTAATTCAATTTTATCCAACATTTTTTTACGAGAAGTTGCTTGTTTAGATTTAGAAGCATTAGCAGAGAAACGTGCAACAAATTCTTGTAACTCTTTGATCTTTTCTTCTGCTTTTGCATTTCGGTCTGCTTGAAGTTTTGCTGCAAGCTCGCTAGATTGTTTCCAGAAATCATAGTTTCCGACAAAGATTTTAATTTTTCCAAAATCAAGGTCAGCCATATGGGTACAAACTTTGTTGAGGAAATGACGGTCGTGTGAAACAACGATAACGGTATTTTCAAAGTCGATTAAGAAATCTTCTAACCAATTGATAGACTGAATATCAAGACCGTTAGTAGGCTCATCAAGCAAGAGAACATCAGGTTTACCAAAAAGTGCTTTAGCTAAAAGGACTTTAACCTTATCTCCGTTTGTTAACTCACTCATATTTTGGTAGTGGAGATCTTCGGAGATGTTTAGATTTTGTAAAAGCTGCGCAGCCTCGCTTTCTGCCTCCCAGCCACCGAGTTCAGCAAAAATTCCTTCTAATTCAGCTGCACGAACACCATCTTCTTCAGAGAAATCAGGTTTCATGTAAATGTCGTCTTTTTCCTTCATGACCCTGTAAAGTTCATCATTTCCCATAATAACGACATCAATAGCACGTTCATCCTCATAGTCAAAGTGATTTTGACGTAAGACAGATAAGCGCTCATTAGGTCCAAGTGAGACATGACCAGTTGTGGGTTCAATATCACCTGCTAAAATTTTAAGAAAAGTTGACTTCCCTGCACCATTGGCACCAATAAGGCCATAGGTGTTTCCTGCTGTAAATTTGATGTTGACATCATCAAAAAGTTTACGGTCGCTAAAACGTAGCGATACGTCTGATACTGTAAGCAATGTGAATACCTCGTTTATATATAGTCACTCTCATTTTACAGGAAAAAAGCCCCTTTTTCAAGCTATTGGGGTTTTACATAGGAGGGATAAGGTCATCTTCCTTGAGTTGGTGTTGTTTAGTGAGGCTAAATCCGCGTCCCATGACCTGTGTTGCAGGGACAACGATAATAAAAGCAGTCTCATCAAGTTTAAGAATTTCTTTTTGTAGTTTTGGAAATTCAAGACTAGAGATAGTTGTCATGAGCATGAGTCTCTCTTGTCCTGTATAGCCTCCTAAAATGGGAATCTCCGTTACGCCTCGATCAAGGTCGGTCGTAATATGGTTTTTGATTTTCTGGTGTTGTTGAGAGACAATCATGACATTTTTAGAAGATTGGAATCCAGAAGTGACAACATCAACCACATAACTAATTGTTAAAAGGGAGAGAATAGAATACAGAACAGTATCTATATCAAAGGCAACTAGACCAGTTGCAACCACCAAACCATCAACAATCGTCATCACCACTCCTAATGATAAGGGGCTATATTTATGGATGATTTGAGTGGGAATAGCTGTACCTCCTGTAGAGGAATTTCCTAAAAAAACCAGTCCCAATCCCACGCCTAATATAACTCCACCAAATAAGGCAGCAAGAAGGGGCTGATGCGTAAGAGTTGGTAACTTTTCTGTTAATTTAATGAAAATAGGGTAAATCCAAGCACCATAAAGTGTTTTTAATAAAGTAGTGCGCCCTAAAAAAATATAACAAAGAATCAGTAAGGGGATATTAGCTAGGAGTGCAAAATTACCAGGATTCCACCCAAATAATTTATTCATACTAATAGCGAGCCCGCCAATTCCACCTGATACAATATTGTTATCCATTAGCATAGTATTTAGTCCAGTAGCGGCTATTAGACAACCTATTGTGACAAGACTTAGATCTTTTAGTTTAGGCATATTGTTTCTCCTGTCAAATATTTTTAACAAAACTATTATGAAGTATGAAACTAGTGCGGTCAAGTTAGAAATAGAATTGAGAGATATTTGACAAAAATCTGTAAATAGCGTAGAATGAATTTTAATCAGAAAAGTAGGTTTAATCAGCTTTCAGAGAGCTGGCGGTTGTTGTGAGCCAGTAGTTTGGTTGTTCTGAAATGGACTGGTAAAAAAGATGAAGAGAAACCATAATCTTCAGGTAGGCACCCCTTATCGTGCAATCCTTTTTTGAGGAATAGAGATGGTAGTTGAGCTACTAACTGAGGTGGTACCGTGTTATCAAGAAATAACGCCCTCACACAATTTTTTGTGTGGGGATTTTTTGTGTTATAAATGAAAAGGAGAAAAAATGACGAAACCCACTATCTTAACAGGTGATCGACCAACAGGAAAGTTACACATTGGCCACTATGTTGGCTCTTTGAAAAACCGTGTTTTGCTACAAAATCAAGACAAATACGATATGTTTGTTTTTCTCGCTGACCAACAAGCCCTCACAGACTACGCTAAAACACCAGACAAGGTCATTGAGTCAATTGGTAATGTTGCACTTGATTATCTTGCGGCAGGTCTTGATCCAGATAAAGTGACTATTTTTATTCAAAGCCAGATTCCAGAGTTGGCAGAGCTAACGATGTATTATATGAATTTGGTATCTTTAGCGCGTCTAGAGCGCAACCCAACGGTTAAGACAGAAATTGCTCAAAAAGGTTTTGGTGAATCAATTCCCACAGGATTTTTAGTTTATCCCATTTCTCAAGCAGCAGATATTACAGCTTTTAAGGCAAATTTTGTGCCTGTAGGGACAGACCAAAAACCTATGATTGAGCAAACGCGTGAGATTGTGCGTAGTTTTAATCATACTTATCAAACAGATGTCTTAGTGGAGCCAGAAGGAATTTTTCCTGAAAATGAAGCCGCAGGTCGCTTACCTGGTTTGGATGGAAATGCTAAGATGTCTAAATCTTTGAATAATGGTATTTATCTTGCTGACGATGCGGATACAGTAAGAAAAAAAGTGATGAGCATGTATACTGACCCAGACCATATCAGAGTAGAAGATCCAGGTAAGGTTGAGGGGAATATGGTCTTTCATTACTTAGATGTTTTTGGAAGAGTAGAAGACCAAGATGAGATTGCTGCTATGAAGGAGCACTATCAAAGAGGTGGTTTAGGTGATGTGAAAACCAAGCGCTATCTTTTAGAGATTATGGAACGTGAGTTAGCCCCTATTCGTGAACGCCGTTTAGAATTTGCTAAAGATATGGGAGAGGTTTACCGTATGCTTGAAAAAGGAAGTGAAGCAGCGCGTGAAGTTGCTGGTCAAACACTTTCAGAAGTTAAAGTTGCTATGGGAATTAACTATTTTTAAAATGATTTCTGAGTTGATAGAGTAATAATGATTGACAAATCGTGTTAGAGTGTTATCATAGTAACAATAAAAAATAGGCGTTAAACGCTAAACTAAAGAAAAGAGGATTTTTTAATGTCAAATTGGGACACTAAATTTTTGAAAAAAGGTTACACCTTTGATGATGTATTACTTATTCCGGCTGAAAGTCATGTTCTTCCAAATGAAGTTGACATGTCAACAAAACTAGCTCCAAATTTGACACTGAATATTCCGATTATTACAGCAGCTATGGATACTGTGACAGACAGTAAGATGGCAATTGCCATTGCGCGTGCAGGTGGGCTTGGAGTTATCCATAAAAATATGTCTATTGCAGACCAAGCTGAAGAAGTTCGTAAAGTTAAACGTTCAGAAAATGGTGTCATTATTGATCCATTCTTCTTAACGCCAAATAGTAAAGTATCTGAAGCTGAAGAATTGATGGAGCGTTACCGTATTAGTGGTGTTCCTATTGTTGAGACAATGGATAATCGTAAATTAGTAGGTATCATCACAAACCGTGACATGCGCTTTATCTCAGACTACAATAGTTTGATTTCAGAGCATATGACCAGTGAAAATCTAGTGACAGCACCTGTTGGGACAGATCTTGCGACAGCAGAGCGAATCTTGCACCAACACCGTATTGAAAAACTACCTTTAGTGGATGATAATGGTCGTCTTTCAGGTTTGATTACAATCAAAGATATTGAAAAAGTTATCGAATTTCCAAATGCGGCTAAAGATGAATTTGGTCGTCTCTTGGTGGCAGCTGCCGTAGGCGTGACATCTGACACATTTGATCGTGCAGAGGCCCTCTTTAATGCAGGTGCCGATGCTATTGTCATTGATACAGCACATGGTCACTCTGCGGGTGTTCTCCGTAAAATCGCTGAGATTCGTGCTACTTTCCCAGATAAAACTCTGATTGCTGGGAATATCGCAACTGCTGAGGGTGCTCGTGCCCTCTATGAAGCGGGTGTTGACGTGGTTAAAGTAGGGATTGGTCCTGGCTCAATTTGTACAACACGTGTCGTGGCTGGTGTCGGTGTTCCTCAAGTGACGGCTATCTATGATGCGGCAGCTGTTGCGCGTGAGTATGGAAAAACGATCATTGCTGATGGTGGGATTAAATATTCAGGAGATATTGTTAAAGCTTTAGCAGCTGGTGGAAATGCTGTTATGTTAGGTTCAATGTTTGCTGGTACAGATGAAGCACCAGGTGAAACAGAGATTTTCCAAGGTCGTAAATACAAGTCTTATCGTGGAATGGGCTCTATTGCAGCTATGAAAAAAGGGTCAAGCGATCGTTATTTCCAAGGTGCAGTGAATGAAGCCAATAAACTTGTTCCAGAAGGTATTGAAGGACGTGTTGCTTATAAAGGTGCGGTATCTGATATTGTCTTCCAGTTGATTGGAGGTATTCGCTCAGGTATGGGTTACACAGGTGCTGCTAATCTTTCTGCTCTTCATGAACATGCTCAGTTTGTTGAGATGAGTGGGGCAGGTCTGATTGAAAGTCATCCACATGATGTACAAATTACCAACGAAGCTCCAAACTATTCCTTACACTAAGAGAGAAACTGTTACAGAGAAAGCTCTGTAACAGTTTTTTTGTAAACAAAGTTGCGTTTTCGGAACTCTATTGATAAAATAGAAGTATGACAAATTATGGACAAGAATTTAAAGTTCTTAGAGAACTAAAAGGTTATTCGTTAACACAGGTTGCCAAGGGTGCTGATTTATCAAAATCTACACTTTCGCGTTTTGAAAATGGGGAAACTCAATTAGCTATTGACAAGTTTATTGCTGCTTTAGCGGCTATGGATTTGAGTTTGGCTGATTTTGAGCAACGTTCAGTGGGGAAAGATACTATTTTATTGTTTGATGCTAGTAAGAGCTCAGAGGAAGATAAGAAAAAAGAAGAGCCAGTCAATCAGGATTTGTTGGACCTGAAAACAGCATATGATAAGAAAGATTTGATGCAGCTTCTTACTTTACATGAACGTTTTTCTGAAAGTGACGCTGATGAGAGGATTTTAAAAATACTAGCAAAATTATTCCTCTCTAAACTCAGTTTACACCTTTTATTGGCTGATGATGACCAAGCTTTTCTAGTCACTTATTTTTCTCAACATAAGGTGGATGGCGCTTTGTTGTCAACTTTTTTTGAGCTTCTTGATGAAGTTTTACTGCTTGAAATTCTTGAAAGCCTCAATTATTCGGAGTTATCAGACCAACTGGGAATAGCCAAGTGGGTGGTCAAAGCTTTAAATGGATTTTTGGCTCAAGGTGATCTTTCAAATGCTGAAAAATTTGGAGTAATTTTAGAAGATTTATTGGATTAAGAGATAAAAAAGAGATGATTTGTTTAAATGGGCAAGTTGGACAATTCATCTCTTTATTTTTGAGTAGTCATTTGATGAGACTTGCCAAAAAAATTAAAATAAGATAAACTATTACAGCTACTAATAATGAAGGGAGAAAAGGAGATGGAGGGGATTTTATATGCCCTAATACCGATGTTGGCTTGGGGAAGTATTGGTTTTGCAAGTAATAAAATTGGGGGAACAGCTAACCAGCAGACATTTGGGATGACACTAGGAGCTTTAATTTTTGCTAGTATCGTGTTTGTTGTTGTCCGTCCGACAATAGACTGGACACTACTTTTATTTGGGATGTTGGGAGGAATGCTGTGGTCTTTGGGACAAAATGGACAATTTCATGCAATGAAATACATGGGCGTGTCTGTTGCTAACCCATTATCAAGTGGAGCTCAATTATTATTTGGAAGCCTCATTGGCGTTTTTATTTTTGGGGAGTGGACCCGTCCGATACAATTTGTTTTAGGTTTTATTGCGCTAGCTTTTTTACTATCAGGTATTTATTTTTCGAGTAAACGCGATGAGGAAATTAGTCAAACAGAAGGTCAGTTGACAGAGTTTTCAAAAGGCATCAGGGCTCTGACTTATTCAACGATTGGCTACCTTTCTTATGCTATTTTATTTAACAATATTATGAAATTTGATGCCTTATCAGTTGTTTTTCCAATGTCAATTGGGATGGTCCTTGGTGCAATGTTGTTGATGCGTTTTCAAATTAGTTTTGCACCAGTTGTTTTAAAAAATTCTTTTGTAGGAATTCTGTGGGGAATTGGGAATATTTTTATGTTACTTGCAGCAAAAACAGCAGGATTAGCAATTGCTTTTAGTTTTTCACAGTTAGGAATGATTATTTCAATCATAGGTGGTATTTTATTTTTAGGTGAGACAAAAACAAAAAAAGAAGTCAAATGGACGATTATAGGTATCCTTTGCTTTGTTGTCGGAGCTGTCTTACTGGGTGTTGTCAAAGCACAATAAAAAAAGCTTGAGGTTTCAAGCTTTTTTTTCTGTCAATTTCCCTTTTGTTACTGTAAAGATTTTTAAGTTACTTGGTAAATGGTGTAAATGTTCTAAACTTGTTGTTGTGACAAAGGTTTGAACGTTTTTTTGGATATTTTCAAGAAGTTTTAATTGACGAGTGTTGTCAAGCTCACTCATAACATCGTCAAGTAAAAGAATGGGCGACTCTCCTGTTCCTTCTTTTATAATATCAATTTCAGCCATTTTGAGTGATAAAATAAGGCTACGATGTTGACCTTGACTACAGAAACTGGCATTGATGTCATTAATAAAAAAATCGATATCATCTCGATGAGGTCCGATTGAGGTATTTTTTTTGAAAATATCTCGTTGATGTTGTTTCTGCAAAGCTTGTAAGAATAAATTTTCTAGCTGATCAGTGTCTGAGAATGTAAAAGAGGGGAGGTAATTTATTTTTAGATTCTCAGTTTGGCTTGATAAGGAGTATTGATGTTCTCGAGCATAATGCTGAATAGTCGTGATAAACTCTAGTCGGTGTTTCATGACACGGCTTCCATAGTAGGATAATTGTTGATCAAGTACTGCAAGAAAGTCCTTGTCAACGTTGTCAACTGATTTTAAATAACTATTTCTTTGTTTGAGAACATGGTTATATTGGGCTAAATCTGATAGATATAGTGGTTTGATTTGTCCTAAATCAATATCCATAAATTTTCTTCTTAAGGCAGGCGAACCTTTTATTAGTTGCAGATCCTCAGGAGCAAAAAGAACAACCGTCATATTTCCGATGTAATCAGACAGTTTATTTTGTTTTAAGTGATTGACTTTAGTCACTCGCCCTTTTTGCGTTAGGGTAACTTCTAGAGGAATCTCTCCAGATTGCTTGGCTACGGTCCCAGAGACTGTCAGTTGTTTTTCCTGAAAGTGAATAAGCTCTTTGTCTTGCCTTGTTCGATGACTACGTGTTAAGGATAAAAAGTAAATGGCTTCAAGTATGTTGGTTTTTCCTTGGGCATTTTTTCCGAGAAAAATATTTAGGTCAGGTGAGAAGTCTGTTTGACAATGCTTATAGTTACGAAAGTTGTTTAGAGTGATTGATGAAATCCACATAATTATATTCCAGGAAAGCGTATAGGTTTTTTCTGTTGAGTTTGAGCTGGATTTTTTCGAGATGGTGTTGCTTTTTTCTTAATTGGTTTCTTTTTATTTTCTTGATTGAGCTTTTTCACCAAGGCAGCGATGCGTGCTTTTTCATCCAATTCTTCTTGATGTTTAGCTTTTTCCTCAAGACTAGGTTCAATTAGGAGAATTTCAATGTCCAACTCAGGAATAGTAATACAATCGTTTAGGCGCAATTTTTTACCACGGCGTGTTTCTAAAGCCCCATTAAAATAAACATCATTTTCTGATAAGAAAGCCTTTATAGCCCCTCCACTTGGAATAATGCTAAGTTCTTTGAGAAGTGCTTGTAGAGTAATAAATTCATTGAATAATTTATATTGCATAACGATACCTCTTTCTAAATCTAAGTCATTATAGCATAAAAATGGTATAATGAAAGACAATAACTCTGGATAAAAGGAAGAAAAATGAAAATAGCAGAAGGTGTTTATTTACACTTTATAAAGAGTCATAAATTTAAGACAAATCATATAAAAGTCAGATTTACAGGGCAAAGAGATGAAGCGACTTTGGCACGTCGAGCTCTGGTTGCTCAAATGTTGGAGTCTGTCAATTCTATTTATAGTACACAGCAAGCTTTCAGACAAGAATTAGCTCGACTTTATGGGGCTAGTTTTTCGACTTCCATCTCTACTAGAGGTCTCAGCCATATGGTAGATGTTAACATGAGCTTTGTCAGGGAATCTTTTTTGATGTCAGGAGATAGTATATTAGACAGCGTCCTCTCGTTTCTTGAAGCAGCCTTATTTCATCCTTTGGTATCGGTTGCTCAATACAAACCTAAGCAATTTGATATTGAAAAACAAAACTTGATAAATAGTTTAGAGGCTGATTTAGAAGATCCTTATTATGCTTCAGATCTTGCCGTAAGGGCACTTTATTTTGGTGATACTGTTTTTAAGTATTCTAAATATGGAAACCCAGAATTGATAAAAAAAGAAGACAGTTATACTGTTTTTCAAGAATTTCAACACATGTTACAACAAGACAGAATTGATATTTTTGTATTGGGTGAGGTGGAGGATTATCGTGTGATTCAAAAAGTGAATCATTTTCCTCTAGAGGATAGGAAAAGTAGCCCTCAATTTTCAGTCAAACATCAGTTTACTAATATCACACGAGAAAAAATAGAGCGTCGAGACACACATCAAACCATTCTCAATCTAGCCTATCATCTACCGGTAACATATGGATCCGATGATTATTTTGCTTTATTATTAGTAAACGGTCTTTTAGGAGGATATGCTCACTCTAAGTTATTTACTAATGTTAGAGAAAAAGCAGGCTTAGCTTATACAATTGCTAGTCAATATGATGTGTCAACGCAATACTTAAAAATTTATGCAGGAATAGACAGAGAAAACCGTCAACGGACATTACGCTTGATTAATCAACAATTAAGCTCTATTCGTTTAGGAAAATTTTCAAAGCGTGAGATTGAGCAAACTAAAAAGATGTTGGTTAACCAAGCACGTATCGCAGAAGATTATCCAGATAGTTTGATGGAACTTAGATATAATAAGGAAATTTATGGTGAGCAGGCTCTAGAGTTAGAAGAGTGGCTTCAAAAAATAAATACAGTTGGTAAGAAAGATATGATGAGAGTTGCACAGCAATTAAAATTACAAGCTCTTTATATTTTGGAGGGACAGTAATGACAAGGGGGTTAGAAACTTATACTTATCCAGAGTTAGAGGAAACTGTCTATCACAAACAGTTAAAAAATGGGTTATCTTTATATTTGATACCACGAAAAGACTACCATGAATCCTATGCGATGTTGACAAGTTTTAGTGGATCTCTTGACACAAAGTTGACAGGGACAAAAGGAACCTTTCCAGAGGGTGTTGCTCACTTCCTAGAGCATAAATTATTTGAAATGCCAGGGGGACGCGATGTCTTACAAGATTTCACAAATCTTGGTGCAGATGTTAATGCTTTTACAACTTTTGATCGGACAAGCTATTATTTTTCGACCAGTCAAAACTTATCAGCTTGTTTAGATTTGCTCCAAGATTTTGTTCAGACACCCTATTTTGATGAGGAGTCTATTGTTAGAGAACAAGGAATTATCACACAAGAGATTGAAATGTATCAAGATGATGTTGATTATCGTCTTTACTTAGGAATTTTAAAAAATCTTTATCCTCGAACAGCTTTATCCGAGGATATTGCAGGAAGTGTGGATAGCATTAAGGCTATCAATAAGGAGGTCTTGGAATCTTTTTATACCAAGTATTATCATCCCTCTAATTTAAGTTTAGTCGTGGTTGGAAATTTTGATGTCAAGGACGTTTACAAATCTGTCAATAAAAAACAGGAGAGTCTGAAAATTCGAAAGAAGAAGGTGCCATCACGTCCAGAAATCGAGTACTACCCTGTTGTCTCATCTTCGTCATTTGATATGGATATTGTTCAAGCAAAATTAGCTGTAGGGTTTAGATGTCGTACAGTGATTGATTCTAATTATGTGATCACTTACCGTTTGTCAATAAGGATTTTGTTTGCCTTGTTGTTTGGTATGACTTCTACACGCTATCAATCTCTTTATGAGGGGGGGAAAGTGGATCATTCCTTTGACTTTGAGGTGGAAATTGGAAAAGATTATCAGTTTGTTGTGGTGACGATGGATACGCAGGAACCTATTGCGATGTCTAATCGCATTCGACAAGCAGTACGTCAGTTTGCATCGGATCCAGATGTTAATCCAGAACATTTTGATATTGTAAGAAAAGAGATATATGGCGAATTTTTAAGAGACTTAAATTACACTGAAAATACAGTCAATCAATTTATGACGTATTTATCTCATCAGCAAAATTATTTTGACGTCCCAAATATTTTAGAAGAATTAGATTATCGGACGTTTATGAGTTATTGTCGAGCCTTTATTGATAATATAGATACATCAGATTTTGTTATTTTTCCTAAATAATAAGTCAGAAAAACTTGTAAAAATTTGTTATAATATTCTCTACATAAACGTATAGATAAAGAGGGAAAAAGTAGTGAAGCGTATAGGTGATGTTTTACGTGAAACACGAGTTAAACAAGGTTTAACACTTGAGGATATTTATAAAAAGACAAGAGTGCCTCAAGCTTATTTATTAGCGATGGAGCTAAATAATTTTGAAGCTCTCCCCAAAGATGAAGAAGAGCAAGCTTTAAGTTGTTATGCTGAAATATTAAATCTAGATTTTGATTACTTGATGCAGATTGAGCGAGAATATCAAGCAGAGCGTTCATCTTTAATGTTAGGTGATGAGACAGCTCTCACCTTGGCTGAAGCTACAAAACAGACAGAGCGACGTTTTAAGGAAAGAAGTAGTCGGACAGGAAGTAAGAACCAGAATCCGTCGTACTATCCTCTTATTATCTTAGGGACCATCGCATCGTTGATTTTGTTATTTGTTCTCTATATGATTTTGCAACAAGTGACGTCGATTGACTCATCTGACTCTAGTTCACCGTTTAGCAGTTCTCAAGTTGTGACTTCAGGGACTTCTTCGCAGCAGACTAGCTCTAGCAAAGAGTCCCCGACTCCTACTTTGAGTGTTGAAGGAGGGGGAGAGACTCTAACAGTGACAGCGAAAAATATGTCCCAACCTATAACAATCGAGGTCAGTCTTGATGGTGCTTCAGAAGCATGGTTTAGTGTCACTAATGCAGATATTGATGAAGCTGGTATTATTTTAGGGGAGGGGTATCCTTCTCACACCGTAACGCTTCAAGACGGTGTTTCAAATGCTGTCATTAGTTTAGGATCTGCCGATGGTGTCTCTGTAAAAATTGGTGGTCAAACTGTAGATTTATCCAGTTTATCAGCAACTGATGCTAGTTACATTACCTTAAATATTGAATAAAAGAAAGTTATTAAGATGATAAAAAAAGAAAACATTCCTAACTTATTGACTCTTATTAGGATTATTATGATTCCTATTTTTTTGATAGTGAGTTCTTTACCTAATAGTTTATTTTGGCATGTTGTAGCAGCTGTTTTATTTGCTGTGGCCTCTTTAACAGACTATTTAGATGGTTATTTGGCACGGAAATGGAAGGTCGTGACCAATTTTGGAAAATTTGCAGATCCATTAGCGGATAAGATGTTGGTGATGAGCGCATTTATCATGTTGGTTGGTCTTGGTATGGCTCCAGCATGGGTTGCAGCTTTGATCATTTGTCGAGAATTGGCTGTTACAGGTTTGCGACTGTTGTTGGTTGAAACTGGTGGTGAGGTACTAGCGGCTGCTATGCCAGGTAAGATAAAAACTGCGACACAAATGCTGGCGGTGATTTTACTATTTTGTCATTTTAACTTGCTTGGACAAATTATGCTCTATATTTCTTTATTTTTTACTCTTTATTCAGGTTATGATTACTTTAAAGGAGCAAGTTTCCTTTTCAAAGACACCTTTAAATAACGCTTATGAAAAGTATAGAAGTTGAAAACCTAAAATTTAAATATGATAGCCATCAAGATCACTATACACTAGATGGTGTAACATTTTCAGTTGAAAAAGGAGAATGGTTATCAATTATTGGCCACAACGGGAGTGGCAAGTCCACAACGGTTCGATTAATTGATGGTCTGCTTCCTGCTGAGTCAGGGGTCATCAAGATCATGGGACAAGAATTGACGGAAAATAATGTTTGGGATTTACGTCATAGAATTGGTATGGTTTTTCAAAATCCAGACAATCAATTTGTAGGGGCTACTGTTGAGGATGACATTGCATTTGGATTGGAAAATCAAGGTGTGGCTTATGAGGAGATGCGCCAGCGTGTCAATCAAGCTTTGGAGTTGGTTGGAATGACAGAATTTAGGACACGAGAACCAGCACGCCTATCTGGTGGACAAAAACAACGTGTTGCCATAGCAGGAGTTGTTGCTATGCAACCAGATATTATTATCTTAGACGAAGCAACCAGTATGTTAGATCCTAAGGGACGCTTAGAGTTGATTGAGACTATTAAGTCTATTCATCAATCGTCAGGTGTAACCGTTATTTCTATTACGCATGATTTAGATGAGGTGGCTCTTAGCGATCGAGTTTTGGTGATGAAAAAAGGTCAAGTAGCTTTTTCTAGCACGCCTAGGGAGCTTTTTTCAAAAGGCGAAGAGTTGTTAGATTTAGGGTTAGACCTTCCCTTTACGGTAAAATTGAGTTTAGCGCTTGAACAACAGTTTTCTGGGTTTAAACCAGAGGCTTATCAAACAGAAGAAGAATTGGAACAGAGTTTATGGGAATTTATCTCCAAAATGTGAGTTATACTTACCAGCAGGGCACCCCATTTGAAGGTCCTGCTCTTTTTGATATTAACCTTGCAATTAAGGATGGGAGTTTTACTGCTTTTATCGGCCATACTGGAAGTGGAAAGTCAACTATTATGCAACTTCTAAACGGCCTACTTATCCCAACAAAGGGGTCTGTGATAGTCAATGAACGTACTATTACACCGACTTCTAAAAATAAGGCTATCAAATCACTGAGAAAGGAAGTTGGTCTTGTTTTTCAATTTCCTGAGAGTCAAGTTTTTGAAGAAACAGTTTTAAAAGATGTGGCGTTTGGTCCACAAAATTTTGGGGTATCAAAAGAACAAGCAGAGCAGATAGCGCGTGAAAAACTGAACTTGGTAGGTATTCCAGAATCCTTATTTGATAAAAATCCATTTGATTTATCAGGTGGACAAATGAGACGTGTTGCGATTGCAGGTATTCTAGCCATGGAACCTAGTGTCTTGGTTTTGGATGAGCCAACTGCAGGTTTAGATCCAAGTGGACGTTTGGAGTTGATGTCTTTATTTAAAGAGTTACATCAATCAGGGATGACCTTGGTCTTGGTAACACATTTAATGGATGATGTTGCAGACTATGCTGATGAAGTATATGTTTTAGAGAAGGGACGTGTCATTTTATCAGGTTCTCCTCAGCAAGTTTTTCAAGATGTGACGTTATTAGAAGAAAAACAACTTGGTGTCCCTAAAATCACTAAATTTGCTCAAAAATTGGCGCTTAAGGGGTGTCAATTTGAGCGTTTACCAATTACGTTAGAAGAGTTTATTAAGGAGGTGGGACATGGATAAATTGATCTTAGGACGTTATATTCCAGGTCAGTCTTTTATTCATCGTCTAGACCCTAGGACTAAACTTCTAGCCATGTTTATTTTTATTGGTATAATATTTTGGGCTAATAATGTCATCACAAATGTTATTATGCTTGTTTTTACTTTATTTGTTGTTTTACTTTCTCAAATTCCTTTTCGCTTCTTTATTGGCGGTTTAAAGCCCATGATAGGCTTGATTTTGTTTACAACTATCTTTCAGATGTTATTTACTCAAGGTGGAGCCGTTATTTGGTCCTTTGCTTTTCTTAGAATTACAGATTATAGTCTAAGTCAGGCTGGCTTGATTTTTATGCGGTTTGTTTTGATTATTTTCTTTTCAACCTTATTAACCTTAACAACCATGCCATTGAGCTTAGCTGATGCAGTAGAATCTCTTTTAAAGCCATTAGAGCGGTTTAAGGTACCAGTACATGAAATAGGCTTGATGTTGTCATTGAGTTTACGCTTTGTGCCGACCCTTATGGATGATACGACAAGAATTATGAATGCTCAGCGGGCAAGAGGGGTTGATTTTGGTGAAGGTAACTTGATAGAGAGGGTAAAGTCTGTTATTCCTATTTTAATCCCTTTATTTGCTTCATCTTTTAAAAGAGCTGATGCTTTAGCAACAGCAATGGAAGCACGAGGTTATCAAGGTGGAGATGGTCGTAGTAAGTTCCGTCAATTGAAATGGCAAGTAAAAGATAGCATTAGTTTAATGATTTTAATTGGTTTGGGAGTTCTTTTGTTCTTTCTTAAATCACCTTAAAACCGTCTTGTTTAAAGACGGTTTTTTATCTGTCTTCAATACAGTTGTAACATTTTTAACTAAAGCACAAAATGAAAGTAATAAAGAAAGGATATCATATAGAACATCAAGAAAAATAAAGGAGTCTATTATGACTATTAAATCAGTACTAAATCAAAAGAAAAATTCTATCAAACTAGGAGTAGCTACGTTGGCAACAGCAGCTGGAATTTTTGCACCAGCCTTGGTTAATGCAGATAGCTATACAGTGCAATCAGGTGATACACTATCTTCTATTGCAGCTACTCATCAAACAAGCGTGGATAGTTTGGTTGCTTTAAACCAGTTAACTGATGCTAATACCTTATCTGTTGGGCAAGTTTTGGAGTTATCATCTACTACTAGCACAGCAACAACTAATAGTAGCTCCACTTCTAGCACAACGGAAGTTGCAACAACAAGCAGTTTGAGTGCAGCTGATGCGGAAGCAAAAGAGTGGATTGCACAGAAAGAATCTAGTGGCAGTTATACAGCGCAAAATGGTCAGTATTATGGTCGTTACCAATTAACCATCTCATATTTGAATGGTGATTTGTCACCTGAAAATCAAGAAAAAGTAGCAGATAATTACGTTACTTCTCGTTATGGTTCATGGTCAGCAGCTAAGTCATTTTGGCTAGCTAATGGTTGGTATTAATAGTATAAACTCATCAGTGTTTTCTGATGAGTTTTTTTATCTATCTATGAAAACGTTTTTTTGTAAAAACTAAATTTTTTTGTAACATTTTTAACACAAGACCAAAATGCAGGTAACATTTAAAAGCTATGATGGATAACGGAAAAGAAAAAGGTAGGATAAAAAATATGAGTCGTAAAGAATTACATTTGGCTAAAGTAAAAAGAATGAAACTATTGGTGACGATCACTAGTCTTCTACTCGCTAGTTTGGTTGCAGTTTTAACAGTTTTTGGACAAGAAAAAGTTTCTTCTAAATCCGAAAAAACGTTATCAGCAACATCCACTAGTAGTTTAAATAAAAAATTATCAGATGATAGTGTAGCTTCTCAAGAAGAAAGTACTTCTGAATCTGAATCAGAGAGGGATACAGTTGATGTCATAGTGCCAGAGGATATTAATACTTTGGTGACCTCTACAGAAGTAGCACAGAGCGCATCAGTTGATCAAGCTACAGATACTGCTTCAGTCTATGTAGAGCAGGTGGCCTATTCCAATAGTGCAGAACAATCTGTTACTTCACAAACTACAGTTGCTTATAGCCAAGCCTCAGCTTCAGTCCAGCAAACGGGTTATGTGCTTAGTAATGGAAATACAGCGGGTACAGTTGGCAGTCAGGCAGCAGCACAGATGGCGGCAGCAACAGGCGTTCCCCAATCAACCTGGGAATATATTATTGCGCGTGAATCAAATGGTAATATAACTGCATCAAATGCATCGGGTGCTTCTGGTCTCTTTCAGACTATGCCAGGATGGGGCTCGACAGCTACTGTGCAAGATCAAGTTAACGCAGCTCTAAATGCTTATAATGCTCAAGGTTTATCTGCTTGGGGTATGTAAAAAAGCCTTTGAAACTTATATAGTTTCAAGGGCTTTTTTGATATCAGAAGGCTGTTTAATGGCAGCATTTGCTTGTGCTAAATCTTTAAATTGTCCAAATCCCCAAGTTACGGCAATGGTCTTGATGCCTATTGTTTTTCCACCAATAATGTCAAATTTGGTATCTCCAATAATACAGGTTTCATGCGATGTCAGATGATAATCATTTATAACCCGTTTGATAATATCAGCTTTGATAAAAGCCGTTGGTGTAGAGCCATAGATAGCTGTAAAGTATTTGTCAAGTTTAAAATATTTCATCATAAGAGTGGCCATTTCTTGATTTTTACTTGTTGTGATAAAAAGTTGATAGCCAGACGTCACTAACTCTTCCAAAGCCTGCACTATTCCCTCATAGACAGTAGCATCATAAACACCTGTTTCTTGATAGTAGCGTCTATAGGTTTGAATGGCAAGTTTAATAAACTCAGGATTTGGGTTAATTGTTTTAAAAGTGGTTTCAAGAGGAGGTCCTATGAAACTTTGAATGGTTTGGTCATTTGGTACAGGTAGTCCAAGCTCCTTAAAGGTTTTGATAAAACAGTGTCGAATGCCTGGGCTACTGTCTAATAGAGTACCATCAAGGTCAAATAGTATTGTGTTCATTGTTTTCTCCTGTAAAGACAGTGTAAAGATCATTGTCAAGGTGTAAACCTTTGTGCATAAGATTAAACCTTAATAAAAAGGATTTCTATTGGATGGTTTATAAAAAATAGGGATGTTAAACGCAGTTTGATTTAATTTATTTAATCAAGCCAACGGATTTATTTTCCAAAAATTTCTTTGGCATAGCGTTTTCCAGTAGGTGTAGCGGCAAGACCTCCCTCAGCTGTTTCACGAAAAGCAGTAGGAAGGCTAGAGCCAACATGATACATCGCATCAATTACCTCGTCAACCGGTATTTTTGATTCAATTCCAGCTAAAGCCATGTCAGCAGCGACAAATGCAAAGGAACTACCTAAAGCATTACGCTTGACACAAGGGACTTCGACAAGCCCAGCAACAGGATCACAAATTAATCCTAAAAGGTTTTTTATCACAAAAGCTACAGCTTGACTTGCTTGGTAAGCAGACCCACCAGCTGTTAAGACAAGGGCAGCAGCACTCATGGCAGCGGCAGACCCAACCTCAGCTTGACACCCACCTTCTGCACCAGAGATAGAGGCGTTGTTGGCAATGACAAGCCCAAAAGCACCCGCTGAGAATAGAAAATCAAGCTGTTCTTTTTGGTTAAGTTGGAGTTTTTGGGTAGCCGTTGATAGGACTGCTGGTAGGCAACCAGCACTACCTGCTGTAGGTGTTGCACATACCAGTCCCATTTTGGCATTTAATTCATTGACGGCCATGGCATTTCGAACAGTCATCAATATTGTGGTATCGGATAAGGTAGGTCCTTGTTGGATGTAACGATCCATCTTTAGAGCGTCTCCTCCAGTGAGCCCACTGATAGACTGACGATTATCTAGCCCTTTTTGAACAGAGTCAAGCATGACATCAAGGTTTTTAGACATTAAAGAAATGATTTCTTCTTTGTGGCGACCAGAGAGTTCCATTTCAGTGGCAATCATTAAGTCAGCAACGCTACCATTATGGTAATCATCTGCTTGTTGGACCAATTCTTTTATGGAATAAAACATAGGAATCCTTTCTAATCAAAGTAAGAGACATTATGTAAATGAGGGATATTCTGGATATCTAACATCGCTTTATCGCAGTCTCTAGAATCCACTTCAATAATCATAATAGCTTTCTCACCAGCTTTTTCACGTGTCACGTTCATTTGGGCGATATTGATGTGTTGTGAGGATAGGATGTCGGTGACTTTAGCAATCATTCCAGGAATATCTTGATGGACAATAATCAAGGTTGGTGTATTCATCTTTAAAGAAACAGAAAAACCATTAAGTTCAGTGACTTGAATATTCCCTCCGCCGATAGAAACTCCAGTAATACTCATGCTCTTATTTTCTTTTTTGACCGTAATTTTAGCTGTATTGGGATGGGGAGTATTACTTTCTTTGTTGAGTTTCCAATAGACTTTGATACCTTTTTGATGAGCAATCTCAAGGCTTTTAGGAATCCTAGGGTCATCTGTTTCCATTCCTAGAATCCCTGCAACTAAAGCCAAGTCAGTCCCGTGTCCTCTATAAGTTTTGGCAAAGGAATGATAGAGTTCAAACTCAACTTCCTCTGGAATATCGTGAAAAATTGAGGCAACGACTCTTCCTATGCGCACTGCTCCTGCTGTATGACTTGATGATGGTCCAATCATGATAGGGCCAATAATATCAAAAACGGATTGAAATTTTAGTACTTTCATCATTTGATCTCCTTTTTAACGCAGTTTTATTATAACAAATTATTGAAGAGAATAAAAAATGACATCGTTTAACGCTTGCATTCCAGATACATCGTGATATAATGTTTAGGCGCAAGTTTTGCGTTTCAAAATCGACCTTCAAATCGAATTTTGATGACTTAGATAATACTGCTAAGTTAACATTGAACCTGGGCGAAAAGGTCAAGCTTAACATTTTAGAGACGGAAAATCCTAAATGTTTTTGGTATTGATTTTAAGCTGAGGTATCTTATATTGATGGGAGAAGAATAATGAGTGATCACTCTAAAACACGTGTTGTTGTTGGTATGAGTGGAGGTGTTGACTCATCTGTTACGGCTCTTCTTTTAAAAGAGCAAGGTTATGATGTTGTTGGTGTTTTCATGAAAAACTGGGATGACACAGATGAATTTGGGGTCTGTACAGCCACAGAAGATTATAAAGATGTGGCAGCTGTGGCAGACCAAATTGGTATTCCTTACTACTCTGTCAACTTTGAAAAAGAGTATTGGGATCGTGTATTTGAGTATTTTCTGGCAGAGTATCGGGCGGGGCGCACGCCAAATCCTGATGTCATGTGTAATAAGGAAATCAAATTCAAGGCTTTCTTGGATTATGCTATGAATTTAGGAGCAGACTATGTTGCGACTGGTCATTACGCTCAGGTGTCACGTGATGAAGATGGTATCGTTCATATGCTACGTGGAGCAGATAATGGTAAGGATCAGACCTATTTCCTTAGCCAATTATCACAAGAACAATTGCAGAAAACTATGTTCCCTTTGGGACATTTGCAAAAATCTGAAGTTCGTGAGATTGCTGAGAAGGCTGGTTTAGCAACAGCTAAAAAGAAAGATTCAACAGGAATCTGTTTTATTGGTGAAAAAAACTTTAAAGAGTTCCTCAGTCAGTATCTACCTGCTCAAAAAGGTCGTATGATGACGGTTGATGGTCGTGATATGGGAGAACA
>CAMCQB010000011.1 GCA_945876895.1 uncultured Streptococcus sp.
CAAGTCGCCAAGTGAATTTCTTTTGGGTGGCTAACTTCAACTTGAAATTTGGGCTAAGGAGGGGACAACTCAAGACGATATTGTGCGTGCAGTTGAATTAGCTGAGGTTCGCCATGATATTGAGCACATGCCACTCAATTATCAGACAGAGTTAACTAGTGATGGTTCTGGTATTTCAGGTGGTCAAAAACAACGTATTGCTTTGGCGCGTGCCTTATTAACCGATGCTCCTGTTCTTATTTTAGATGAAGCGACTAGTAGTTTAGACGTTTTAACTGAAAAGAAAATAGTTGATAATCTCTTACAGTTAGATAAAACAATCATATTTATTGCACATCGTTTGACTATCTCAGAACGATCGGAACAGGTAGTGGTTTTAGACAAAGGCAAAGTTGTCGAAGTGGGAAGTCATCAAGAGCTTTTGGAAAAAAATGGATTTTATGCCAATTTAGTTAATAGTTAGGGAGGGATGACATGAACAATCAGTTGCTTGAGAGTGCAGAGTTTTATCGCCTTAGATATCATAATTTTGCTAGTCGCATTATTTTACCGACTCTGATTCTTTTTATAGTCTGTATAGCTTTTTTAGCTATTGCTGAAAAAGAAATTGCTATTAAGACAACAGCTAGCCTAGAGCCTACTCAAGTTTTGGCTAGCATTCAGTCTTATAGTGCTAGTCCGATTATTGTTAATAATTTAGAGGAAAATAAAGAGATACAAGTTGGAGACCTCTTACTCCAGTACCAATCTAATCAAGAAAGGGTTCAAGAAACAGTTTATTCAAATCAATTAAGCTACTTAGAAGATCAGCGCTACAATCTAGACTTATTGCAAGATAGTGTGAATTATGGTAGTGACCAATTTTGGGAGGATGATAGTTTTGGCTATCACCAGCGTTTTCTCAACTATCTTAATCAAATTTACCAATTAGAAAGTAGCGACACCGCAGTAGCTAACTTAAAATCTCAAATTCTCTCAGAGATTGGAGAGGAAAAAACTAGCCTTGATAAGGCTATTGTAGAGTTGCAGGGGAGTTTATCTGTACAAGGAGAAGTAGTATCGGACAACACTCTCATTTCAGCTTGGTCAGGTGTTGTACATCTTAATAATGAGGTATCTGACGCTGTGGTTATAACACCCGGTACGACTATTGCCTATATCTACCCTGATCTAAAAAAGCAGAAAGAAGTTCTTATTACAGCCTATGTTTCAAGCCAAGATATCACTGCTATTGCTATTGGAGACACACTTAGATTTGTCACTCAAAGTAAGACGAATAAGGATATGACACTGACAAGCAAGATTACTAGTATTGATAATAGTGCAACTGTAACAGAAACTGGAAATGTTTTTAAGGTTCAAGCCCTCCAAAAACTTACTAATGAGGATATGGATAAACTACGTTATGGCATTCAGGGCAATGCTATGATGATAATAGGAAAGAAAAACTATTTGACTTACTATTTAGACCAATGGTTTGGAAAGGAGTAGCTATGATTCAGATTGATGAAAATATCAGGAAGTATAGACGGAAAAAAGGGCTTTCTCAACAGGATTTAGCTGATATTATCGGAGTTAGTCATCAAGCTATTTCTAAATGGGAGAGAGGAGAAAATTATCCTGATTTATTAAGTTTAGTATCTTTAAGCCAATTTTTTGAGGTTGATATCAATCACTTGGTTTATAAAGAATGAGAGAATTTATTTGTGCAACTAATAGTTGCCGAAATGCTACTTATGGTTGCTGGACGCAAATCTAACAATAGGCTAAACTAGAATTGTAATTACTGGTTACAACTTTTGTTAAACTATAGGAGGATATTATGATAAATCAGGCAGTATTTAGTAATGGTGTAGACTTTTCAAAATTTGATGAGTTGGCTAAACATCAATTAGAGCAAGTATCTGGGGGACACAGTGTAGCATATACGACTGGTTACTATGTTGGTAAAGTCGTTCAAGTTGGTCTAGCAGTTGCCCCACTTGTTTTATAAATGATATAGGAGGATCTTATATGTTAGTAAATCGTAAGGTATATTATTTAATAAAAATATTATTGATTATCACACTAGTAGCGATAAGCATAAAATCATTCCTTGATCAAGATATTCATGTATCTTCTATTGTAGCAGTTACTCTGGGAATTATAGGTGTTAAAAATTATGAAATAAAAATGCTAAAGTTGAATAAATAAATATAGGGGGCAGAAAATGACAACGTTTGAAGAATTGGAGAAAAAATTTATTGATCTTTCAGAAGAGGATTTAATGCTTACAGAGGGTGGGAAGAAGAAACCTTGGTATCAGCCTGTCATTGATTTTGGTCAGGGATTTTTAGATTCATTTTAAATGTAATACGTAAAGATGAGATAATAGTCCAATTTTGAATATAACAAATGAATGACATTAGGTTGTTCGCTTTTTTGTAAATTCTATTTGATATGGTGTTTACAGCTGTCAGTTGTAAAAATGCCACCTATGGTTGCTGGATAAAGTACAAGTCAGTTTATCATAAAAGTATCAACAGATGTAATCGATCACAACAAAATAAGAGGTAATGTTATTATGGTGAAAACAGTGACAAATTATAACGTTCTAACATTAAAAGAACTTTCAATGATTAAAGGCGGGGGAGGAAACTTAGGACCTGGAGTTTATTGTAGGGATGTTAATGGTCGGGCAAAGTGTAGTGTGGATCAATCAGAACTTTGGGCTTATACTGGTCGTGTTATTGTCAATGGTTGGGTTAATTATGGACCATGGTACCCAAGACCCTAATTGAGGTGTATTTTCCATGACAAAAACAGAGTTGCTAAATCAGCTGACAGCTGTTTGTGAGGACAGTGACGTCAGGGCTAATCGAGAGTTACATGCTTATTTTGAAGAGACTTTGAAAATGTGTGAGTCTGTTCAAAGAGAAGATGAGCTCCTAAGACTACAAGCAGAAATCAGCCAAAGGATTTCTCTTTATCTCATGCTTAATCGCTATAAGGCGCCTAAGTGTGTGATAGCATTGGGGACTCACTTATCCAGTGCAGTTCCTAAGGCGCGAGGGAAACTGTCTTTTTGGCTGATGTTGTCTCAAAGTTTATCAGGCCTTTTTCGCTAACGTTAGTTGGAAATGTTATTGGGACAAAGTGTCTTTTGAGTTAACTGAAGGTAATGATGACAAATAAATCACCCTATCTTATATCAGGTAAAGTTGTAAGTATTGTGATAGATATCATTGTATTTGCTCTCTTTATCATTCATATTGCCCAGCCTAAACTAGATTTTATGAACTTGGCGATGGTTTTAAGTGTCTTACACACCATTGTGTTTGTGCTAGCTTATGTTTTAGTCGGTAAAATGACTGGTATGTCAGTACTTCTAGGCAACCTAAAGCTCTGGTTAGCTGGCGTGCTTGGTTTACTCTTGTTAGGGCTAGGGATCATGCTTTCTGATGGCTTAAACTGGGAAGTTGTGCTTATGGTAATCAATAGCTTGTTTGTGATTCTTTATCCTTATCGCAATCCTTTTATTCAGAGAAAATAATAAAAAACAAGACTGGATACTTTAATCCAGTCTTGTTTTTTATCTTAAGCTATTAAAATGTCCTTGAACTTCTTCAAAAGTTTCTGCTTTGGCAACGGCAGAGCGGACTTTGGCAGCACCTGATGTGCCACGTAGGTAATAAGGTGCTAGACCACGAAATTCTCGAACTGCGATTTTCTCACCCTTCAGGTCAACGAGACGGCGCAGGTGTTCCTCTGCGATATCTAATTTTTTGACAAAAGGAAGGTCAGGCAACTCTTCACCTGTTTCAAAGAAATGATTGATTTGGGTGAAGAGGTAAGGGTTGTTTAAGGCTGCGCGTCCAATCATGACAGCATCTACACCCAACTCCTCAATCATAAATTTAGCATCTTGCACACTTTTAACATCACCATTTCCGATAAATGGAATAGTGGTGATGGCATTTGATACGCGAGAGAGTGTCTCGTGGTCACAAGTGCCAGTGTACATCTGTTCACGGGTACGGCCATGCATAGCAAGGGCAGAGACCCCACCAGATTCAGCAGCAAGGGCATTTTCTACAGCGAGGTTACTATCAGCCCAGCCCGTACGCATCTTGACAGTCAGCGGAATATCTAGGACAGATGTTACCTCTTTGACAATGTGGTAAATTTTATCAGGGTCTTTGAGCCATTTGGCACCTGCTTCATTTTTTACGACCTTATTGACGGGACAGCCCATATTAATATCAACGATGTCAGCCTTGGTATTATTTTGGATGAAGTCAGCGGCACGTTTTAGTCCTTCGGCATCTCCTCCGAACAATTGGATAGACATGGGATGTTCATTGTCATCGATGTGGAGCATGTGAAGGGTTTTTTCGTTGTTATAGAGGAGCCCTTTTTCAGAGATCATCTCCATCACAACTAGCCCAGCACCAAATTCTTTAGCAATAGTTCGAAAAGCTGAGTTGGTGACACCAGCCATTGGAGCTAAGACAGTACGATGAGGAATCTCGACATTTCCGATCATAAAAGAAGAGTTTAATTTAGTCATTGATCAAGCCCTCCAAGTCTTCTTCGGTAAATGTGTAGGTGGTTTCACAAAATTGACAGGTAATCTCGGCACCGTGATCTTCTTTTGCCATAGCTTCTAGTTCCTCTTTTCCAAGAGTGATGAGAGCCCCCTCAAATCGCTCACGTGAGCAGTCGCAGACAAAGCCAATCTCTTCCTCTGAGAGCACCTTGTAGTTATCGTCTCCATAGATAGCAGTGAGTAGAGCATTGATATGGTCATCAGACTCTAGCAAGGTTGAGATGGCCGGCATTTCTTGGATGCGTTTTTCAAAGCGTGCAATCTCTTCTTCTTTAGCGCCAGGTAGGACCTGCAACATAAAGCCTCCTGCTACCTTGACCTGATCGTTCTCGTCCAAGAGGACGTTTAGCCCAACAGCAGATGGGGTTTGCTCACTTTCAGTGAGATAGTAGGCAAAGTCTTCACCAATCTCTCCTGTGATAAGAGGAGTGGTTGAAGTGTAAGGGTTACCTGTTCCGTAGTCTGTAATAACAACAAAGTGGCCTTGTCCCATAAATGGCCCAACTAAGACCTCACCAGTTGCTGTTTTTTTGATGTCAACACCTTTATTTTGGATGTAGCCTTTAACCTGTCCATTAGTGTCGGCAACTGAGATAACATGACCAAAAGAGCTGTTTCCGATGACCTTAACAGTAACCTTGCTGTCTCCTTTTTGGTTGGCAGCTAAGATGAGGTTAGCGATAAGGGTACGCCCTAGGGCAACGGTTGAGCTTGATAAGGTTTGATGTTTTTCTTGAGCTGTTTTGACCGTTTCAGTAGCGTCTAATACATAGGCACGGAAAGAGCCTGATTCTGTAATAGTTTTTATAATCTTATCCATAAAGAATATTATAGCATACCCCTTATAAAATACCAGTCGGATGCATTTTTGAATAGGCTTACTTGAAATTATTTTTGTAAAAGTCATCATAAGGTCATATTAGTGTGGTACATCAGCACCAAAAGGAGGTTTATGATGAAACTTGCATTGAAAGAATTGATATTTTCATTGAAAAAGTATGTTCTGGTTGACTTGCTAATTCTTGCAATAATCTTTATGGTTACTTTTTATCCGATTTAGTTAATGGGTTAGGGGGAGCTGTGTCGTCAAATCTTGGGGATTCTCTACCATCATTTGTGCATTTACGGTGTTAAAGTCACAGAGCATTCTTGAAAAATTATCAGAAATTTCATATAATAGAGTGTAAAACATTCTTGCAGGTGAGATTCCTGCCCTAGAGAGTTGAGAAAGGATGAGGAACTACATATTTGTAGTTCAGAATCGAAATTATGACATCAGTTGTTGTTGTTGGTACCCAGTGGGGAGATGAAGGTAAAGGTAAGATTACAGACTTCTTGTCTGCAAATGCCGAAGTCATTGCACGTTATCAAGGTGGAGATAACGCAGGACACACTATCGTGATTGATGGTAAAAAGTTTAAGTTACATTTGATTCCATCAGGGATTTTCTTCCCAGAAAAAATCTCTGTTATTGGAAATGGTATGGTAGTTAATCCAAAATCTTTGGTTAAGGAGTTGGAGTACTTGCATGGAGAAGGTGTGACAACTGATAACTTACGCATTTCAGATCGTGCTCATGTTATCTTGCCATATCACATTCATCTTGATCGCTTACAAGAAGAAGCGAAAGGTGACAATAAAATTGGTACAACGATTAAAGGGATTGGGCCAGCTTATATGGATAAAGCGGCGCGTGTTGGTATCCGTATCGCTGACTTGCTTGATCGTGATATCTTTAGAGACCGTCTGGCACGTAATCTAGAAGAAAAAAACCGTCTTTTTGAAAAAATGTATGATGCAGAAACCTTATCTTTTGATGAGATTTTTGAAGAATACTATGCTTACGGGCAAGAACTTAAAAAATATGTCACTGATACTTCTGTTATCTTAAATGATGCCTTAGATCAAGGAAAACGTGTCTTGTTTGAGGGAGCTCAGGGTGTGATGCTTGATATTGATCAAGGGACATATCCATTTGTAACCTCATCAAACCCAGTTGCAGGTGGTGTGACGATTGGTTCAGGTGTTGGTCCAAGTAAGATTGATAAGGTAGTTGGGGTATGTAAAGCCTATACTAGCCGTGTTGGTGACGGACCATTTCCAACAGAACTTTTTGATGCAGTTGGTGACCGTATCCGTGAAGTTGGTAAAGAGTATGGGACAACAACAGGCCGTCCACGTCGTGTAGGTTGGTTTGACTCTGTTGTGATGCGCCACTCTCGTCGTGTGTCGGGAATCACTAATCTTTGTTTAAACTCTATCGACGTCTTATCTGGTTTAGAGACTGTAAAAATCTGTGTGGCTTATGATTTAGATGGTGAGCGTATTGATCACTATCCAGCTAGTCTTGAACAGTTAAAACGTTGCCGACCAATTTATGAAGAAATGCCAGGTTGGTCAGAAGATATTACAGGTGTGCGTAGCCTTGAAGAACTTCCAGAAAATGCACGTAATTATGTTCGTCGTATTAGCGAGTTGGTGGGTGTTCGCATTTCAACCTTCTCTGTGGGACCTGGTCGTGAACAAACCAACATTCTTGAGAGTGTTTGGAGTAATTAAGATTTAAAGTAGGTTTGATTGTCCATTTGAGGGACAGTCAGCCTATTTTTTTATTTTATTTTTAAAAATTTTTTGCCACAGTTTTGCCACAGTTTTGGCTCAATTTGACCAAGATTTTAAAGAGCCCTCTAGTTTATAATAAAATTAATCAATCAAATAAATAGAGGTACTATAAAATGAAAACTGTTAAAGAAATTTTAGGAAACTTGAAGCCATCGAAAAAAACTGTTATTATAGGCTTATCAGCACTTGCCTTAACAGGTGCTCTAGGTGTCGGAGCAGGTGTTTATGTTAAAGCGAATACCAGTCAAGTTCGTGTAGAGACAAATAGTTCAACGGCAAAACTTAGCTTGACAGATAAAACGAATCGCTTATCTGCATCAAGTTTATCTTCAGCAGATAAAGAAAAGGTAACAGCTGCAGAAAAAGAAGCAGCGACTTATTACAATAAAATTGCGGACCTAGAGACACAGAAAGAAAAATTATATACAGAGTATTTTGGAGCGATTGAAAAGAAATTTATGGCTTTTGATACTGCTAGTCTATGGGCGAAATTTGGTGAGACAGATGCCTTCAGTCGTGATGACTTAGATGATTTTACAGATCAAGATGCTAATGAATTAAAATCTGAAATTGCTTCCTCGACAGCTTTGACAGCTGATGAAAAGACCAAGCTAACAAAAGAAGTTGATGAGCGTTTAAGTTTGGCGAAAGAATGGCAAGCACAAGCAAGTAAATATCAATCTGCAGTAGCTAGTATCAAGTCAGACATTAAAGCTCAGGAAGATAAGATTAGCCAAGTTTATAAAAAACATGGAGTCACAGAACAGATGCTCGAAGCCATCTATGGAGATGATGCCGTTGAATCTAGTGATGCCTTTGATCGCCTAGAGAATAAATGGGACCATGAAGAAGATCACGATCATGAGGATAAAGATTAAGAAGAGCTAAAAGAGATTGGATTATCCAGTCTCTTTTTAGCTCTATGACAAATATAACAAGTCTGTTAAAATTGCAAAATTCCCACTAATTAGTTGTATATTTTGCTATAATGGATTGAAAAGTTTAGGAAAATTAAAAAAATACAAAGGAATTTCAGATGAAAAAAATTATTTCTCTATTAGTTGGAATTGTAGCGGTTGTGGCTGCAGTATTTAATGCTTATCTCTTGTTTTTTAAAGGAGAAGCGAGCCAAACAGCAACACCAGCTACTAGCTCATCTGCTAGTGCTAACACTTCAAGTTCAGAAACAACTCTAGCTACGTCATCTGCTGCTACTTCAAGTTTGAAAGATGGAACGTACTCTGGTGCGGTTACCTCAACCAATCGTGGTGATTACCAGGTACAGATCACGGTAGCTAGTGGTAAAATTGATGATATTACCGTTCTAGAGTATCCAAATGATAATCCAGAATCTCAATCTATTAATGATAACGCCCTTCCAACTTACACAGCCGAAGCTTTATCGAATCAATCCGCAGAGGTCAATCAAATCTCAGGTGCAACCGAAGCTTATAAAGGCTTTACAGGCTCTCTTCAAGATGCCTTAAATCAAGCTCAGGCTTAATCTATGGAGATTATTAGTCAAACTGTAGAAGCGATGACGCTTCCTTTTACCATTACTCTGGTTACCCGTGATAAAGTCTCTTCAAAGGACCTTTTAGAAAGAGTTAGTCAAGATATTTTATCTGCTCTAGGAGAAATCGAACAAAAATTCTCAGCCTTTCGTGCGACTTCATTGGTGAGCCGCTTTCAGAAAGGGGATGAGACGGTGATGCTTGATCCTGAATTTCAAGAGATTTTTGCACGTGTTACCATTGCAAAAAAAGAAACTAGAGGTGCTTTTGACCCTTATTTTCAAGGTGTCTATAATCCCACTGGTCTGGTGAAAGGCTGGGCTGTAGAAAAGGTATTTCAGCAGTACTTGAAGCCCTTGTTGCAACTGTCTGAAATAGAGGCAGTCTGCCTAAATGGTGGAGGGGATATGCAATTTGAAACCAGAGATAATAGTTCGTTTATCTGGAAAATTGGCATCGAAAATCCAGACCATTTGCAAGAAATGATTGCGAGATTTCAAATGAAAACAGGCGCTTTAGCCACTTCAGGTTATAGCAAGCGTGGTCGTCATATTCTATCACAGTCAACCATCAAACAAGTCACTATTTTAGATGCGAGCTTAGTTCAGGCTGATATTTGGGCAACGGCAGCCTTAGTTTTATCAGAATCTGATTTTTGTCAAATGATTGCTGATAAAAAATTAAGCGGACTTTATGTGACCGATACCAAGAAACAATTTTTTCAATATGGAGAACTAAAAAATGTTTAAGAAAAATAATTATGCTCTAGGCTTGGCCTGGTTAACGGCAGTTTTTATCTTGCCGACTCCTTTTATTTATACGTTTGTTAATGGGATGTCAGCTTTAAGTAGTCAGTGACGAATTGGGATTGCCTATGGTATTATCGCTTATGTCTGGATGTTGTTGGCGATTTATATTGGGACAAAGCCAAAGTGGCTTGATCGTTTAATTGGACTTCCTGCGGCTTACATGATTCATGGGATTTTAAGTCTGGTAGCTATTTTATTAGCTTTTATGCATAAGAGTTTGAGCCCCTCTTATGGTTTAATCAGTACCACGGGTGATCTTGCCTTTAATATTTTCCTTGGAATTGGTCTTTACTCCATGATTTTTATGGCTGGTTGGCTAACAAGTAGAGTCCCATTTTTATTGACCATTAAGCGTTATTTGGAGAAAGTGTTTAAGCATGAAATTTCAGTTTGGCTACACAGGCTCAATATTTTGGCGACATTACTTGTGTTTCTTCATGTGCAGTTAATCCCTGATATTCGCAGTAACACAGCTTTTATGCTAGTCTTTTATCTGTCAAGCATCTTTGTTTTTGGTAGCTACCTTTGGGCAAAATTGAAACCAACTGCTACAGGATTTCCAGCTGAACTTCTGGCTAATCAAGAGATTGGTCCCAATATTTATGAATTGCGGATCAAGGTTCCAAAAGTACGCTCTCAACAAATGAAACCAGGAGATTTTATTTTCATTTCTTTTCCAGAGGTTAAGGGTCTGACAGAGCCGCATCCTTTTTCTATTGTCAATGATCCTAGGGGGGCGAGTGAGCTTGTCTTGGCGATTCGTGGCGATGGTGATTTTACAAAGCAATTGCAAGGTGTTACCGCACCAGCTAAACTTCATGTTGATGGTGGTTATGGCATGTATCAATCCATTATTGATGATCAAAAACCTCAAGAAGTTTTAATGATTTCAGGAGGAATTGGGGTAACTCCTATTTTGTCAGTGATTGAGGGAAATCCTGACCTTAAAACGACAGTTTTTCACGGAGCGTCAACTCAAGCAGCCTTGATTTATGGTGATAAATTTGCGAAGTGGCAAGTTGAGCGTGATAATTTTATAGTTAACCGTGTGGTTGGGATGTATCAAGAAGAGGACGTTTTAGCTTATCTACCAGAGGATAAAAAAGATTTTACTGTTCTGATTAGTGGACCACCCGCAATGGCTCGCTATTGGGAGAAGGTTATGAAAGCCAATGGTGTCCCCAAAGGACAGATTTTTTATGAAGAATTTGGATGGTAATTTTTGTAGAAACTCAGTCAGTCTGAGTTTCTTTTTTTGACATAACAGTTAACCTATTTTTATAGGTAGGTTGACAAATAGAATTTCTTAGTATAAACTAAGAAACAAAGTCACTTGCGGATAATCATTTTAATGCGATGGCTTGAACTTTAGCAGTCCTTGCTATTTATGATATTTAGGAGTTACAGATGAAAACAAAAGAATTATCACAAATTGCGTTAATGACGAGCTTATTAGTGGTATTAGGATTTATTCCAGCTATTCCTCTTCCTTTTATTGCTGTCCCTCTAACCCTGCAAAATCTTGGGGTCATGCTAGTAAGCCTGTTTTTAGGATCCAAAAACGGTAGTCTTTCCATGATATTATTTTTTCTTTTTGGCCTAATTTTTCCAGTTTTTTCTGGAAAGGCAACGTCTATTCCAACCCTTATGGGCCCTACAGGAGGTTATGTTTTGGCTTGGCTGTTAGTCCCTTTATTATTTGGATATTTGTCATCCTTTTTGAAAAAGCAGAGCTTTTTAGGATTATTTGGGATGATGTGGCTAGCAGGAGTTTTGTTTGTAGATCTACTTGGTGCGGTCTGGTTATCTCAAGTGACAGAGATGGCGCTTAGTCAATCTCTGGTTTCTAATCTTGTTTTTATACCTGGAGACACTGTGAAAGCACTGCTAGCAACCATTTTAGCCTATCGTCTATCAGATTTTCGAGCATAAGTCCGTCTGCTATGGCTTGAAATTTTGATATAATAGTCTTATCTAAAGTAAAGAAGGTAAGACTATGAAATTAACGACATTAGGTTGTTGGGGAGGCTATCCCTACAAAGATGCTGGAACAACAAGTTTTTTGCTAACAGGACAAGATGGTTTTCAACTTTTAATTGATGCAGGCAGTCGTGCTTTAAATGAATTAGAAAAAGAAATTAGCCCTTTAGCATTAGATGCTGTCATTATTAGTCACTATCATCCTGATCATATCGCTGATTTAGGAGTGCTGCGTCATTATCGTCAACTTTATCCTAAACACCTGTGGACACCAAAAGTTTTACCAACTTATGGTCACAATGAAGATCAGGGGGAGTTCGCCAAACTTCATTTAGATGGGGTAACAGAGGCTCGTGCTTATAATGTCAATGGTGTGGAACAAATTGGACCTTTTGATATTACCTTTATCAAGACTGTTCATCCTGTGGTTTGTTATGCCATGCGTATTGTTGAACGTGAGACTGGGCAAGTTTTGGTCTTTACAGGTGATACAGGTTATTTTGAAGGATTAGCAGACTTCACTAAAGAGGCGGATTTATTTTTAGCGGATGTCTATTTCTTTGAGGGAACAGAAAACCATTTTGCTCATCTTAGCAGTAAGGAAGCTGGTCTGATTGCCAAGGAAGCTAAGGTTAAAAAGTTGGTTCTAACCCATTTACCACAATTCCCAGCAGAAGGAATTCAAGAATCAGGCTACTTAGAAGTTTTACGCCAGCAAGCAGCCTCTTATAGTGGTGCTATTCCTGTTGATTTAGCAAGTCCACATCGTTCTTGGGATTTAGGGGCGCTATGATAGTATTTACCGAAGAAGAAAAAGCCTACTTTATGTCTCAAGCGTTAGATGAAGCTGAAAAATCGTTAGAAAAAGATGAGATTCCGATAGGCTGTGTGATTGTAAAGGACAAAAAAATTATCGGTCGGGGGCATAATGCTAGAGAAGAACTCAACCTAGCTGTGATGCACGCAGAAGTCATGGCCATTAACCAAGCTAATGAGTTTTTAGAAAGTTGGCGCTTACTAGATTGTACCTTATTTGTCACAATCGAACCCTGTGTCATGTGTAGTGGTGCTATTGGCCTAGCGCGAATACCTCAAGTGATTTATGGGGCGAAAAATCAAAAATTTGGCGGTGCAGGAAGCCTTTATGATATCTTAACAGATGAGCGCCTCAATCATAGGGTCGCAGTTGAAGTTGGCATTTTAGAAGAAAGCTGTGCAAGTATCATGCAAGAATTTTTTAAGCAACGTCGTAAGAAACAAAAAGAAGCTAAGAAAAAGCCTGCAGTTTAAACTTGCTAAAAATTTCTTTTGTGCTATAATATTACTTGGAGCAACATTTGTGCGTGAAGCGGGTCAGGGGAGGAATCCAGCAGCCCTAAGCGACATCAAGTGTGTGCTCTTTTTTTTGTCTCATATTGTCACTAGGAGGTGTCAAGAGATTTTCTGAGTTCTTAATCTCCATCTTTAGACTGATTTTTTGAAAATCAGCTTTTTTTGTTTGCTAAAATAGGACAAAATACCCTATGATTAAGGTCTAATTAAGTCAGGGTTCTTATACTAGTAGAGAGAATAGGAGTGAAAAAATCATGATTTTATTTGCTTTTCCAGGAACAGGAAAGACCACACTGGCTGCCCATCGCCAAGAGGTCGTAGATTTAGAATTATCAGAAATCAAATATGACAATAGTGGGGTTAGCCACTTAAATAAAGAAGAACGAAAATCTATCAAACGCCCTTTAAAGTCAAAGGATTACAAAGCTATTTATGTTCAAAGGGCTCTTTCTTATCATCAAGATGGTAAGGTTGTCTTAGCTGCCTTAAATTTTCTATTTCCCATTTTATTTGCCTTGTTGGCATTAGGAGAAAGTGATTTTCATATTGTTATTCCTCATTATCGATTGAGAAAAGAGTATAAAAAGCGCTATATTGGTCGTGGCAATAATAACAAGTTTATTTTTGAGGTGATGGCAATTTGGTATCCAACCCTTATCAGCTTAGGTCTTTTAGCTAAACTTTTCCCCCAGCGTATCAGTGTGCTATCAAAAGGAGAAACTTTAGAGGATTATTATGCAAATTTTTCCATGCCAAAAGTCAGCTATTCTCCTGTTAAACGCTTCTTTTACGATTATGAATAACTTAGGTTTGGCAAAATTACGCAATCGTTTGCTTTTTTGTTAAAAATCAGCAAAAATCATTGAAAAATTAAACGTAAAGGGGTAAGATAGTAAAGACCCTAATTTATGGAGGAAGAAAAGACGAAATGACACATATTAAATTTGATTATTCAAAAGTGTTGGAAAAATTTGCAGGCCAACACGAAATTGATTACTTGCAAGGTCAAGTAACAGAAGCAGACAAACTCTTGCGTGAAGGAACAGGACCAGGATCAGACTTCCTTGGTTGGATGGACCTTCCAGAAAACTACGACAAAGAAGAGTTTGCTCGTATTCAAGCTGCAGCTAAGAAAATCCAAGAAACCAGTGAAGTCCTTGTGGTGATCGGTATTGGTGGCTCTTACCTTGGTGCGCGTGCAGCGATTGACTTTTTGAGCAACAACTTTGTTAACTTACTATCGGCAGAAGATCGTAAAGCTCCACAAATCCTTTATGCAGGAAACTCAATTTCATCAAGCTACTTAGCAGACCTTGTGGACTATGTGGCTGACAAAGAGTTCTCTGTGAACGTGATTTCTAAGTCAGGAACAACAACTGAGCCTGCCATTGCTTTCCGTGTATTCAAAGAGCTTTTAGTGAAAAAATACGGACAAGAAGAAGCAAACAAACGTATTTATGCCACAACTGACCGCCAAAAAGGTGCGGTTAAGGTTGAAGCAGATGCTAATGGTTGGGAAACGTTCGTTGTACCAGATGATATCGGAGGCCGTTTCTCAGTGTTAACAGCTGTTGGCTTGCTTCCAATTGCAGCATCTGGTGCAGATATCACAGCACTTATGGAAGGTGCAGCAGCAGCTCGTAAGGCATACGCATCAGATAAGCTATCAGAAAACGAAGCTTACCAATATGCCGCTGTTCGTAATGTTTTATACCGTAAAGGTTACTCAACTGAGATTTTGGTGAACTATGAGCCATCACTTCAATACTTCTCAGAGTGGTGGAAACAATTAGCAGGTGAGTCAGAAGGTAAGGATCAAAAAGGGATTTACCCATCATCAGCTAACTTCTCAGCTGACTTGCACTCTCTTGGTCAATACATCCAAGAAGGAGCACGTATTCTCTTTGAAACAGCTATTCGTGTTGAAAAACCACGTAAAAATGTCATCATTCCAGAATTGGCTGAAGACTTAGATGGTCTTGGTTACCTTCAAGGTAAAGATGTTGACTTTGTTAACAAAAAAGCAACAGATGGTGTGCTTCTTGCCCATACTGATGGCGATGTGCCAAACATGTACATCACACTTCCAGAGCAAGATGAGTTTACACTTGGCTATATCATTTACTTCTTTGAAATTGCTATCGCACTTTCTGGTTACCTCAATGCTGTTAACCCATTTGATCAACCAGGAGTTGAAGCTTACAAGAAAAATATGTTTGCCCTTCTTGGTAAACCAGGTTTTGAAGACCTATCAGCAGATCTTAACGCTCGTTTATAATCAACAAAAGAATCGACTCATTTTTGTCGATTCTTTTTAATAACTTCTCTTGAAAAATTAAAACAATATTGATAATATAAGTATATCCACCCGTTATAAAAAGACCATTAAGTTTAATCGGAGGAATCAAAATGAAAAGTAAAGGATTAGGATTATTGGTATTGTCAAGCTTTGTTTTGTCAACTCTAACGCTTTCTACGACAACTGAGGTGAAGGCTGAGAGTCAAAAAGTAATTCAATTGGCAAAGAAAAATAAGAAAAAAGAAAAAACTTACAAAGTTGGCGAAGTGGTGACGGTTAAAAGTGTTGAATACACCGTTAATGGCAAGGAACTGACCACAAATGTTGGTGGCGAATTTGGTGCAACGGCAAATGATATTTTTCTTGTAGTAGATGTTACCGTTAAAAATAATGGTAAAAAAGCTTTGACGATTTCGGATGATTTCTTCAAATTATACAAAGGAGAAACAGAATATGAGTCTGATTCTTCAGCAGGTATTTATGCGAATCAAGACTCATCTGCTAACTTCTTTTACTCTGAACTCAACCCAGGTAGTACAGTGACTGGTAAAGTTGTTTTTGATCTTACTGAGGCTGTTGCTAATGATCCTGAATTAGTCTTACAGGTACAAACAGGCTTCTGGGGAACACAGACAGCAAAAATTGCTTTGAATCAGTAAAAACAAGATCAATAGGACTAAAAATATCTGATTAAGAAAGATATTTTTAGTCCTTTTTTTGTTAAAGCATTAGAAAATGACTATAAGTTAGCGATAGCATTTTCTTTTTTTAGTCTTTACGTTATAATATATTTATGATATATAAACGTTTAATATGGCTATTCTCATCTTTAATTATTTTAGTAGGGCTAGCCATTATCGGAGTCTATTTTTTTAATCAACCACAATTAAGAACCCTTCCTGTTGATGTCTCAACGCCACGGGTGCAAGAGCAAGTCTCTAAGATGACTTTGGAAGAGAAGGTCGGACAACTCTTTTTAGCTAGAGTTCCTATAGACAATCAGATTGAGGACATTAAGACCTACCATCCTGGAGGTTATTTGTTGTTTGCACGAGATATGGAAGGACAAAGCCTTGAAAGTTTGAAAGCCAAGCTCTCTTCCTATCAAGCTGCGAGTCAAGTTCCTTTATTGATCGCATCGGATGAGGAAGGTGGCCAGGTTAGTCGTCTTAGCGCTCTATTAGAGCAACCTTTTAGCTCTGCTTTTGACCTTTATCAAGCAGCTGGATTAGAGGCGATTAAAGAAGATACGGCAAATAAAGCTGATCAGCTCAATCAGCTAGGGATCAAGGCTGGGCTATTTCCTGTTGCAGATTATGCGAGTAGTGCAGACAGCTTTATCTATTCTCGGACGATAGGAAAAGATATTCAGGCAACTTCTGACTATGTTGCAGAAAGTGTCAGAGTCTTGAAGGAGAAGCACTCAGCTTCTACTCTCAAACATTTCCCAGGTTATGGGGATAATGGTGATTCCCACTTGGACTTGATTTATGATAATCGCAGTTTGGATCAGCTAAAAGCTCAAGACTTTAAGCCCTTTGAGGCTGGGATAAAAGCAGGTGCTGATAGTATCTTAGTGTCACACAATATTATGACTCAGATAGATGGTTTGCCAGCTTCGCTTTCGCCGACCATTTATCAAACCCTAAGACAAGATCTGTCCTTTCAAGGTGTTGCCATGACGGATGATTTTGATATGGATGGTTTAGAAAATTTTACCACACAAGAAGATGCGGCCTATCAAGCGATTGCAGCAGGTGCAGACATGATATTAAGTTCGCACTACGCCAGTCAGATTCCTTACTTGGTTGAACAAGTGAGACAAGGGAATCTCAGTGAAGATCGAATTGATGAGGCAGTGACTAGAATTTTAACCATGAAGGCGAATCTGGGGATTTTAAAATCATAAAAACCATAAAAATAAGTGAAATGGCATGAAAAATCTGAAAATTCTGTTATAATAGAACATAAGATTTTTGAAGTATAGGAGAACCTTATGACAGCAACAAAAATGTCAGCACAAGAAATTATTCAATTTATCGCTCAAGCAGAGAAAAAAACCAGTGTTAAAGTGACTTTTGAAGGTGACTTAGCTGGCGCTACTCCAGAAAATGTGACCAAATTAGGTAATGTTTTATTTGGAGATTGGAAAGATATCCAACCTTTGCTAGTTAACTTAGTTGAGAACAAGGACTATGTGGTTGAACAAGATGCTCGCAATTCTGCCGTACCTTTATTAGATAAACGTGCCATCAATGCGCGTATTGAGCCAGGTGCTATTATCCGTGATCAAGTTGAGATTGGTGATAATGCGGTGATTATGATGGGGGCTGTGATTAATATCGGTGCTGAAATCGGTGCAGGAACGATGATTGATATGGGGGCTATCCTTGGTGGCCGCGCCATTGTTGGAAAAAATAGCCACGTTGGTGCTGGCGCTGTTCTTGCAGGTGTCATTGAGCCTGCTTCTGCCGAGCCTGTTCGTGTGGGGGATAATGTTTTAATCGGTGCTAATGCTGTTGTGATCGAAGGGGTACAAATTGGTAATGGTTCAGTTGTTGCGGCAGGAGCTATTGTGACACAAGATGTTCCTGAAAACGTTGTGGTAGCTGGTGTTCCTGCACGTGTGATCAAGGAAATTGATGAAAAAACACAACAAAAAACAGCCCTTGAGGATGCCCTTCGTACCCTTTAAGATAAGACAAGTTTTCAACTTAATGCTTTATTAGGTTGATCTGTATGAAAGATAAAGATATAAGAAGCTAGGCACTTTGTTCCAGCTTTTTATATTTATTGTGAGGATATTATGCTTGATTTAATCCAAACCAGACGTGACTTACACCAAATTCCAGAAATTGGCCTTGAAGAGTTTAAGACACAAGCCTACTTGCTAGAAAAAATTGCTCAGCTAACAGCAGGGTATGACTTTGTCCAACAAAAAACTTGGCGTACAGGGATTTTGGTTTACCTAGAGGGTTCCAATCCAGAAAAAACAGTTGGTTGGCGTACAGATATTGATGGTCTTCCGATTGTGGAACAGACAGGATTGGCATTTTCTAGTCAACATGAAGGGCGTATGCATGCCTGTGGGCATGATTGTCACATGACAGTGGCATTAGGGCTTTTGGAAGCTCTTTTAGAAGTTCGCCCTAAAGATAATGTGTTATTTTTATTTCAACCTGCCGAAGAAAATTTTGCGGGAGGTATGCTAATGTATGAAGATGGGGCCTTTGGTGATTGGTTACCAGATGAGTTTTATGGGCTTCATGTTCGTCCCGATTTAAAGGTTGGCGATATTGCTACTAATACTGGAACACTTTTTGCAGGGACTTGTGAGGTTAAAATAACCTTTAAAGGAAAAGGAGGTCATGCGGCCTTTCCCCATGAGGCCAACGATGCTCTTGTGGCAGCAGCTTATTTTGTGACACAAGTTCAATCTGTGGTCAGCCGTAATGTTGATCCTATAAAAGGAGGAGTGGTCACTTTTGGCTCCCTACATGCAGGTACAACCAATAATGTTATTGCAGAAACAGCTTTTTTACATGGAACAATCAGGACCTTAACGCAAGAGATGAGTCTACATATTCAAAAGCGGGTTAAAACCATTGCAGAAGGTGTCGCTGCTAGCTTTGATATGGATGTTGAGATAGAGTTAATCCAAGGAGGCTATCTGCCTGTTGAGAATAATCCAGACTTAGCCAAAAATTTAATGGCGTTTTTTGAGGAGCAAGAGGGTGTCAACCTTATTGATTGTTTACCCGCAATGACAGGTGAGGATTTTGGTTATCTCTTAAATAAAATCCCTGGAGTGATGTTCTGGTTAGGAATTGATACCCCTTATGCCCTTCACCATCCTAAGATGAGTCCAGATGAAGCTGCTCTGCCTTTTGCCGTCAGAGAAATCAGCCAATTTTTGAAATCACGTGTTTTATAAATCAATAAGAGGTAAGAAAAGTGTCTATTTTCTTACTCTTTTTTTCAAAAAAATAGAAGAATAGTGTATGATAGTAACATGTTAAAAAAACAACTGCGACAAGAGATCCTATCTCTTTTGAAATCTCAAGATCCTATCCAAAAAGCGCAAGCCGATCAGCGCTTACTGGAGCAACTTTGCCAAAGTGAGTTTTATAAAAATGCTCAGACAATTGCTACCTTCCTATCTTTTCCATTTGAGTATGATACTAGCCTTCTTATCAATCAAATGCAAAAGGATAAAAAGAAAATCCTTATCCCTAAAACCTATCCAAAGGGCAAAATGGACTTTGTTGTTTATGAACCTGATCAGCTAGTTGAGACTCATTTTGGTTTAAGGGAGATTCCAAATGGAAAGCCTGTGAATAAGTCTGCGATTGATCTTATTCATGTACCTGGGCTAGTCTTTAATGAAGCTGGATTTCGAATTGGCTTTGGGGGCGGATACTATGATCGTTATCTCGCAGATTATCAAGGGATGACAGTAAGCTTGATTTATCCGTTTCAAATTTGCAACTTTGAGGAGAAAGAACATGATGTGGCAGTTAGAGAGGTGATGCGTGATGAAACAGATTTTTGATAGAAATTATCCCGTGACGAGCTTATTGCTAGGGTTAACGACAGTTGTCTTTTTGTTAACTCAGTTGGTTTATTTTGGGCAGGCAACAAGTGCTCAAACGATTTTTAATGTCGGAGGGATGTTGGGAGCTTATGTCAAGTATGATCCTACACAGCTTTGGCGTTTGGTAAGTCCGATATTTGTCCATATTGGTTGGCAGCATTTTCTTCTTAATATGTTGTCGCTTTATTTTATGGGACGAATGGTTGAGGATATTTTTGGTTCTAAAAATTATTTGTTGTTGTATGTATTGTCGGGTGTGATGGGGAATGTCTTTACACTATTTTTGACGCCAAATGTTGTTGCAGCAGGAGCATCAACCTCATTATTTGGCCTTTTTGCAGCAGTTGCTTTTTTGGGTTATCAATCTAAAAACCATTATTTAAATCAGATTGGAAGAAGTTACTTTACATTAATTGTCATCAATATGGTCTTTAGTTTGTTTTCTCCAGACACGAGTTTGGTTGGGCATCTAGGCGGTGCAGTAGGTGGTTTGCTTTTGAGTGTGATATTGAAAACTCAAGTAGATCCTTTTGCGTTTAAAAAAGAGCAACGTGTCACAGCCAGTCTAGTGTTTATAGGTTTAAGTTTGGGGATGATTGGGCTTTCCTTGTGGGGATAAATCTAGTCAAATAAAAAATACGTTTGAGCTTTATCTTAGCTCAAACGTATTTTTATTCTTCTGTTTTTGAAGTCTGTTGTCCATCAAGTTGTTTGCCAAGTTCAATGATGTATTGTTTTAAGTCATCTTTGACTTGAGGGTGCTTGAGAGCGTAATCAATAGATGTTTTCATGAAGCCAAATTTATCACCAACATCATAGCGATTTCCTGTGAAGTTACGCGCAAAGACACGCTGAGTTTTGTTGAGGGTATCGATGGCATCAGTGAGTTGAATCTCATTTCCAGCACCTGGTTCTTGATTTTCTAAGATATCAAAAATTTCAGGTGTGAGGAGGTAGCGTCCAATGATAGCAAGGTCGCTTGGTGCCTCTTCTGGCGCTGGTTTTTCAACAAAGGTTTCAACGCTGTAAAGACCATTGACCCCCTCACCCTGAGGAGCAATTACCCCATAGGCAGAAACTTCTTCATGTGGAACTTCCATTACGGCAATCGTTGAAGCATGGGTAGTTTCGTAGTCATCAATGAGTTGTTGGGTTAGAGGTGTCGCCTTATCGTCTGTGATATCCATCAGGTCATCACCCAGCATCACGACAAATGGCTCATTTCCAACGAAGGCTTTGGCTTGAAGAACGGCATCTCCAAGACCGCGAGGATGACTTTGACGGATAAAGTGAAGACGGATACCAGTTGTTTCGTCAACTAATCTTAAAAGATCGTGTTTTCCTTTTTCTTTTAGGTTATATTCAAGCTCAAAGTTTGAGTCAAAATGGTCTTCGATAGAACGTTTTGATTTTCCTGTGACAACCAAGATGTCTTCAATTCCTGATTTGAGAGCTTCTTCCACGATAAACTGGATAGTTGGTTTGTCGACAATCGGAAGCATTTCTTTAGCAAGTGCCTTTGTAGCAGGAAGGAAACGCGTCCCCAAACCTGCAGCTGGGATAACGGCTTTTCTGACTTTTTTCATGTAAGACTCCTTGGTTGTTTTTTTAAAAAATTTTTAAATTAATTAACACAGTGATATTATATCAAAAAAAGCTGGTAAGAACAATGATGCGAAGGAAATAGAGATGATTTTCTTTACAAGTAAATATAAGGGTGTTAGAATGAAGGAGACTAGTGATGCTTGAGCTAGTTAGAAGTAGAAGGATATGGAGAAAATATGAGAAAAGTACTAGTGACAGGTGGAAGTGGTTATATTGGCTCACATACCTGCTTAGAATTATTAGAATCAGGTTATGAAGTTGTGGTTCTTGACAACCTAAGTAATTCTAGCGATCAGAGTTTAAAAAATGTGGAAAAGTTGACTGGAAAAGCGGTGACTTTTTATCAAGGAGATATCTGTGATGGACGTTTTCTTGATAGTATTTTTGAAAAAGAAAAAATAGATGCTGTGATTCATTTTGCAGCTTTGAAAGCTGTGGGAGAATCAGTTGTTCGCCCTCTAGACTACTATGAGACAAATATCAGTGGTACCTTAGCTCTACTACAGGTGATGAAAAAACATGAGTGTAAAAATCTTATTTTTAGTTCGTCAGCCACTGTTTATGGTCACCCTAAAACAAATCCTATTAAAGAAGATGCCAGTGTGTCTGCAACTAATCCTTACGGACAAACAAAACTAATGGCGGAAAGAATTTTAGAGGATGTTTATCTATCGGATCAGAGTTGGAATATTATTTTATTACGCTATTTTAATCCGATAGGGGCGCATCCATCTGGTGAGCTAGGAGAAAGTCCCCAATCTGTTCCGAATAATTTATTACCATATATTACGCAAGTTGCTATTGGTCAGCTTCCTTTTATTAAGGTGTTTGGTCAGGACTATCCTACAAAAGATGGGACAGGGGTGCGAGATTACATCCATGTAGTTGATTTAGCTAGAGGTCACCTTGCGGCCTTAGATCACCTAGAGAAGAATGAAGGATTAGAAGTTTACAATCTTGGCACAGGTCAAGGCTATTCTGTTTTAGATTTAATCAACATCATGTCTGACGTTGTGGGCAGAGCTATTCCTTATCAAATTGAAGGACGTCGTCCAGGAGATATTGCGACGTGTTTTGCTGATCCCACAAAGGCAAAAGATAAGTTAGGATGGGAGGCTACGTTTACAATCGTAGATATGTGCCAAGATGCTTGGCGTTGGCAAGAAAACTATCCTAACGGCTTCAATGAGTAGGGAAGAATAAAAAAGCCTAGCAACCTATTAGGCTAGCCAGGCTCTTTAGTACCATAATAAACTAGTTAATTTAGCTTTGAAATCAAGCGGGCTAACAAGAAGTTACTAGGAAGTAGATAGACTTTAATAATATAACGATGCAAAGCATACTCATCTTTGTAGAAAGTAGGGATAAAAGGATTTTTAAGGTAATTAAGTTCCTTGAGTTCTTTTACGGCTACCTTATAAGTCGTATAATCATTGATTTTTACAGCATTTGCAACCATCTGCAATAAATCTTCGATCATCTTAAAGGTAAAATAATCTTTAAATTCAGGATTTCGTTCTCCCATGATGCGATTATTTTCGAGAGATTCTCTATTTTTTTGAGGATTTGGTGTAGTACTAAGAGAGCCATCTCTTGACCGATAGACATAGAGTTTTTCAGGTACAGTTGTAATCATTTTTGCTGCTATCATCAATTCAAAAATAATCCCCTCTCCCATTCCGGGTAGAAAGTGAAACTGTACGCGGTCAATCAGTTGTTTTGAAAAAATCCGACTGCTTGGCTGTGTGTTATGGAAAAGATCTTTTAAGGTAGGTTTTCCATAAATTGGTTTATACCAAACCGTTTTCTTCTTACCGTTTGATGAGTAACTATCTGTATCGCAGAGGACAATGTCAGCCTGCTCTTCCAAAGCTTTTTGATAAAGTTTTTCAAACATATCAGCCTTTACAAAATCATCGGAATCAACAAAGGCAATAAACTCGCCACTAGCTACTTTTAGCCCTTGATTTCTGGCTTCTCCTACCCCTTGATTGCTATCTAGAGAGATCACCTTTATGCGAGGATCTTGTTTTTGAAAATCTGTCATGATTTCCAAAGAACGATCAGTTGAAGCATCATTGACAAGTATAATTTCAATATCTTGTAAGGACTGTTTCTGTAAAGATTTGACACAATCTGCTAAGTAATCTTCGGTATTATAAACTGGGATGATAATAGAAACTTTTGCCACGTTTTTCTCCTTGATGAAATAGTAAATGCTGATGTTTAGGTCATTATACCATAAACCTAAAATGGAACTCAATAAAGTGTTTATGAAATGAGATGGC
>CAMCQB010000012.1 GCA_945876895.1 uncultured Streptococcus sp.
TGCAGTAGAAGTTGCAACTGTTGAGCTTGCTTCACTTGTTGCAGTAGAAGTTGCAGCTTCTGTGCTTGTCTCAACTGAAGTTCCATCCTCTGATCCTACAGATGCTGTATTATCTAAAGTTGTGGTTGGTTCTGTTGTGACTGTATCTGCACTTGCAACATTGGCTACGGCACCAATGGCAAGTACAAGGGAGCATCCAAATAAGAATTGCTTCCCTTTTTTAATCATACGCCAATTTTTCTGTTGGCTACCTTGACGATTAAAATACATAAATACCTCCGAAATATTTGTGAGTTGAATTTTGACCACCCATTACCATTATACATATATATATATATATATTGCAAGCATTTTGATTGCTGAATATTACTTTGTTTGATAGAAACTAAGCGATATATAAAATTTTTATAACAGTATTTTTTAATTTTTGATAATATTCAGATTTTTACAAAGACTAAAGCCTTTCTAAATAAAAAAACGCCTCAGCCCAAATTTCCTTGGGTGAGGAGATCGTTTTTATTTTCAAGTGCATTAGCTGAAATGGTTTTTTCTTTTATAATCTGTCATGGTCATGCCTATCCATTTTTAAAAGGCTCGGATAAAGTCATTGACCTCGCTATATCCGACTAGGATAGAGATTTCTTTAGTTGAGAGAAAGTCATATCTTTTTAAACAACTTGTAGTTCTTGCTTAAAGCTGGTCTTTTCAGCCGACAAATTTCCCTTTTAAGGTACGTACACTCAAGGCTAGACGATAACAACAACAAGAAACTCTCTTTATAATGTTAATCTGGTTGCTGTCCGTCGTGGGCCAACCACTTGCAGTCAGTCAAGGTCATTTCTGAAAAGACCGCTTCAAAAGAAGAATCTTCTGGCGAACAGGCATAGATACCAAAACGAATTTTCCCGCTGCCTTGATGCAGGTGGCAAATCCGCATTTGCTCAAAATGAATACCGTCTTTAGAATTTTCGATGCAAAAATCACTGCCCCGTCGGCTCAAACGGTAGTAAATTGACTTGACAGAAGCTGGAATTTCCTGGGTTGCCCAATCTGAAAAGCCCTGATTGGTCACAACGCTGCCCAAATGCTGAAAATCTTCATTTTCATACTCAATCGAGCCCTTAATCCAGTTTTCCGAATCCTGATAGACCACGACACCGCACTGATCAAAGCGGGTATGGCTATTGGAAAAATCTGTCTTAACCGTAAAGGAAAAATACTCTTCCTCCGTGTCCATCAAGAGCAGGGGAGCATTGTCATTGACAAAATGGTAATAGGTCTTCTGCCACAAGTCTGTGTGGGCTTGGGTTGTGATTCTGATTTCCTTGTCTGAAATCTGGTAGTTTTCTGGTTCTCTTACCCAGTAAAAATTCTTAGTGTTCATGTTACTCCTTGGTTCTATCGTCAATAAAAGTTATCATCCGCTCAAATGCTTTGGCAGACACCGGATCTGTTCGTAAATTCGCCACAAAACCATGAGGCTTTTCAAGCCCTTCTTCTGCTAAAGGATCGACCAATTCATTTTCAACTCCCGCTTGCTTCAAGGCTTTATTGAGCGACACCATATCTGTTCGATACTCGCTTCCCAGAAGGAAACTAGCTGGATAGTCCTTGTTCACATGTGAAATCGGATTATAGGCATTGATTTCTTCCTCACTTAGATAGATGGTTCCTGAAACATAATTTCCAACCAAGATCTTCGTGCTTAAGCTAAACTTGGCGTAATCTAAAGGAGCATCGTCAATGACTAGAGCCTTGACATGTTCTTTTGCAATACTTGGTTCAATGTTCAATAGCTGAGCGTAATCCTTGTTGGCTAAGACACTACCATATTGTGCTACCATGATAGCACCTGCGGATGAGCCCATTAAGACGACATTGTCCATGTTCAAATGGTATTCTTCAGCGTGTTCCTTTATGTAGGCAATCGCCTGATTCATCTGAATCACAGGCGTTGGAAAATGATAGTCTGTTACAAGAGCATAGTCAACATTGACAACATTATATCCTTTTGACACGATATCGTCAATGAGGTAGGTCGCTTGGCTGGCAGCCAGAGGGTCCCCCATATTTTTACTCCCTCCAAAGAAACCTCCGCCGTGGAAATAGAAGAGGGTTGGACGGTCAGCTTCAAGATTTTGGTCTGGATAGGTAATATCTAAAAAACTGTTAGGATATTCCTTACTATAGGCAATCTCACTTTTCAAATACTGACCATTTTCTTTCGATCCGTCGATAGGTTCATAAAGGGGACTGTAAGAGTTGGGTCAACTCTCCTGGTACATAAACGATTGAATGACCTCTGGTTTGTGCAAAATGGTGCATGAAGGAAGAGGTATGAATGACCCTGCCTGCTGCTTTTTCCAGCAAGGGCAGCCATTCCGTCGTCAAGATATAAGGAACTTGGACAGACAGCATAAAGGTCATCTCGATATTTTCTGCCGTTGCCACACGGGCATCACCAAAGTAAGCACCCGCATTATTTAACAAGACATCAATCTGCTCAAAATCGCGTTTAATCTCTTGGCTGAAACGATAGACATCTGCTAACTTGGAAAAATCTGCAAGATAGGCGTGAATCTTTTTATTTCCTGTTTTTAGTTGAATATCACTGAGGGCTACACGGAGCTTTTCGCTATTTCGCCCGTGCAAGATCACTTCATGGCCTTCACTAGCTAGTTTCATGGCTAAGTGTTTACCAATCCCGTCCGTCGATCCTGTGATTAAAATGGTTTTAGGCATTGCTTTCCTCCAAAAAGGCTAGTAAGGCTTTCGAAAACTCTTCTGCATTTTGGAAGATAGAGCCGTGGCCTGCATTTGGATAGATGATCAGTTGGCTATTTTTGATCTTCTCATGCATGGTATAAGAATTTTCTGTTGGAACCTGCATGTCCTTATCACCGTTGACGATCAAAGTTGGTTGGGTGATAAAGGTCATATCATCTTGAGGCTCTCTTCCCCAGCGTTTGATAGCTTTCAACTGGGTTAAAAATCCTGGAACATTCATGTCCTTGTCTGCATGAGCAGAACTTCTTTGCCCCATACGACCCAAGACTTTTTCTGCTTCCAGACGACCTGCTTCATCATGATTGTAGAAGATGTAGCGTTTCGGATCCACACGCTCCAAACCAGCCTTCAGCATATAGCGGAAGGTTTTTCCAGTCACCTTATCGACTTCAAAACCACCACGAGGACCTGTACCTGCTAAAATCAAACGGTTGACCAGCTGACTATCCAGACGAACGATTTCTTGAGCAATGAAACCACCCATAGATAGACCTAGCAAATTGATTTTCTCATGCCCCAAAGCCTTGATAATAGAAACAGCCTGCTCAGCCATTCCTGGAATAGTCGGAGCCACTTTGCCCTGACTAGCTCCCACGCCAGGAAGGTCTAGGACAATTACATGGTGCTGTTCAGCCAGCAAATCCAGCAATTTTGGATCCCAATTGTCCAAGGTCGCGGCTAGATGAACCAGCATGACCAAAGGAATATCAGACTTGCCCTTGCTGAGCTCTCGGTAGGCGATTTTATTGTTTGAAACGGTGATGTATTGGTTTTTGGTTGTAATATATGACATGATTTTCCCTGTATATTTTATTTTTTAGTTGAAACTGAGGACTGTTTTTCCGCGTGAACGACCGTTGGCAACCTTATCAAGTGCTGCGTTGACTTCTTCAAATGGATAAACGGTATCGATAGACGGTTTGATTTCGAGCTTGCTGAAAATGTCTGCTACTTCTTGCAGTTGGCGACCATTGCTCTCTACGAAAATGAAATGGTAGTGAACACCGTATTTCTTAGCCATTTTGTCAAATGAACGACCAGCTAGGCCAAACAAGATTTGTTTCCATTTTGGCAAATTCATGCGTTTGGCAAATTCTCCATTTGGCATGGCACGAAGGGAAACCAGCTGTCCACCTTTTTTCATGATTGACATTTGTTTCTCTGTTTCTGCACCGCCAAGTGTGTCCAAGACATAGTCAATATTGCTAAGTGTTTTGGTGTAATCTTCTGTCTTGTAATCGATAAACCGATCTGCACCCAATGACAACACCCGCTCTGCATTTGCCCCATCACCATTTGTGATAACGGTCAAGCCCTTGGCTTTGGCAATTGGAATAGCCATACCGCCGACACCACCAGTTCCGCCTGAGATGAAGATGGTCTTACCAGCTTGCGCACCCATGAGGTCGAGGGCCTGCATGATGGTCAAGGCTGTCAGAGGAACTGCTGCCGCTTCTTCATCTGTCAAGTAAGCAGGAACCTTAGCAAGAGCTTGAGCGTCAACCGCTACATACTCAGCAAAAGCACCGATACTATCAAGCGGAAGACGACCGAAGACACGGTCACCTGCTGCAAAGTTGGTTACAGTTGCACCGATTTCCTGGATGATTCCAACTACTTCATTTCCAGCTGTTTGAGGCAATTTGTAAGGGACAATCAATTTTACATCTCCGCGTGAAATCATATTGTCCAATGGGTTAACGCCTGCTGCGGTTACTTTGACAAGGACTTGGTTAGGCTTGATTTGTGGTTTAGCCATTTCTGTAAGGTTAAGGGTGATCTTGTTTTTGTTATAAGATGTGTGTTGTGCTGCTTTCATGTTCTTCTCTTTTCTATTCTTTAATTTGTTCCTGTATCACTTACAGGTCTATGTTTAGTTTTATAAAATCTGACCTCGGTCAGATTCGGGTTTCTTGTGCGGATTGATAGAGATTATTAATGACATTATCTAAGGATTGACGACTGAGTTGATTTTCCAGTTCTTGTTCAACGTTGGAAAAGATGGGAACCATTGCACCTTCTATATGCTGCCCAACTGGACAAGTAAGATTGGCATTCTGGTGTATCTGAAATAGTCGAATATGCTCCACTTCTTGCGTCGCAAGGTAGATTTCCAATAAGCTAATATCCTTAGGGGACTTGCTCAATTGGTAGCCTGATCGCCCTTGGTGCGAAGTGATTAAGCCTGCATTTTTCAAAAGTGCAATCACCTTGCGGATGTAGCTGGCATTGGTGCCAACGCTCTCAGCTAGGGCTTGCGAGCTAAGTATTTCCTTACTCTCACTGATCATGGTCAGTATATGAAGGGCTACTGAAAACTTTGTATCCATCTGGTTTCCTTTCTGTTCTTGTATCATTTACAAGAACAAGTTTACCATAAGCTAGACTTCTTGGCAAGTCTTTTGCTTGATTTTTTTAAAACAAAGCATTCTACCAAGAAGTCGCTTGTCTTACATGCGTTTGCCGTCTAGGACGAAAGGCAAGGTTTTTTCTATATGATAGGCATGGACTGCGGAGGCGTATTGTACCACTTCTGCATTCAACTGCGGAGCTAGGTTGGCATAGAAGGCCTCTCTTGCCGCCTGACCCGCAAAACCTAGGATGATGGAGGCATGAAGATGGTCTTCTTTAGGATTGTCATGGGCAACATTTGGGGTATTCCAAGTCGCTTTATTCCAAGGAAGATAGACCTGTGTCCGTACTTCCGTTACACCAGAGATTGTAGCCAGTTGACTGGCGAGTCCATCTTGAATAAATGTTTTGAAGCTACCGCTCTTCACCCCATCTTTGCGGCGGAAGTAAAGGACATCATGCAGTTGGGTTTGGGCTTGAGTGCTGGTATGATACCAACGTGATGAATACGGGAAGCCCATGTGCATCAAAGTCCGACGGAAAACGTTGACCTCATCTTCAAAGGCAAGGGCCGTCTGACGGCGTCCCCCTATTGGTGCCAATAACTTCTGATAGGTAACTTCCGCAATACCATCAATCCGACGGTCTTCTGGAATAGCCGTTTCCAAGCCTGTCACTTTCGGCCAAAAGCTATGTTCTGTCGCGCTCAAATGTTGCTGGCGGTATTCTAATAGTCTCGGTGAAGCTGCAATAATCTGTGCATGCCCACCACTCCAGTAGTCCATTCCCTCTTGACGCGGTTTATCCTGACGCATCCATAATAAAATGGACAGTGAAAATCTTTTTTCAAAATTGTTAGACATCGTTACGAATACCTCATTGATTTTATTTGTATCTAGCGCAGGAACAAGTATATCACATTGATTTTGAGTTAGCAAACGCTTTACTTAAAATTTATTTTCTCCCAATTTGTAAAATTAAGCTAGACAGAAAAACTCATCATTACACTGAAAACTAAGGGACGAAAAGCAAGTGATATTGAGGAAGCCATTAATCAAGGGCTGTCTCAAGTTCCCAGTCATCTCTTTAAGTCGATTACTTTTGATTGTGGGAAAGAGTTTTCCAATTGGAAGTCTATTTCGAATGCACATGACGTTGATATTTTCTTTGCCGATCCAGGTTGTCCTGGACAACGAGGGCTCAATGAACACTCGAATGGTTTACTAAGACGAAACGGATTGCCTAAACAGATGGACTTTACCGATATTTCTCAGCAGTTTTTATCAGCTATGGCTGATAAGAGGAATAAGATTCCTAGAAAGTCTTTGAATTATCAAACACCATACAAAGTTTTTCTGAGTTACATGAAAAAGTCTAGCTTAATTTGACAATTTGAGAAAGATAACTACTTTGAAAAAACATTAAGTAAAAGATATAATGTCAATCAATGGTTTATGAATCCTATTCATTGTGTTAATGCTACTGGATATAAAGCTGAGGTCTCTGGCAATGTAATAGCTTAAAATATTTTGTTAACAAATAGGAAACAACTATTATTATTTATCTTAGAAATACTATTAATTTTATCAGTTATTCAAAAGTAAGTAGAACAATAATCACCTAGCTTATTTATTGTTACTACAGTAATCATGCCAAAAGAGATGGATACAACTTATCCATCTCTTTTTATTATTCCTCCATTTGTTATGTTAAGCATGATTACATTTTTATAAGTCCGTAGGTGAAAAGACTATATGATATGGCATTTCTAAAACAATTTTTTTGAAACTAATTACTTTTACAAGTAAACATTTTACAACTTTCTATGCTAATCTGCTTAACAAAATAAGTAAAAACTTCCGCCTACTCCCCTCCTCTAATACGTTTTCAACTAATCCCAGCACATCAGTCCACACTCTTAATGCGTTTCTTGACTTTTTGGCTGAATATGACCAGTCTGTGTTTTTCTTCTGGCCATATTTTAGTCACACGGTCCACGGCGATAATAAAAATTACCACCACTCCGTAATCTTTAGCACTAGCAATCACACCCAAGTTTTCCAAAATGGTCAAGAGCAGGTAAAAGCTAAACAAGATGGTCCGTTTGGGTAGAGCCATCAGGAATTCAACTCCAGCCTTGTAGCCCAAATAAATCTGCCGATTGAGCCCTCTGGCTTTTTCCAAACGACGATTTAGAAAGGAACGGATACGACTATAAAACCAATCGGACGTAAAAAAGAGGGACTGAATGGCGATGGCGATTAGAGATAAATTGTTGGCATGCTTCTCCGCCATACCAGACACTCTGGCAATGATGTAGGTCCAATCCCCATTATCAATCCACATCCAAATCGAGAGATATACAACAGCACTTGCTACAACAAGCAAGGGGAAGGCACGAAGGTATTTAAGCATGAACAACTACTCCACAATCTTTTTTCCTATTATCAACCGAGAAAACAAAAAAGTCAAGAGAAAAGAAGAGAAAATTCCCTTCTTAAAACTTCCCTAGATTCGTCAAGTCTTTTTTCTCTGGCATGACTTCCTTGTTGTCCCAACGCTCGACAATCTTACCATCTTTGAGGCGGTAGATGTCAAAGTGGGCGTAGTCCTGACCTGCAATCCAAACTTTCGAGTAAGCCACCACATAGTCACCCTGTCCCATCACCTTAAAGACAAAGTCGTAGTTGACTTGATTCTCTACCAGATAGTCCCTATAGGCTGCACCGCCTTGGCTGATTTCTTGGTTGTGCTGAATCAGGTCCGCTGCCACATAGTCGTCAAACTTGTCAATTTCCCCATTTTGAAGGACATCAACCAAGAAACGACGGACGATTTTCTTGTTGTCCTCAGTCTTGTCTAGGTCAGTCAACTCAAAGTCTGCGTAAATCGGGTCTGTTTGGCCAATGGTTTTTGGATAGGCATCGATGACATCCCAATGCTCGACGATACGGCCGTTTTCATCTGAGCGAAAAATGTCCGCCGTCACCCACTCAGCCTCACCGTCATTGAGTTTCTGGTGGACATGGACGAAGACAAAGTTTCCGTCTTCAATGGCACGAACAATATTTATTTCCCACTTGGGATTGCGTTTGAAAAAGTCCTCAAAGAAAGCCGCAAAACCCTCTTTTTCATCCGGCACTCCTGTACTATGCTGGGTGTAAGTAGCACCCATGTAGTGCTCATGAACTTCCTTGATTTCCCCGTCGCGAATACCACGGAGGTAGAGATTTTTAGCATTTTCTAGTTGATTAGTCATGATTTTCTCCTATTATTAGTAGATTTTCTTTCTCGAGGTATTCCCTGGCCACCTGCTCTGCCGACTCGCCTTCCACATCGACCGCATAGTTCATCTGGGTCATTTCCTCGGTCGATATTTTGCCCGAAAGAACCCCCAAAACTTGCTCCAACTCAGGATAGTTCTCTAAGGTTTCTTTGGTCAATAGCGGAGCGGCCTGATAGGGTGGGAAGAGCTCTTTGTCGTCTTCCAGGATTTTCAGCTTGTAAGAAACAATCTTGCTATCCGTTGAGTAGGCATCAACTAGCTGCACATCTCCATTTTTAATAGCTTCGTAGCGAAGGGCAGGCTCCATGGTTTTGACATTGAGGTTTAGGCCGTACAGATTGGTCAGACCGATATTCCCGTCCTCTCGGTCATTAAACTCCAAAGAGAAGCCTGCGACAGCAGTCTGCTGCACTTTTGCCAAATCCGAAATCTTTTCAATGCCATGATCTTGAGCATAATCTTCCGTTACAGCCAAAGCATAGGTATTCTGGAAGGCCATTGGTGCCAAATACATCAGACCATCCTGTTCCAAAATCGCTTCTTTAGCGTAGTTATAAACCTCCTCAGGATTGTTGGACAGATCAGACGGCGGACTAGTCAAAAGAGTGGTCGTAATGGTACCAGTGTACTCAGGGTAAATATCAATCGAGCCAGACTTGAGAGCTTCATAGAGGAAGCTGGTCTTGCCAAAGTTTGGCTCCAGCTCCACCTCAATATCCGTCTGGTCTTCAATCAAAAGCTTGTACATATTGATGAGAATTTCAGGCTCTGCCCCTAGTTTCCCAGCGATGACTAGCTTTTTCGATGACGACTGGTTGAGCGGAACATAGCTAGCTCCGACAGCCAAAAGTGTCACTAAGAGAGCCGCCAGAATAGTACGAGGTTTCTTATCCTGCAAGAACTTGATGACCGAGCCAAAGAGGACAGCCAAGACGGCTGACGATATCGCCCCAATCAAAATCAGGGCCGAGTCATTGCGGTCAATTCCAAGAAGGATAAAGGAGCCCAAACCACCTGCACCGACCAAGGCAGCAAGCGTTGCCGTTCCAATAATCATAATGGCTGCCGTCCGAATACCAGACATGAGAATAGGCATGGCCAGAGCCAACTGAAACTTACGCAGTTTTTCTAACTTGGTCATCCCAAAGGCTGTCGCAGCCTCTTCTAGCGAGGGATCGATTTCCGAAAGTCCGGTCAAAGTCCCCTGCAAAATGGGGAAGATGGCATAAATAACCAGGGCCACCACCGCAGGCAGCGTTCCGATACCCATAAAGGGAATAAAGAGCCCCAGAAGTGCCAAGGAGGGAATGGTCTGGAAAACGCCTGTCACCTGCAAACTCCACTCGGTCAGCTTTTTCTTGTTGGACAAGACCAAGCCCAGTGGCACCGCAATGGCAATGGCGATAATCAAGGCCAGAAGGGAAATCCGCAGGTGCTCAAAGAGGGCTGTCAGCCAGTCCGCCTTGCGTTCCAGAAAGGTTGTTAACAACTGATCCATTAGGCACCTCCCCGATTTTTCATAAACTCGCTGACAAAGGCATTGGCAGGCTGGTTGCGGAGTTCATCAGGTGTCCCCAGCTGAACCACTTCCCCTGCCTTCATCAAGCAGATACGGTCTGCCAGTTTAACCGCCTCGTCCATATCATGCGTCACGAAAACCGTTGTCATCTTGAATTCTTCATGCAAGTCCTTGATCAAGTCCTGCAACTGCCCCTTGCTGATCGGGTCCAAGGCTGAGAACGGCTCGTCCATCAGCAAGACCTTAGGATTGGCAATAATAGCTCGCAAAATGCCTATTCGCTGCTTTTCTCCCCCAGACAAGTCCTTGGGCAGACGGTCCAGGTAGCTGTCTGGATCCAAGCCCACCTTAGTTAAAAGTTCTCTTGTTTTTTTCAAGGTTTCATCCTTGCCCAAACCTTTCATTTCAGGAATAAGAGCGATATTTTCAGCCACGGTCATGTTAGGAAAAAGGGCAATCTGCTGGAGGACGTAACCAGTTTCCAAGCGTAGCTCACGTAGGTCAAAGTCTTTCAGCCGCTTGCCCTGAAAGAGAATGTCCCCATCTGTCTGCTCAATTAGGCGGTTAATCAATTTCAACGTGGTTGTTTTTCCGCTCCCGCTTGGTCCAATTAGGACAAAGAACTCCCCTTCTTGAATGTCAAAGGTCAAATTCTTCAAGATTGGCCCGCTGACCTGACAGGTCAAGGACACATTTTGGTACTCAATCATTGGTTTCTCCTCCTAAGATTTCCGTCAAGGCCTGCCCATAGCGGCCAAAGAGGTCTAATAACTGCTCCTGTTCTTCCAAGCTGAACTGAGACAGGGCTGTTTTTTCCGCCTCTTCTAAGTGATCCAAAATCCGACTGGCATAGACACGACCTTCCTCGGTCAGCTTGACCTTCTTATGCCGTTTGTCTGCTGGATTTTCCTCAAAAAAGACATAGCCCTTATCCAGAAATTTCTTAATGGTGGCATTGACCACCTGCTTACTAGAGTAAGTCTTCTTACTGACCAAATTCTGTGTCACACCTCTGGGATAATAATAAAGCCACATAAGGATCGATAGGCACTTGCCGTTTAGCCCCTGTCGCCGTGCATAACCCTCGTAAAGCCCGACCTGCTGGTCAAAGATACGGGCCAAGTTCTTACTCCGCTGTCTCAATTCTGTCATCATCTTCCTCCCTATTCAATACAATCACCTTACCTAAAGCCTCCGCCCCCTCTAAATAGCGGTGAGCCTCCTGTATGGTATCCAAACTAAAAATCTTCTCAGGCCCAACTGGCACCTGATAACGAGCTAGGTAGTCAAACATCTCCTGCAACTTGTCCTGATTGACATTGCCCGAATAAAACGTAGTCAAATAGACATTCTGCCGTAACTGCTCAATGGGGTCAAAGTCCTCCAGATACCACTTGCCTCCCAACTGCCCCGTCGAGCAGACGATACCTTCCTCCTCCAGATGAGCTAGGGAATCCGCTAGAGTAGCAGGACCAACCAGTTCAAGAATCTTACTGAAGGTCAAATCCGTCTGCAAACGCCCGTCTTTTTCAAGGATGACGTGGCTAAAACCAGAGGCCAACAGTTGATCGGTCTTTTCTAGCTTGCGGACAGAAGCGTAGATAGGCAGGTCTGGAAACTGGCTCCGCACTAATTTGACAAAGGCCTGTCCAACCCCGCTAGCCCCCGCACGCACCAAGATCCGATCTGACGCTTCCAGCTTGAGATTTTTCATGGAACCGTAGGCAGTGTAGTAGGTTTCAGGGACACTAGCTAGTTCTGCCCAGCCCAAATCAGTCTGGACAGGGTAGAGGATTTGATTAGGCACCAGGGCGTACTCTGCATAGCCACCGTCAAAGGCTCGACCCAGCTCACCCATGATGGATACAACTCTTTGTCCAACTGGCAACCTGTCTGGCTCCGTCGTTTCCTCAATGACGCCGACCAATTCAATCCCTAAAATTCTCGGAAAGACAACACTTGGTGACAGACCCTGTCTAGTAAAAATCTCCGAATGATTGATACCAAAGCCCTTGATGTTTACCAAGGACCAACCTGGTTTCACCTGCGGTTTGGCAACTTCTTTTACTTCCAAAACCTCTGGCCCACCAGCTTTTGAAACCACAATAGCCTTCATAGGAACTCCCTTTCATTAGTCAATCTTTTTTACTATTATAACAGAAAAAGAAAGATAGTCAATATTTTTGACTATCTGCTTCCTAGCAATTCTTGATAAATCTCTCTATCCTCATCTTTAAAGACATTGAAAATGACCTGTAATTGCGGGTGGTCATAGACAAACGCTCTCACAGTTCTGACCGCAATCTCCGCAGCCAACTGGTTGGGGAAACGAAACTCACCCGTACTGATGCAGCAAAAGGCTATACTGGTCAGCCCCTTTTCCACTGCCAATTCCAAACTTTTTTGATAAGAAGAAGCGAGCAAGGCTTCATCTTGAGAACGGACCTCCTCCTGAATAATCGGCCCAACCGTATGTATAACATAGTTGGCTGGCAGATTGTAGGCTGGTGTAATCTTGGCCTGACCTGTTGCTTCCAAGTGCCTCTGAGTCTTCATGAGCTGATAACAAGCCAACCGCAGCTGAAGCCCAGACTGCGAATGAATGGCATTGTCAATACAACGATGATGAGGCACAAAACACCCCAAGAGCTGACTGTTTGCTGCGTTGACAATCGCATCAACTTCTAGGCTAGTAATGTCACCCTGCCAGAGATAAATCTGCGGCTCCACTTCCTGTAAGTCGGAAAGGCCTGTCACCCTTTTCTGAGCTAATGTTTCCTGTAAATAGGCATCTTGCAGGCTCCAAAACTCCGCCGGCATGACCTTGGGCTCCCAAAGGTTCATCAAGGCTCGCAAGACCCATTCCTGCTCTTCCCGGGTCTGAGGCAGGTCCAGGTCAGGTGCAAGATAGCTAATCAATTTTTCTAGTCTTTCCATGCACTGATAACCTCCTGCATATCTTGGTTAATGGTGATAATGCCCTCACGTTCTGGGTCTTCCAGATTGAGCCGAATCAGACTAGCAGCTGGCAAAGCCTCATTCAAACGTTCAAAGGGGAATTTGATGATAGTTGGCGTGTTGAAGCCCACACCCAGTTCCAAAAAGACAATGTTCTTGTCAGCATTGGCCTGCAAAAAATCCAGATAAGCCTTTTCTTGCCGATGCCAGGTAGCATCTTCGACAAAACGATGGTCAATTCTCAAGCGGCTCATCATGTCTGCCCCACACTTAGGACATTTGGGGATATCTTCACTTCTAACCTCCAAACCCTGACGGTTGGCAAGCAGGATTTCCAAGGCTGTTTGGTTATTATAAACGCCATCATGACAAGGCACCGAGCATTGAAACTCCCCGAAATTTCCCTGAACTTCAAAGAGTTTTTCTTTGTCAAATCCCGCCTTTTCAAACTGACTATCTACATTGGTCGTGATGACGAAGTAATTCTTGTCCGCCACCAGTTCATACAAATCCTGATAGAGTGGTAAGCTACCCGTTTGATAGCAATCGAGGTAGAGGTGCTGGCTCCAGTAGCCCCACTTCTTCTCCTCAGTCGCAAAGGGATAAAATCCAGCGGAATACATATCTGTCAGCCCATAGGCCTTGATAAAAGGGGCAAAATGTTCCTCAAAACGTTGTCCTGAGTAGGTCAAGCCCGCAGCACTGGACAGACCAGCACCCGCTCCAATCACAATCGCATCCGCTTCTACAAGCAATTTCTTGGCGCTATCAATTTTTTCTTGTTTCATTGTTTCCTCCAAGCAGAAAAGAGGCAGGTATCCTCTTTTAAACGATTAGTTCAAACCCAAAAATTGTTCATTTAGGTCTATCAATACTTCACCCTTGTAGTCTGGAAAACCTGTCATAATAGCTGCTTTGTATTGACTGAATGATTCTGCATGAGCTAAACTTTTCTGTGCTAGATTTAGATAGTCAATCATTTGCCCAAAAACTGCATTTGTTGTTGGCAGACCATGCCCTGGTAACACTAGAGTCCAATTATGGTTGTTCAAATCCGCTACAACAGCTTTCCAATTTTCCAACTCCTGTTGGGCAACAAAGAGATGAACATTATTATAAACAATATCCTGTGTAATGATAACTTCTTGCTCAACCAATTCCAAAGTAGTGATAAAACTGCTTTCAGTATCGGCCACTTTTGTCACACGAATCGTAACCCCATCGAGCGTAACATCACCCTCAGCCAAAACAAGCGTCGGCATAACTGCTTGGCTTGGAACCAAATCTCCCAAAACTGCCTTATTCCGTTCGATCGCTGCTGGTCCAGTTTCTTGAATCTCATTCAACACTTCCTGAATCGCATACACTTTTTCCCCTTCAAAGACAGCTGTGCCGAACCAATGGTCTGGGTGTCCATGAGAAATGATGACCATTTCAATTGGTTTTTTCAGACTATCTACAAATGTTTTCACCTCATGAGCATATGGTAGAAGCATCTGGGTATCTACCACAATTAAGTGTGCCTCTGTTTCAATAATATGTGTATTTACCATTGCTCCATCTTCAGGAGCAGTGTAAGTGTGAACGGTAACTTTGTCGAATGCATTGCTTGTAATTGTCATATCAATGACCTCCATGTAAATTTCTTCTTGCATTTTTCATGCCATGATTATATACTATCATTGTCAGTATCTTTTGGAAAGTATGCACCTTAAAGTGCAGTAGTTATCTTAAGGTAAGAAATGCGTACTTTCAAGGAAAAATAGACTGAAGTTTTTTGAAAAAATTTTTGGAGAAAGCTATGACCAGTAAAAAATTACCATTAGACTTGCCAGCTTGCCCTATTGAAACAACCTTGCTACTGATTAGTAGCAAGTGGAACATTCTCATCCTACGCGATCTGATGGATGGCACCAAACGCTTTAGCGAATTACAACGTTCCATTGGCTCCATTAGCCAGAAGGTCCTGACCAGCAACCTGCGAGACCTTGAAGCCAAAGGCATTGTGAAACGCCAGGTCTATCCAGAAGTCCCGCCCCGTGTGGAATACTCTCTGACCGAACTAGGTTATTCCTTGAAACCCATCCTTGATTCTATGTGGGACTGGGGAGAATGGTACAAAACACAACAAAACTAGCCTGGAATCTTCCAAGCTAGTTTTGTTACTTACAAGTAGTCACCTTTGACCACAAAGAATGTCCCTCAGATTTCGTCTGCTAATTTGGAACATTGGCGAGCAAACTTGAATTAACCTTCAAACTCTTCAGGAATCTCAATACCATTGGACAATTTAAAACCGACTGCTCTCTTTCCTTCTTCTTAATGTAATGCAGGTTTGATGAGAAAACTTCAGAGATAAACCAAAGAGAGATTAAGCCACAAGCTTAATCCCTCTTTTTAGTTTATCACCTATCCAGCCTGTTAAGCATTTGGATAGATGTAAGATACTGTTCCTTGAGCTGTCGTTGGGTCAAAATAGCCACGATAATTGCCGATACTCATATTCCCATTATAGTTAGATTCTAATACTTGAATACTGTTAGCACTTTGAACATCCGTCACATAGGCAACGTGGCCGTAACCACCATCATTCCATACCGCAATCGCACCGACCTGCGGTGTTGTTCCTACTGTAAATCCAGCTGCAGCGGCACTAGCCGCCCAATCAGCTGCATTTCCCCAGTTATTTCCAGCCCATGAAGCCAACTCTTTAACACCCCAAGTACATTGACCAATAGGGTAAGTATTATTAGATGAGCTACTTGTTGTGGTAGTCACTACTGTACTTGTTGTATCTGCTGTTATATAGTTGCTATCTCCAGCGTAGGTTTGTGCTACTTGCTCTGGCATATAAATAGCCACAGGAGCTTGTGAATAACCATAGTCCTGTCCATAAGGAGCGCCCCATTGATCCGCACTAGCTGAAGCGCCAGTAAAAATTGCTGCTCCTGATACAGCTGCTAAAGCTAAAGTTGATTTCATTTTATTTTTAAACATTATTATCATTTCCTCTCACGTTTTGATAAATCTATCATACTCAAGCAATATGACAAAGCAATAGCGATTATATTAAAAATGTGACAGGAACTTTAGGCTTTAGTTGCCAGATAAGCTACTTTAAGGTTAAAGCGGTTTTATTTAAGAAAACTCTCCCCAACGCTATTCTCAAGAGAAGGTGAGGATCAATTCATGAGACAAAAAAGCAAGAAGGACTACTCTAATCTGATTCAAAAGAAAGGTCCCAAAGCGTTATTACTTGTGCTCTTAAGGCAGATTCTTTCATAATGTTTACTCCTTATAAAACCTCATCATCTAAACCCTTTTTAATTTGTCATTATTTTATCTTTTCAAAGTTTATTCTCCCCCAGCAAACAATCTTAATCATCTGAATATTCTATATTTTTCCCAAAAAAGAAAGAGAGGAGGAAGACCAACTTTTCGTGTTGGATTTCCACACTCCCAATAGATGATATCTAGCTATTTTAATACAGATCCAAGTAGTTATCAACTTCCCATTGTGAAACAAAAGTAGCATAGCTTGCCCATTCGATCTTCTTAGCTTCTACAAAGTTTGTCGTAATATGAGTACCTAGCGCCTCTGTTACAACCTCATCTTCTTGAAGTGCCTTAATAGCGTTGTGAAGTGTTGATGGTAAATCAGCAATTCCTGCCTCTTTACGTTCAGCTTCAGTCATTACATAAATGTTTGATTCAACTGGAGCTGGAGCCTCAATTTTATTTTCAATACCATCAAGTCCTGATTCAAGAAGAACAGCTAGAGCAAGATATGGATTAGCAGTTGGGTCCACTGAACGTAACTCTAGACGTGTTCCCATACCACGTGAAGCAGGAACGCGAATCAATGGTGAACGGTTTTTACCTGCCCAAGCGATATAAACTGGAGCTTCGTAACCTGGTACTAAACGCTTATATGAGTTAACTGTTGGGTTCATAATAGCAGTATAACTATAAGCGTGTTTCATCAAGCCACCAAGGAAATAGTAAGCTGTTTCTGATAATTGCATCCCTTTTGGATCTTCTGGATCAAAGAAAGCATTGTTTCCATCTTTGTCAAAAAGAGACATATTACAATGCATACCAGAACCATTGATACCAAACTTAGGTTTTGCCATAAATGTTGCATACAAACCGTGCTTGCGTGCTATTGTCTTAACAACCAGCTTAAAGATTTGAATATTATCACAAGCTTTCAAGACATCAGCATATTTAAAGTCAATCTCATGCTGACCAACAGCAACCTCATGGTGACTCGCCTCTACTTCAAATCCCATCTCAGTCAATACATTAACAATCTCACGACGAGTATTGTCTGCAAGGTCAGTTGGGGCAAGATCAAAATAGCCACCTTTATCATTTACTTCAAGCGTTGGGTTGCCTTGTTCATCCATTTTGAAAAGGAAAAATTCTGGCTCAGGTCCCAAGTTGAACGATTTAAAACCAACTTCTTCCATATGACGAAGGGCTTTTTTCAAGTTTCCACGTGGATCTCCTGCAAATGGCTTACCTTCTGTTGTATAAATATCACAAATCAATCCTGCCACACGACCATTTTCATCACCCCATGGGAAAATGGTCCAAGTGTCCAAATCTGGATAAAGGTACATATCTGACTCATTGATACGTACAAATCCCTCGATAGATGAGCCGTCAAACATCGCTTTATTTGAAAGTACCTTATCAACTTGTTCATCAGTTGCTGGAATCTCAACGTTCTTCATGATTCCCAAAATATCTGTAAACATTAAGCGAAGAAAAGTAACATTTTTCTCTTTAATATCGTGTTTGATATCAGCTGCAGTGATTGCCATAAGTGGTCTCCTTTTAATTTTAGAAAAATAAAAATTTATATCTCGTATAAAACTATACGAAAACTAACGAAATATACTGGTTGGACTTGCAAAACGACCTTGATTACGCAACTCATCATGCAAAATACGCCGTACATCCTCATCGGTAAGAGCATGTTGCCTTTTCTGAGATTGTATTTCTCGGTCTGCGTACTCTTTTTTTATTGCCGCTATATTAAGCCCCTCATCTAAAAAATCTTTGATTTCGAGAAGGATGTCCATATCATTCAATGAGTAAAGCCGACGATTGCCCGAACTACGATCTGGTGTTAGCAAGCCTTGATCTTCATAATAGCGGATCTGCCTAGCAGACAAATCGGTCAATTTCATAACAGAGCCCATTGGGAAAACTGCCATTGAACGTCTCAATTCTTTTTCTTTCATGACAAACTCCTTTCTCTTAGTAGCTATTATATTCTGAAAATTTTGACATGTCAACCCCATATGTTAGTTTTTCTGACATATATTTATTTTTTTCTATTTTTAACCATTTGTTTATAGCGATCAATGTCAGAATTCACCATAATGGCAATAAAAACACCTACAAAAGTTTCAAAAATCCGTGCAAAGACGTATAAAATGGTATCATGGGAGGGAATAGATAAAGTGATAATCAACAAGGCAGATACTCCGCCAATAATCCCCGCTTTATTGTTAAAAGCCACATTAAACATAATAGTTAACATGGTTAAAATAGGGACTAAGAACAATGTCACCCAAAATGCCCCTGAAAAATAGCTATTGATGACAAAAAAAACAAGAGCCAATGCCCCACCAATTGCGTTTCCCAAAATACGAGACGCCCCAAAAGAAACACTCTTATCAAAGTCTTCTCTTAAGCTAAAAACAGCCGTCAACGCTCCAATCTGCAAACCTTCCCAGCCTAATAAACCAAATAACAACAATACCAAGAAAACAGCTAGTCCTGTCTTGGTGGTCCGCATTCCTAATTTAAACTTCTTAGGATCAAATCGATTATTCTTAAACATAATTTTATTGTAACACGAAGTTAGAGTTTTGAGGCATTCAAATTCAAATAACTTTGACAAAAAATAACTCCATTCCCCTCTAGACTACCTAGTCTGACAACCAGCTCTCAAATAATTTCTTAAAAAAGGTAATTGGGTTGAAATCATAGATAAGTGCAACTAACTAGACACACATAATCTCTCCTACTCAAACATTGACACTATCTGTCTAAAACTAAATATGTGCGCTCTGTTGTCCACTTCTAGAGAGGCCTACAATAATTTCTAGACTTAAATCAACCAAGCAGAATCTGATTAAATATACCGCTTCTTCCCTTCTAAGTAATCAAAAAGAGGCTGGGCAGAAAGTCCAGCCTCGCTTCTCAGAGTTCGTGTCAACATCTCAGCGCAGTGGTTGATTGGCAGATTTGTTCGTGTTTTACACTCCAAATCTGACCTAATCAACTGTGCGGGGGTGGGAAGACGAACTCTTTTTAGACTGGTCGAGTTCTTTCCCACTCCCTTTTCTACAAAATAAAAATTTTACAGAAACAGTAGATACCAAATTTATTTTTCCAGTCAATGTAGCAAGGCCTAGTATTTTTTCACCTTGCTAGACTTTCTAACTCGCCCAATATCGTAAAAACTCTACATGATGCACAAAATGCAACGGAAATCCGTTGCATTTTAGCTTTTGCACTAGAAAAGAAGTTGGTAACCCAACTCTTTTCGTCGTTCATACGCAGTAGCTGAATGGCAGTTCACTTTGCTACGCTTGTGACCAACCTATTCAGCCTTTCGGGGTTCAAATAGTCCAGTGGACTATTTGAAGTTGTCACCCAATAAAAACAAAAGTGACAAGCTACTTAATCATTTTTGACAGAAGCTTCGCTTCTTCTATTTCCAACCTCAAAATATCCCCCAGATATTTTGAGCTGACTTACCGCCTATTTTTCAGTAAGAGCTGCAAGACCTGGAAGTACTTTACCTTCTAGGAGTTCCATTGAAGCACCACCACCTGTTGAGATCCATGAAAACTTGTCTGCACGGCCAAGGTTGATAGCTGCTGCTGCTGAGTCACCACCACCGATGATTGATTTTACGCCTGGTTGTTTCACGATAGCGTCCATCACACCGATTGTACCAGCTTGGAAGTCTGGGTTTTCAAATACACCCATAGGTCCGTTCCAAACAACTGTTTTCGCACCAGTCAAGGCTTCGTCAAACTTAGCGATTGACTTAGGACCGATGTCAAGACCAAGGAAGCCTTCTGAAACAGCTTCGCCTTCAGTGTCGCGAACTTCAGTGTAACCTGCAAATGCGTTTGCTTCTTTTGAGTCAACTGGCAAGATCAATTTACCATTTGATTTTTCAAGCAATTCTTTTGCGACATCCAATTTGTCTTCTTCTACAAGTGAGTTACCGATTTCGATACCTTGAGCTTTGTAGAATGTGTAAGTCATACCACCACCGATAAGAACTTTATCAGCTTTTTCAAGAAGGTTTTCGATAACACCGATCTTATCAGATACTTTTGAACCACCAAGGATTGCTACGAATGGACGCTCTGGAGTTTCAACAGCTTCTTGGATGTAAGCAATTTCGTTTTCCAAAAGGAAACCAGCTACTGCTTTTTCTACGTTTGCTGAGATACCAACGTTTGATGCGTGTGCACGGTGTGCAGTACCAAATGCATCGTTAACGAAGATGCCATCTCCAAGTGAAGCCCAGTACTTACCAAGTTCTGGATCGTTTTTAGATTCTTTCTTACCATCAACATCTTCGAAACGAGTGTTTTCAACAAGGAGAACTTGTCCATCTTCCAAAGCATTGATAGCTGCTTCCAATTCAGCGCCACGAGTAGCACCAGCGATGAAAGCAACATCTTGACCCAATTTAGCTGCCAAGTCAGCTGCTACAGGAGCCAATGATTTACCTTCTTTATCAGCTTCTTCTTTTACACGCCCAAGGTGAGAGAAAAGAATCGCACGTCCACCTTGCTCAAGGATGTACTTGATTGTAGGAAGAGCCGCAGTGATACGGTTGTCGTTAGTGATGACGCCATCTTTCAAAGGAACGTTAAAGTCAACACGGACAAGAACTTTTTTCCCTTTCAAATCAACGTCTTTAACAGTCAATTTAGCCATTTGTTAGACTCCTTAAAAAATTTTTTATACAGGTTAATTATATCACAAAAATTGTAAAAGCGATAGCTTCTAACTGTCTGTTTTCATAACAAAAAAAGAGGCCGAAGCCTCTTTTGATACTAAATAAAATTATTTAGCGATTTTTGCAAAGTACTCAAGAGTACGTACAAGTTGTGAAGTGTATGACATTTCGTTGTCGTACCATGAAACAACTTTAACCAATTGTTTACCGTCAACATCAAGAACTTTAGTTTGAGTTGCGTCAAACAATGAACCGTATGAGATACCTACGATATCTGAAGATACGATTTGGTCTTCAGTGTAACCATATGAATCGTTAGCAGCAGCTTTCATAGCAGCATTGATTTCATCAACAGTTACGTTTTTCTCAAGAACAGCAACCAATTCAGTTACAGAACCTGTTGGAGTAGGTACGCGTTGTGCAGCACCGTCAAGTTTACCGTTCAATTCTGGGATAACAAGACCGATAGCTTTAGCAGCACCAGTTGAGTTAGGAACGATGTTTGCAGCACCAGCGCGCGCACGACGAAGGTCACCACCACGGTGTGGTCCGTCAAGGATCATTTGGTCACCAGTGTAAGCGTGGATAGTTGTCATCAAACCTTCAACAACACCGAAGTTGTCTTGAAGAGCTTTAGCCATTGGTGCCAAACAGTTTGTAGTACATGAAGCACCTGAGATAACTGTTTCAGTACCATCAAGGATTTCGTGGTTAGTGTTGTAAACGATTGTTTTAACATCGTTTCCACCAGGTGCAGTGATAACAACTTTTTTAGCACCATTTTCATGGATGTGTTGTTCAGCTGCAGCTTTAGAAGCAAAGAATCCAGTTGCTTCAAGAACGATTTCTACACCGTCAGTAGCCCAATCGATGTTTGCTGGTTCGCGCTCTGCAGAAACTTTAACGAATTTACCGTTAACTTCGAATCCACCTTCTTTAACTTCAACGCTACCGTCGAAACGACCTTGAGTTGTGTCGTATTTCAACAAGTGTGCAAGCATGTTTGGATCTGTAAGGTCGTTGATGCGTGCTACTTCAACACCTTCTACGTTTTGGATACGGCGGAAAGCAAGACGACCGATACGTCCGAAACCGTTAATACCAACTTTAACTACCATGAATGATTTCCTCCTTATGAAAATCGAGTTCTATATTTTAAAAGGCAAGCCTTTTAATCCTTTTGTGAAAATTTTAACTTGTAAGCATACAGGTTACTTTTTCAACATTTTCATTATATAACTTATCCGCCAAAATAGCAAGACCTAGCTACTCTTTTTATAGAAAAAGGACCGGAAAATCCAGTCCTTAGTAGCAATTAAGCATTACCACCGTTTTTCTTGATGA
>CAMCQB010000013.1 GCA_945876895.1 uncultured Streptococcus sp.
AGGGCTTTTTAGGATTTTGTTATAGCCCTGATTCCATTTTCTCTCGTAGGGGTAATGGAATCATCCTTTCTATTTTATATAAAAATAAGCACACTCAAGTTAGTTGCTGGAACGCTCATGCGCGGTTCCATCCAGCTTCACCTTAGTGCACTTAATGGTTATCATATTGTTAAATGAACGGTAGAATTTCACTCGTTTCCTTTACCTGCTCGCAGCAACCGCAGGCTTTCTGCAAAAGTAGCAGAGTTACTTATCCGTTTCTACCATTATACTAATTTTTTTCTTTTTTTGCAAACAGCTGTCCAATTTTTTGTAAGAGTGTAGGGAAACGAACAACCTTATCATTTCCAATAGCATCACGAGCAATCTTTAAAATTTTACCTGAGTCTTTAGAGGCAAAGAGAAACTTGCCACTATCTGTATAAACTTCAAAATGTCGGCTAACTTTTTTGCCACTAACGTTAGCTCCAATTTGAATGATAGTATTCCAAGGAATTTGAATGTAGCGCTCGACATTACTATCTGGATAAAATTCTAAGGCTTTATCACCAAGAAGGAATTTTCCGACCTTACCTCCTGCAGCGGTCATATAAGAAACCCCTGTTGTTTGTAGGCTAACTGTTTTATTGAGTGATTGTGCCATATGTACTCCTTTCGTTTTTATCTATTTTACCAAAAATACTAGGGGAACAAAAAGAGATTGGAGCATAAAGTTCCAATCTCTTTTAATTACATGATACCGAAGAAACGCGCTGCGATACCAACGATAAAGAGTGCAATAATAATAGTAATTGGTGATACTTTTTTCTTAAGCAACCACATACATAGGAAAGTTAGAAGAAGTCCCATCAAACCAGGAATAAGTGAGTCTAAGTTTTGTTGGAAAGTTGTCACTTTTTCAGGCGTTTGAGACAATCCTTGACCAACTTGTTCAAAGGCTTGACGAATACCTTCTCCACCTTCAGGGAGCTCATCCCAGTGGATATAAGCTTTTTCATCTAATTGTACAGATGAAACGTTGAAGGCAAAGTTGATAGATACCCAACGTTGTACCAGTGCAGCCAGGATAAACATCCCTAGGATAGAAGCTCCTTTGGTAACATCTTGTAGGATACCACCAGACATATCTTTAGTAATTTCAGAACCAGCTTTATAACCAAATTCTTGAGTGTACCATAAGAAAGCCATACGGATAGCATTCCATAGAACGAAGAAGAGGATAGGTCCCATGATATTACCACTGACAGCAAGTGAAGCACCCAGTGCACCAAGGATAGGACGTACTGTAAACCAGAATACTGGATCTCCGATACCAGCAAGAGGTCCCATCATACCGATTTTAACCCCTTGGATAGCAGCATCATCAATTTCAGCTCCGTTTGCTTTTTCTTCTTCAAAAGCAAGGGTTACCCCCATAATAGGAGCAGCAACATATGGGTGTGTGTTAAAGAATTCCATATGACGCTCAAGTGCAGCCGCTTGTTCTTCTTTAGTAGTATAGAGTTTTTTAATAGCTGGGATAAGTGCGTAGGCCCAACCCAAGTTTTGCATACGTTCATAGTTCCAAGAACCTTGAAGGAAGGTAGAACGCCACCAAACTTTTTTACGATCAGCTACTGAAAGTTGAATTTTTTCTGACATGATAGATCTCCCTTCTCTTAGTAATCTTCTAAAATGTCGCCGATTGGATCATTTGAAGTAGATCCACCGCCATTACCTGATCCACCTTTTTTAGAAAGATTGAGGTAGATAAGAGCGATGGCAACACCGATAGCACCAAGACCGATAAGGGTGATGTCACCGATAGCAGCAAATACAAAACCAAGTGCAAAGAATGGCCATACTTCACGGGTAGCCATCATGTTGATAACCATAGCATAACCTACGGCAACCACCATACCACCACCAACGTTCATACCACCAATCAACCAATCAGGCATCGCTTCAAGAGCTGATTGGACTGCTTCAGTAGGAATAGCAAGAAGAAGAGCTGCTGGGATAGCGATACGAAGACCTTGAAGAGCAAGTGCCATTAAGTGGAAACGTTCTACACCAGCAATATTTCCTTCTTTAGCCGCTTTATCTGCACCATGAACAAGTGAAACAGATACTGTACGAACAAGTGTTGTAAGGAAAAGACCTGCAACGGCAAGTGGAATAGCAACCCCTTGTGCCACACCGATAGCGTCACGTGAGAAGTCTCCACCTTTAATAAGGATAATAGCAGCTGCTACAGATGCTAGCGCAGCATCAGGAGCTACAGCAGCTCCGATATTAGCCCATCCAAGAGCGATTAATTGAAGTGATCCACCAAGCATAACTCCAGCTTCGAGGTGTCCTGTTACAAGACCGATAAGGGTACAGGCAATGATTGGTTGGTGGAATTGGAATTGGTCGAGGATACCTTCAAGACCTGCTAAGAAGGCAACAATAACGACCAAAATCGCAGAAATAATTGAAATATCTGACATGTTATGTAATCCTTTCGTTTTGGTAGATGAAAAATTTATTGAACGTTAGCTTTATTGATGAGCTCAAACAAGTCTTTTTTAGAGTCGTTTGGTTAGTTACGGACATCAAATTTGACACCTAAATCACGGAGTTTTTCAAAGGTTGCAACATCATCCTTGTCCATAGAGAGAACGTTGTTGACCATTGTTTTTCCTGTAGAGTGCGCCATTGAGCCGACGTTTAGCTCTTTGATATCAACTCCACCTTCAATCGCTTCGAGGGCTTCTTGAGGTGTTTCAAAGAGAATGAGAGCATGTGTATTCCCAAAACGAGGATCTTTTGAGACCTCAATCAATTTCTTAATTGGAACAACATTTGCTTTGACATTACCAGGAGCAGCTTGTTTAATCAGTTGCTTACGAAGATCATCTTTTGCAACAGAGTCTGAAGCCACAATGATACGGTCTGCTTTAGAAGCAGGTGTCCACCCTGTTGCAACCTGACCGTGTAAAAGACGTGTGTCGATACGGGCAAGATTGATTTTTAGTTTACCATCTCCAATAACTGTTCCTTCAGGGATAGCTCCTTGAGGTGCGGCAGTTTCTGTAGGGGCAGCACTAGCTTCTTCCGGTTGAAGTTCTTCAGGAAGGACTTTGATACCATCCTTAGCTTCTTTGATGATGTTTGCTGCGACTTGCTCTACACCAGCGTTGGCATCCATCATACGCTCAGTGTAAGCTTGAATCAGCATAGGTAAGTTGAGACCTGTGATGATGGCAAATTTTCGGTCAGGATTCTCTCCTGCGACACGGCTAGCTTGGTTAAATGGAGACCCACTCCAAAGGTCAGCTAGAACTAATACCTCATCATCAGCATCAAATGCAGCAATGGCAGTGTTGAACTTAGCATATAAATCATCAGGTCCTTCGCTTGGCATAAAAGTGACAACTTGTACTTTTTCTTGATCGCCAAAGATCATAGAACCAGATTGATGAATGCCAGCAGCAAATTCACCATGGCTTGCGATAACGATTCCGATACCCATTCTTGTTCTTCCTCCTTATTTAAATTTTTTCACTAGAATATCTAAAAATAATCTCCAGTCACCGATCAAGGCAATTCTTAGAGATCCCAATGAAAGATGAGAACAAAACAATTTTAAAGCGTTTTCAACTAAAAGTCAAGAAGTTTTGCAAATTATTTCATAAATTATCAAAATGATGACAGAAAAATAGACTTAATAAAGTTGGAAAAAGTCCCTTATTAAGCCTATTTCAGAGAAAAAAATAAAATATTAAAAATATTCTACAAAAACAACTTTTCTAATTGTTTGGCAACCCCATCTTGATTATTATCAAAATCTGTCATTTGGTCTGCGTAAGGAAGAAGGATCTTGTTAGCATTTTTCATAGCATAACCTACTTTGGCAAAAGCTAGCATCTCGGTGTCATTATGCTCGTCACCAAAGGCAATCAAATCATCTTGAGATTTATTTAAGGCTTTTAAGAGATAATGGAGTGCGTATGCTTTGTGGACTCCTTTAGGAGAGCATTCAAGAATATTAAGTGGCCCACCCCAAGAATCAACTTCGATAGCATCATTTAAGTGCTTTTTAATATCTAAAGCCAATTGGTATTTATCTTTAGCACGCGTTTGCATCAAAAGAGCATTAGGATCACGAGTAATTTTTTCTGGAATCAATACCATATTTGGTGTCACTTTCTTAACACCAAATAGTTCTGGTTTTATAGTATCTGGGTGATGGTTAGTGACGTAGAAATTTTTGCGGTATTCACTGGCAATGAAGTCCATCTCAAAACTTTTTTCGTGTTTTAGAACTTCAAAGAGATACTTCTTATCAATTTTGATGCTATGCTCCCATTCCCATTTTTTTTCAGGAATATGAGTCAGTGAGCCATTGAAATTAATCATAGGAGTTGTTAAGCCTAATATTTTGTAATATTCAATAGCCATGCGGTAAGGACGTCCCGTGGTAATAATGACGAGGTGTCCTTGTTCTTGGATTTTCTTAATGGTTTCGATAGTATAGTTAGAGATGGTATTATCACTTTGTAATAAGGTACCATCCAAGTCAATAGCAATTACTTTTTTTGTCATGGGCTTATTATATCAAAAATAAGGATGAAGATAAAGTTAGATGAAGTGTGTTATAATATCTATTAAAGAAAGGTTCGTTTAGGAGTAATTAAATATGAAGAAAAATTTATTGATTCATTTATTTTTTATGCTGATTTCAGCAAGTATTTTACGTTATAATTTGCAAGGACCAAACCTTATTTGGAATATGTTTTTAGCCTTAGTGGCACTAGATTTTGCAGTGATAGCGCATTGGAGTAAACAAGGGATTTTAAAGGTTATTGCGACAGGACTGTGGCTATTTTTTTATCCTAATACGTTTTATATGGTAACAGATATTGTACATATGCACTTTGCCAGCACCGTTTTGTGGCAAAGAGAGAGTATGATTTTATTTATGCTCTATGTGCCTAGTATCTTTTTTGGGGTTATGGCTGGTGTTGAAAGTGTTCGCTTAATTTTTGAAGCGTTTAAGCTACAGTCTTATGTTTTACGATTGTTGGCCATTGGTGGCTTATCATTTATTTCGAGTTTTGCGATTCATATTGGACGTTATGCTAGATTAAATTCATGGGATATTTTTACTCGTCCGATGATTGTTGTTAAGGAAATAGTAGAAGTGGTTTCGTGGGAGGCGCTACCTTTTATTTTAGGATTTACCTTTATCCAGATAATGGTCTTGGTATTTGCAGAGAAAGAATAAAAAAGGAGAAACATTCCTTGAAAAAGGAATGTTTTTTTTGTATAATTGAATAATGTTCGGAAAAAAGGAGAATCCAAATCAAATGGAAAAGTTTTTTAACTTAAAAGAGCATAATACCACAGTTCGTACAGAAATTTTTGCTGGTATTACTACTTTCTTTGCAATGTCGTACATTCTCTTTATCAACCCATCTATTTTGGGTGCAGCAGGGATGCCGACACAAGCTGTTTTTCTAGCAACGATTATCGCTAGTGTTATTTCAACCTTAATTATGGGACTCTTTGCTAATGTCCCTTATGCTTTAGCACCAGGTATGGGGTTAAATGCTTTCTTTACTTATACGGTTGTTTTTGGTTTAGGCTTTTCTTGGCAAGAAGCGCTAGCTATGGTCTTTATCTGTGGTTTGTTTAACATCTTTATCACAGTAACTAAGGTGCGTAAAAGCATTATTAAGGCTATACCAGTTAGTTTACAACATGCTATTGGTGGAGGGATCGGTGTTTTTGTTGCCTACCTAGGATTTAAAAATGCTAATTTGATTACCTTCTCAACCTCTGCAAGTAACATCATTACAGTCAATGGTGTCGCACCAGCAGATGCAACGGCAAAAACATTTGAAAATGGTGTGTCATCTGTTTTTGGTAATGGTGGTGTTGTCCCAGCTATTTCAACCTTTACGGATCCAAGTGTTTTACTGGCAGTCATTGGGTTAATTTTAACAGCATTTTTGGTCATTAAAAATGTTCGTGGTGGTATTCTTTTGGGGATTGTTGTGACGACATTGATCGGTATTCCTATGGGAGTAGTTGACCTATCAGCAATTGATTTTGCTAACAATCATATTGGTACAGGGTTTAAAGAGTTGGGAACAACTTTCCTTGCTGCCTTTGGTGGTATGAGTTCACTCTTTAGTGATTCTAGTCGTTTACCTCTGGTTTTGATGACGATTTTTGCCTTTAGTCTTTCAGATACCTTTGATACTCTAGGAACCTTTATTGGAACAGGCCGTAAAACAGGAATCTTCTCAGCAGAAGATGAAGCAGCGCTTGAAAATAGCACAGGGTTTAATTCCAAGATGGACCGTGCCCTTTTCGCAGATGCGATTGGAACATCTATCGGTGCTATTTTTGGAACATCTAATACGACGACTTATGTTGAATCAGCAGCAGGTATCTCAGCTGGTGGGCGTACTGGTTTAACAGCTGTTTCTACAGCAGTTTGTTTCTTACTTTCTATTCTTATCTTGCCATTTATTGGCGTTGTGCCAGCAGCGGCCACTGCACCAGCCTTGATCATTGTTGGTGTGATGATGGTATCTTCATTCCTAGATGTTGATTGGCAAAACTTTGAAGAAGCTTTACCAGCTTTCTTTGCAGCCTTCTTTATGGCACTTTGCTATTCGATTTCATACGGGATTGCAGCGGCATTTATTTTCTATTGCTTGGTTAAAGTAGCTACTGGAAAATCTAAAGAGATTCACCCTATTTTGTGGGTGGCAACTGGTTTATTTATTTTAAACTTTGTTATCTTAGCCATATTATAGGATGTTTGAAGAGAAGCTTGAGCTTCTCTTTTTTTCTTGCTTTCTTTTAGCTGTGGCATTAGAAAGAGAATTCTGATATAATTTCCTTATGTTTAAAAGTCATAACGAAGAAGAATTGATGGCCCTTGGTGAAAATATAGGCCGTATTCTAAAAAAACAAGATGTAGTAGTATTAACAGGAGATCTGGGTGCTGGAAAGACAACCTTGACCAAAGGCTTGGCGCGTGGTTTGGGGATCACCCAAATGATTAAAAGCCCCACCTACACTATAGTTCGTGAATATGAAGGGCAACTTCCCTTATATCATTTAGACGTCTATCGTATTGGAGATGATCCTGATTCTATTGATTTAGATGAATTTATTTTTGGTCAGGGTGTCACAGTGATTGAGTGGGGAGAGCTTCTTAATGATAGCTTACCAAATGATTATCTAGAGGTTGTAATCCGCAAGGTTGACGATGGTCGTTGTGTAAGTCTATCTGCAAATGGACCACGTTCCAAAGCAATCATTGGAGAACTTGTATGACAGAGACGACCTTAGATATTGTGGAAGCCAGTCCACTTGTTGCAGAAGCATTATTAGAAGCCTTATTACTCATTAAAGAAGAGACAGATTATATTGCCTGGCAGACTCCTAGTTCTTCTTTCACAAAAGAAGCATTGAAAGATTTTCTAGAATGGTCTAGTGTGTCGAACAATAATATTTGTCTTGTGGCTAAAACACAAGAGACTATTTTGGGACTGATTAATATTAAAGGAGAAGAAGATCCCGCCTTATCCCATATAGGTGATGTTTTTATAGCGGTCAAAAGGGATTATTGGAATTACGGTATCGGGCAAATTCTTTTAGATACGGCTATGACTTGGGCGGAAGAATCAGGGGAGATTAGGCGCTTGGAGCTGACAGTTCAAAAGCGCAATAAACGGGCTATCCATATTTATGAAAAGTTTGGTTTTGAGATAGAAGGTTTGAAAAAACGTGGCATAAAAACAAAAGATGGGGAGTTTTTAGATGTTTACTTGATGAGTAAGCTGATAAATTAGAGAGTCGTATGAAAATTGGTAGAAAAATTTTGTTAATGTTGGGTGCAATTTTTACACTTAGTTTGGTTGCACTAGGAGTCTATACTTCTAATATTTATGGTTTTTCAACGGAGGAGTTATCAAAAACGTTTAAGGATTTTAATACCTCAGAAAATTCGGGGAGTCAGGATGTTATTAAGCAGACAAAGCCTTTTTCTATCTTGTTAATGGGAGTTGATACAGGCTCTGCTGATCGAACATCGAAATGGGAAGGAAATAGTGATTCTATGATCCTGTTAACTATAAATCCTAAAACAAATCAGACAACTATGACCAGTTTAGAGCGTGATATTTTAATTAATCTTTCTGGACCTAAAAATAATGAAGCCACAAATTCTGAGGCGAAGCTAAATACAGCCTATGCGGCTGGAGGAGCCCAAATGGCGATTATGACCATTCAAGATATGTTAGATATCACCATCGATAAATATATTCAAATTAATATGGAAGGTTTGGTACAGCTTGTTGATGCGGTAGGTGGGATTACCGTGACAAATGATTTTGATTTCCCTATTTCTATTGAAGCAAATGAACCTGCTTATACGGCAACTGTTGAACCAGGGACACATCATATCAATGGAGATCAAGCTTTGGTTTATGCACGTATGCGTTATGATGATCCTGAGGGAGATTATGGTCGTCAACGTCGTCAACGAGAGGTCATCACCAAAGTGGTCAAGAAGGTCTTAGCCTTAGATAGTGTGAGCAAGTACAAGGACATTTTAAAAGCAGTTAGTGGCAATATGCAGACTAATATTGAAATTAGCTCTTCAACCATTCCAAGCTTGTTAGGCTATAGTGATGCTTTGAAAAATATCAAGACCTACCAGCTAAAAGGTGAAGATGCTACCATTAATGGCGGTTCTTATCAGCTAGTCACTTCTGAACATTTATTAACTGTTCAGAATCGTATTAAGAAAGCACTAGGACTTAAAACTAGTAAAACTTTGACAACGACGGCGATCTTATATGAAGATTACTATGGTGGAAGTTTAGAGGGTAGCAGTGCTTATTCAGAGGATTTTGTAACAGATTCGTATTCTTCAGATCAGACTGTAGCCGATCAGACTTATACTCCAAGCACTGTTTATCAAGAAGCTCCGTCGTCAGTTGGTCAATATCAACAAACTTATCAAGATACAGCTACTTTACAACCGATTCAGTAGTCTTTCATAAAAATATCCCCTGACAGAATTTTCTGTCAGGGGATATTTTTATGAGTTTGTTTTTTGATAGTGTCCTAGAATGCGATTGATTTCAGAGATATGGGCATCTTTTTCCTTTTCAAAATACCGCCATTTTTGCTGAAAATCTTGACCGTATTTTTGGAGTAATTGTGTTTGCTCTTGGATAATAGAAAGGTTGTTTTGGATATTGTCTAAATCCGTTTTAGCTTCATCTAAATTTTTAAGACCTTCTTGAGCAAATTGTGTGATGTGGTCTCTTTTTTTATAAAGGATATAGGCAAGAACAGCTGACCCACTGATTAAGGCAAAATGGGATAGTTTCAATTAAATCACCTCTTTGGAAATTGTTTTAGCTAACTCAGCTAGGGCTGTAAAGTCAGGCTCGTGTGTAGTGTAGTGAATAGCGATGCCATCGTTTTCATCAAATCGAGGAACAAGGTGGATATGTGTATGAAAAACGGTTTGACCTGCAATTTCCTCGTTATTAGCAATAATATTCGTCCCCTTAGCCTGTGTAGCAGATTGAACGGCGCGGGCAATTTTAGGGATACGACTGAATAATTGTGACGCAGCCTCTTCAGTCATCTCAAGTGTATTTCTAGCGTGTGTTTTTGGAACCACTAAGGTGTGACCTTTGGTTGTTTGAGAAATATCTAAAAAGGCTAGCACTTGATCATCTTCATAAATTTTAGATGATGGAATTTCTCCAGCAATAATTTGACAAAAAATACAATTCTCCATATTGATTTCTCCTTTAGTTAAGTCTTTTTGTTATAATGATTATATCAAATTTTAGTGAGAAAACTTATGTTAAAAATCGAAAATCTAACAGGGGGATATGTCAATATTCCTGTTTTAAAAAATATTTCTTTTGAAGTAGCAGATGGAGAATTGGTTGGCCTGATTGGTTTGAACGGGGCTGGAAAATCAACCACCATAAATGAAATTATCGGATTATTACAACCTTATCAAGGAACGATTAGTATTGATGGATTACGTTTGTCTGATGATTTAGCAGCTTATCGAAAGAAAGTAGCTTTGATCCCAGAAACCCCAATTTTATATGAAGAATTGACGTTAAAAGAGCATCTTGAAACGGTCATTATGGCTTATGATCTAGACGATAAAAAAGCCATGGACCAAGCAAAGGAGTTACTTGATCTTTTTCGCTTGACCGATCGCCTCGATTGGTTTCCTGTTAATTTTTCTAAGGGCATGAAGCAAAAGGTGATGATTATCTGCGCCTTATTGGTTGATCCGAGTTTGTTGATTGTGGATGAGCCGTTTTTGGGATTAGATCCCATTGCCATCGCAGATTTGACAAGGTTATTAGCTGAAAAAAAGAAAGCTGGCAAGTCTATCTTAATGTCCACTCATGTGCTAGATTCAGCGGAGAAAATGTGCGATCGCTTTGTCATTCTTCATAAAGGAGAAGTTAGAGCTAATGGTAGTTTGGAAGAACTTCGTCAACAATTTGGAGATCCTGAAGCAGATTTGACGGCCATTTATATGAAATTGACGAAAGAGGCTTAAAATGGTAGAAAATGCTTTTAGAAAAAGGCGACACGTTTTTAGACAGCAATCCTTGAAGTATCTGCGGTATGTCTTGAATGATCACTTTGTTTTAGTCTTAATGCTTCTACTAGGATTTGTATTGGTACAATACAGCCAATTATTGCAAAACTTTCCTAAGAATCCGTACCCTATTGCGCTTGTTTTATTTTCCATCTCCTTGCTATTACCTTTTTTAGGTGTACCTGCCACTTATGTTCAGGAGGCCGATAAGCTCTACTTTCTGACAAAAGAAGAAGAGGTAATAAGAGAAGTTCGTAAGGCCTATCGGAGTAGTTTTTGGACTTATTCAGCCCTTCAAACGGCGATCTTAGTTTTAGTCTTACCTTTATTTTTAAAATTGGGTTTATCGCTTATCCACTTTATTTTGTTTGTGATGAGTCTGATACTTTTACGTTACGTCATCAGTCATTATAGAAAAAAAGCAAGTGTTGAGGGGAACTTCTTGAACTGGGATCGGGTAATAGCGATTGAGAATAAGCGCCAACGTAGAATTTTAAGTTTTTTTGCCTTGTTTACGACGGTTAAGGGCGTCACAACAAGCGTTAAAAGAAGGGGTTATTTAGATCGGCTCTTATTTTTTATGCCTCAAGCTCACCGATTGACTTGGGAAAATCTTCTGATTAGAGCCTTATTTCGCACAGGAGATTATTTTGGTTTAACACTTCGCCTGTTTTTTATCTCCCTCTTAGTGTTACTTTTTCTTCCTCAAAAATTACTGGCAGTTGGTTTGACTCTGACACTAAATTATTTACTATTATTCCAGCTTTTAGGCTTATATGATGCTTATGATTACACCTATGCTCCGCGTTTATTTCCATTAGAAATATCTGATAAAAAGAAGGGCTTGTTGAATGTCCTAAGAGGCTTAGCTTATGTCCTTGTTCTTTTTGAAGTAATGGCTACAGGTTTTTCATGGTTTAGTTTAGGGTTGATTTTAGGCCAAGTGGTACTGGTTGAAATCTATTTAGCTTATAAAATCAGAAAGATTGTTGACTAAGTTCGTCAAAACGAGTAAAATAAATAATACTGTTGTTTTAGAAGGAGGAGTAGGTGTCATTGGAAGAAAATAATTTAGAATTGACGCCTTTAAAAGGCAAAAGTGGTAAAGCCTTTATTGGGACTTATCCAGACGGCCAGCGCATCTTTGTTAAAATGGATACGACACCAATCTTAGCAGCCCTAGCCAAAGAACAAATTGCTCCTCAACTATTATGGGCAAAACGTCAAGCTAATGGTGGCATGATGACGGCTCAAGAATGGTTACAAGGACGGATTTTAACCAAAGAGGATATGACTAGTAAGCAAATTGTGCATATTTTGTTACGTTTACATAAATCACGTCATCTTGTGAATCAGTTGTTACAACTAAACTATAAAATCGAAAATCCATATGATTTGCTAACAAGTTGGCAAGCTAGTGCACCGATTGACATTCAAAAAAATTCCTTTTTACAATCTGTCGCTCAAGAATTAAGAAAAACCTTGCCAGAGTTTGAGCAAGATCAAGCTACTATTGTTCATGGTGATGTGAAACATAGTAACTGGGTGATTACCACAAGTGGTCTGATTTATTTGGTTGATTGGGATTCTGTTCGTCTAACAGATCGGATGTATGACATTGCTTATTTGCTCAGCCACTATATCCCACGTCAGAATTGGAAGACTTGGCTACACTATTATGGCTACCATACTCCTGAAGAGGTTTTGAGTAAGGTTAAGTGGTATGGACAATTTAATTATCTGTCTGAAATTGTGAAATTTTTTGCAATTGGAGATATGGAATACGTTAACAAGAAAATTTATGCATTACGCAAATTTAGGGAGCAGTTTTAATTATGCGCATGAGAAAACGTAAAGGTGCTGAGGATTTATTGGCTAATCATCCTCAGTACGTTATTACAAACCCAGAAGAAGCTAAGGGCCATTGGCATGAGGTTTTTGGCAATGACCATCCTATTCATATTGAAGTTGGATCAGGTAAAGGACGTTTTATCACAGGGATGGCAGCACAAAATCCTCATATTAATTATATTGGGATTGATATTCAATTATCGGTTTTGAGTTATGCTTTGGATAAGGTTTTGGAAGCTGATTTGCCAAATGTGAAGTTGTTATTAGTTGATGGTTCTAGCTTGACTAATTATTTTGCTGATGGTGAAGTTGATTTGATGTATCTTAACTTTAGTGATCCTTGGCCTAAAAAACGTCATGAGAAGCGTCGTCTAACTTATAAGAGTTTTCTAGATACCTATAAACAAATCTTGCCTAAAAACGGTGAAATTCATTTTAAGACAGATAATCGTGGTTTATTTGAGTATAGTCTGGCAAGTTTTTCACAATATGGTATGTTATTAAAACAAGTTTGGTTGGATTTACATGCTAGTGACTATGAAGGTAATGTTATGACAGAGTATGAGGAAAAATTCTCTAACAAGGGTCAAGTGATTTATCGTGTGGAGGCCAGATTTTAAAATTAACTTGCTAATATTATCAAAATGAGATATAATAGGGGCAAATTTTGTTCCTATTATTGATGGAGAGGTCGCATAGTGGCCGAGTGCGCACGCTTGGAAAGCGTGTAGTCCTTAACGGGGCTCGGGGGTTCGAATCCCCTCCTCTCCTTTAGTGAAATTACTAGTATAAAAGCTGACGACTAGTAAGGATAACAATATGAAAAAAAGCTAGCTCATCACTAGCTTTTTTTACTAGAAAAAGGAAGGAAATGAAACAGAGATTTTTGAAAAGTTTATTGGAGTTGGGGTGTGTTTTTGTGATCTTAGGAGCAGCTATTTTTAGTTTAGGGCAAGCACCTAAAAAAACAAGCCTAACCTTAGATCAAGGTAAAATTCACTACACAGGTTATGTCCAAGATGATCGGCTAAACGGTCAAGGTAGTCTAGTTTACGATACAGGAGATCGGTATGAAGGGAATTTTAGCCATGGTAGTTTTGATGGAAAAGGAACCTTTACCTCAGCAACAGGTTGGTCTTATCAAGGGGAATTTAAAAAAGGGCAGGCTCATGGTCAAGGAAAGCTGACCCTTGAGGATGGGCGTGTTTTTGAAGGAAAGTTTAAGCAAGGGATGTATCAAAAATGAGAATACAGTGGTTTTCTTTTGTCCGTATCATCGGTTTAGTTTTTGTCTTGGTTTACCATTTTTATAAAGATTTTTTACCTGGAGGTTTTATAGGCGTTGATATTTTCTTTACCTTTTCAGGCTATCTCATAACAGCTTTGTTGATTGATGAGTTTCAAAAAAAGGGAAAGATTGACTTACTTGGCTATTTTAGACGGCGTTTTTACAGGATTGTTCCTCCTTTGATCTTTATGATTTTAATGTGTGTCCCGTTGACCTTAGCCCTTCGTGATGACTTTAGAGCTTCTATTGGAAACCAAATCTTAGCTGCGCTTGGATTTGTCACTAATTTTTATGAAATACGTTTAGGAAGCCATTATGAGGCGCAGTTTGCTCCCCATTTGCTGTTGCATACGTGGAGTTTGGCTGTGGAGGTGCATTACTATATTTTATGGGCTATCGCCTTGGTTTTACTTGGTCAGCTCAAGTGGGTTAAAAAAAGATTTAAAAAAGTTGTGGCTTTTTTATCCATTCTGTTAGGTTTAGCTAGCTGGGCGCTGATGGTTTTTGGTCAGCAGACTGGGGTAGAGCAATCTGTGCTGTATTATTCTAGCTTCAGTCACGCTTATCCGCTATTTTTAGGAAGCTTTCTAGCGACTGTTGTTGGGATTCGTGAAAAAAGTGTCTATTATCAAAAACTAGCTCAAATTTTACCAATAAAGACAATTATCATCGGACTAGGTCTTAGTCTTATGGGGTTAGTGAGTTTAGCGCTTTTTCTTAGTTTCACCAATCCTATTACATATAGTGTTGGCTTTTTAGCTGCTAGCTTGTTGGCGACTCTGTTTATTGTATGCACTAGAGTTTTAAATGATAAGTTACCGAAGACATCAGAGCCGATCTGGGCAACTATTTTAGCTGCAATTTCCTATGGTATTTACCTCTTTCATTGGCCAATTTATCAAATTACCAAAGAGCTGATGCCGCATGAAATAGCGGTGTTTGTCACACTCATTTTTTCCAGTCTTTTGGCTGCGATTTCCTTTTATGTCATCGAACCTTTGTTGATGGGGAAAAAACCAGATTTTCTGAAACAAAATCCGAAATGGTTAAATCAGACCTTGATGTTATTGATGGTCACGGTTGCTTTATTATCAACCATCACAACGATCACTATTGCTCAAAAGGCTCCAAAATTAGGACATTTTGAGTCTGGGATGTTAGATAAAGGCTTACGCCAATCAGCAACTAGTTTAGCAACGACACGACGCTTAGTAGAGGTCTCAGGACAGTCAAGTTCTACAGTAGTGGCAGAAAACTATGACAATGTCATGGTGATTGGCGATTCAGTTGCCTTAGATGCCTTTGAAACCATGCCTGGCGCTTTGGGAAATGCCATTATTGATACTCAGGTGAGTCGTAGTTTTGATATGGCTTATGAGATCTATCAAAATCATATTGATAATGGGACTTTACCTGATTTTGTCGTTTTAGCAGTGGGGGCAAATTCTGTTTATGACTATGAAAATGATGTGATGCAATTTGTCAATGCGTTGCCAGAAGACAAGCACTTAGTATTGGTAACCCCTTATAGCCGTGATGAGTATCCAGAGGAAACAAAGGCAACGGTAGAGTTTGAGCGGAGCCTTGTTGGCCAGTATGACCGTGTGAGCATTGCAGACTGGTATCAAACAGCTATTGATTATCCTGAAATTTGGGAGGGCTCAGATGGGATGCACTTTTCTCATACCGCAGAAACCAGTCTTAAAGGGTCAGATTTGTTTATCCAAACCATTAAAGATGCCCTTGCTCCCTTTAAAACAGGAGGGGAAAACACAGTTTTAGATAGTACCTTGATTGTTGGTGACTCAGTGGCTGTTCATGCTGGAGATGCTCTGACTGCCAAATTTCCAACGGCTATCATTGATAGCCAGTCTAACCGTAATTTAGCAGATGCGGTAGAAATTGTGAAAAATTATACTGCTAATGGTAGTTTACCAAAGAATTTGGTCTTAGCTGTTGGCGTGAATGAAATCACAAATTTCAAGGAAGTCTTAGATGAGTTGTTAGCCCAGTTACCTAGTGGGACACGCTTGGTTTTAGTCACGCCTTATAATGGAAATTATGTGGATGAGCCGACAGCTACGGTTAATCAATTAAAAGAATATGAATTACAGTTAGCAAAAAAATATTCGTATATCACTGTGGCAGATTGGTCTAAGGTTGCTAAAGAGCACCCTGAAATTTGGGAAGGAACAGATAAGGTGCACTTTGATCACGAATTTGGTTTTGAAGATTATGAGATGCTAGCGCTCGCATCAGGTTACTATGTTGATAACATTGCTGCTGCTTTAGAGGAAGCACAAACGAAAGAAGGGAAGTAGGGCATTAAAAACAGCTCTCAGTCTGTTATTAATCTTTTTACTTGCAATCTTGGGATATTGTGATATAATATGTAAAAATCATATGAGAAAGGGGCGGAGTAAGAACTTCGCCTCTATCTGTGTTCAAAAAGTAAGAAAAGGAGGGAGATGTCATCGCTACAATTGTTGACATTGTAACAGAAATTGTTGCACCTGCTATTGTTGAGCCCTTTGAGTTGGTTGATGTCGAGTATGAAAAGATGGGAGGAGACTATATTCTCAGCATCTTGGTTGACAAGCCAGAAGGGATTACGGTTGAAGATACAGCAGATTTAACAGAGATTATCAGTCCCTTGTTAGATACTATCAAGCCTGATCCATTTCCAGAGCAGTATTTTCTAGAGATTTCTAGCCCTGGTTTGGAGCGTCCGCTTAAAACAAAAGAAAGCCTAGAAGCTGCGATTGGTCAATATATCAATGTGAGTCTCTATAAGGCAATTGATAAAGTCAAGATTTTTGAAGGGGACTTAGTTGCCTTTGATGGTGAAACCTTGACGATGGATTATATGGATAAAACGCGTAAAAAAACTGTTGAGATTCCCTATAAGACGGTTGCAAAAGCTCGTCTTGCGGTTAAACTTTAAGAAAGGAATGACCCGCCAGCATTAGGTCGGGTATAAAACTATGAGCAAAGAAATGTTAGAAGCCTTCCGTATTTTGGAAGAAGATAAGGGCATTAAAAAAGACGACATCATTGATGCCGTTAAAGAATCATTGAGATCAGCTTATAAACGTCGTTATGGCCAATCAGAAAGTGCAGATATCACTTTTGATGAAAAGACTGGTGATTTTCAAGTATATACAGTCCGTGAGGTTGTTGAGGAAGTTTTTGATAGCCGACTTGAAATTAGCTTAAAAGATGCACTTGCCATCAACAGTGTTTATGAACTAGGTGATCGTATTCGTTTTGAAGAGTCTCCAAAAGAATTTGGTCGTGTAGCTGCTCAGTCTGCCAAACAAACTATCATGGAAAAAATGCGTCGTCAAACGCGTGAGATTACTTTCAATGAGTATAAACAACATGAAAGTGAAATCATGTCTGGAACAGTGGAGCGTTTTGATGATCGTTTCATCTATGTCAATCTCGGCAGCATTGAAGCACAGCTCTCACGTCAAGATCAAATTCCAGGTGAGACGTTCAAATCTCATGATCGCATCGATGTTTATGTGTATAAAGTAGAAAACAATCCTAAGGGTGTTAACGTTTTTGTGAGCCGTAGCCATCCAGAATTTATCAAACGTATCATGGAACAAGAAATTCCTGAAGTCTTTGATGGGACAGTTGAGATTAAAAGTGTGGCGCGTGAAGCAGGAGATCGGACAAAAGTTGCGGTTGTCAGCCACAACCCTAATGTAGATGCAATCGGAACGATTGTTGGGAAACAAGGCTCAAATATCAAAAAAGTCATTAGTCGTTTCCATCCAAAACGTTTGGATCAAAAGACAGGTCTCTTGGTGCCTGTTGAGGAAAATATTGATGTCATCCAATGGGTAGCCGATCCAGCTGAGTTTATCTACAATGCGATTGCTCCTGCTGAAGTGGATCAAGTAATCTTTGATGATGAAAATAGCAAGCGTGCCACAGTTGTCGTACCTGATAATAAGCTGTCATTAGCCATTGGACGTCGTGGTCAAAACGTGCGCTTAGCTGCTCACTTAACAGGATTTAGAATTGATATTAAATCAGCTAGTGAGTATGAAGCACTAGAAGCTGAAGCTTTAGAAGAGCCAGCTACAGAGGAAGTTTTAACAGAAGTTAGCGAAACAAGCTCTGAAGATTAAGATAAAGAGAGGTGTTTTATGGCAAAAACAAGAAAAATACCTTTAAGAAAATCTGTTGTATCTGGTGAAATTATTGATAAACGTGATCTCCTTCGTATTGTAAAAACTAAGGAAGGTGAAATTTTTATTGATCCGACGGGTAAAAAAAATGGGCGTGGTGCTTATATCAAGTTGGACAATGAAGAAGCTCTTTTAGCTAAGAAAAAACAAGTTTTCAACCGCAGTTTTTCAGTAGAAGTTCCTGAGAGCTTTTATGATGAGTTGATTGCTTATGTAGATCATAAAGTAAAAAGAAGAGAGTTAGGTCTTGAATAATTCACAACAATTGTCAAATCTTTTAGGTTTGGCTCAGAGGGCAGGGAAGGTCATTTCTGGCGAAGAACTGGTGGTGAAAGCCATTCAAACAGGTCAGGCAAAATTGGTATTTCTGGCTTCAGATGCGGGACCAAATTTGACAAAAAAGATCACAGATAAATGTCACTACTATGAAATAGAAGTCTCTCAAGTGTTTACTGCACTTGATTTAAGCATTGCCATTGGCAAGAGTCGTAAGACGATCGCTATTAGTGATGCTGGATTTTCAAAGAAAATGAGGACTCTTATGGCATAACGGAAATAGGAGGACAAGATTTGTCTAAGAAAAGATTATATGAAATTGCCAAAGAACTTGGCAAAACAAGTAAAGAAGTTGTTGAAAAAGCACAGAGTTTAGGCTTTGAAGTTAAAAGTCATGCCTCTGGTCTGGAAGCTGATCAAGCTAAACGTTTAGTGGAAAGCTTTTCAGCTAAACAGGCTGAGTCAAGCTCTGTGGTAGAAAAACAACCAGCTCCTCAAGTAGAGGTGAAAAAAGAGGAAAAAGCTGTATCCTCACCATCTGAAACGACAGTTTCTGCTAAACCAAAAAGCAGGAATTTTAAAGCAGAGCGTGAAGCTAAAGCAAAAGCGCAAGCAGAGCGTCAAAAACAACAAAAAGGTCAATTCAATAAAGATAGAGACCGCAATAAAAAACGTCACGATCGTCGTAAAGGCTCTGAATCACTTCAAGCAACAGCAAAACCTCAACCTGTTAAACAGCCAGCTAAATCACAAGAAGTTAAAACTAAGATTGACTTTAAGGCTCGTGCAGCAGCGTTAAAAGCAGAGCAAAATGCGGAGTACTCACGTCAAAGTGAGGAGCGCTTCCGTAAAGAGCAAGAAGCTAAACGTTTAGAAGCTCAAAAAGCAGAGCAAGCGCGTCAAGAAAAAGAAAAAGGCGAACGTGAAGCTGCTAAAAAAGCGGTTGAGGCTAAAAAGGTAGCTGTAAAACCAGCACCAGTAGTGGTAGAAAAACCAGTACAGGTCACAGATAATCGTCGTAAAAAACAGGTGCGTCCAGAAAAATCACGTGACTTTAGTCATGAGAATGAAGATGGACCAAAACCAAGCAAAAATAAGAAAAATTGGAATAGTCAAAACCAAGTGAGAAATCAAAGAAATAGTAACTGGAATAAGAACAAAAAAGGTAAGAATAACCGTAATAGCAACCAAGCTCCAAAACCAGTAACGGAGCGCAAATTCCACGAATTGCCAAAAGAGTTTGAATATACTGAAGGCATGACGGTTGCTGAAATTGCAAAACGTATCAAACGCGAGCCAGCAGAGATTGTTAAAAAGCTCTTTATGATGGGCGTTATGGCAACTCAAAACCAATCTCTTGATGGAGATACCATTGAACTCTTGATGGTGGATTATGGGATTGAAGCTAAGGCTAAGGTTGAAGTGGACAATGCTGATATCGAGCGTTTCTTTGTGGATGAGGATTACCTCAATCCAGAAAACATGGTAGAGCGTGCTCCAGTCGTTACCATTATGGGACACGTTGACCATGGTAAAACCACTCTTTTGGATACCCTTCGTAATTCACGTGTGGCAACAGGAGAAGCTGGTGGTATCACACAGCATATCGGAGCTTACCAGATTGAAGAAAATGGTAAGATGATTACTTTCCTTGATACACCTGGTCACGCTGCCTTTACTTCAATGCGTGCCCGTGGTGCTTCTGTAACGGATATTACCATCTTGATTGTTGCCGCAGATGATGGGGTGATGCCACAGACGATTGAGGCCATCAACCACTCTAAAGCAGCTGGTGTTCCAATCATTGTTGCGATTAACAAAATTGATAAGCCGGGGGCTAACCCAGAACGTGTGATTGGTGAGTTGGCAGAACATGGTATTATGTCAACGGCCTGGGGTGGTGATTCTGAGTTTGTTGAGATTTCTGCCAAGTTTGGTCAAAATATTGAAGAATTACTAGACACTGTTCTTTTAGTGGCTGAAATGGAAGAGCTTAAAGCTGATCCTACAGTTCGTGCCATCGGTACGGTTATCGAGGCTCGTCTTGATAAAGGAAAAGGTGCAGTGGCTACTCTTCTTGTTCAACAAGGAACACTTAATGTTCAAGACCCAATTGTTGTGGGAAATACTTTTGGACGTGTTCGTGCCATGACCAATGACCTTGGTCGTCGTGTTAAAACAGCTGCGCCATCTACACCTGTTTCCATTACAGGTCTTAATGAAGCTCCAATGGCAGGTGATCATTTTGCGGTTTATGAAGATGAAAAAGCTGCGCGTGCAGCGGGTGAAGAGCGTGCCAAACGTGCCCTTCTTAAACAACGTCAAAACACGCAACGTGTTAGCTTAGAGAACCTCTTTGATACGCTTAAAGCAGGTGAGGTGAAATCTGTTAACGTTATCATCAAGGCAGATGTTCAAGGTTCGGTAGAAGCCCTTGCTGCTTCCCTTCTCAAGATTGATGTTGAAGGTGTACGTGTTAATGTTGTTCACTCAGCAGTAGGAGCAATCAATGAGTCTGACGTCACTCTTGCTGAAGCAAGTAATGCCGTTATCATTGGCTTTAACGTTCGTCCTACCCCACAAGCACGTCAACAAGCAGAAACAGATGAAGTAGAAATCCGTTCACACAGCATTATCTACAAAGTGATTGAAGAAGTAGAGGATGCGATGAAAGGAATGCTTGATCCTGAGTATCAAGAAAAAGTCATCGGGGAAGCCCTTATCCGTGAAACCTTCAAAGTATCCAAAGTTGGAACTATTGGTGGATTTATGGTTATCAATGGTAAAGTCACTCGTGACTCTAAAGTTCGTGTGATCCGTGACGGTGTGGTTGTCTTTGATGGTGCTTTAGCCAGTCTGAAACACTACAAAGATGATGTTAAAGAAGTTACCAATGGTCGTGAAGGTGGTCTTATGGTTGAAAACTATAATGACCTTAAAGTGGACGACGTCATTGAAGCTTACATCATGGAAGAAATCAAGCGTTAAGCAAGATAAAAAAGAGACTGGGAGCCTCTCCTGGTCTCTTCGATTAAATCAAGAGAAAGGATAAAGATATGGCAAATTCATTTCGTACAGACCGTGTAGGGATGGAGATCAAACGTGAAGTCAATGAGATCCTTCAAAAGAAAGTTCGTGATCCACGCGTAGCTGGTGTGACCATCACGGATGTGCAGATGCTGGGAGATCTCTCAATGGCTAAGGTGTATTATACCATTATGAGTGATTTGGCTTCTGATAATCAAAAAGCACAAATTGGTCTAGAAAAAGCCAAAGGGACTATCAAGCGCGAGCTTGGGAAAAACCTCACACTTTATAAAATTCCTGACCTAACATTTGAAAAAGACGAATCTATTGCTTACGGCAATAAGATTGACCAAATGTTGCGTGACTTAGAAAAACGTGATTAAAAAAATGACCTCAGAATTGAGGTCATTTTTGGGTTTCTCTACTGAATGCAGCAATATTGTCATAAAACCTGATAAGCTAGCTTATCAGGTTTTATTGATGTTTAGTTTTCTTTACGTTTCCAGAATACTAGTCCTGATCCGATAAGGGCTAGTCCTGTGAGGACATATGTCATAGAATGGTTTTCCCCTGTGGTTGGTAGTTGTGGGGTGTAGTGAGCAGATGTGCCACGGCGCTCAAGAACTTTTTGGCTTTCTTGTTGTGTCACACTTGCCTTGTGGGCTGTTTGGATTTGCTTAGCTGTAGGTGCTTGTGGTTTAGCTTGTTCACTGCCTTTAGGCTCATCAAGTTCTGGTTTATTATCTACCGTAGGTTTGTTATCTACTGTAGGTTTGTTATCTACTGTAGGTTTGTTATCTACTGTAGGTTTGTTATCTACTG
>CAMCQB010000014.1 GCA_945876895.1 uncultured Streptococcus sp.
AAACAAGATCGGCTTGCTCTTCCAATTTGGCAAGTGTCATCATGCGATTAATCAAGTCGGTCATACGTTGTACTTGATCTTTGGTAGATTTACTCCATTCACTCTCTCCATCTAACATTTCTTGTAGTTCCGTATTGGCAGAAATGATAGCTAGAGGTGTTTTTAATTCGTGTCCTGCATTTGTAATAAAGCGTTTTTGTCGCTCTGCATTTTCAATATAGGGACGGATAGCTTGACCAGAAAAAATAGAAATCACAACAATGAAAAATAGCATACTAAAGATAAACATATAGATCGAAAGAATTAATAACTCGGGTCTTTCTTCTATATAATCTGTAATATCTAAATAAATGATTCTTGTTTTTTGATTGGACAAAGGTTCAGCTAGATAGGCGTAATAGTGTTGTTGGTATTTAAAGTAAGTCACCTTATTTTTAACATCAGCCTTATCAATCAAGTCTTCTAAATCGTCTGCTGCAACATCACTGGCTTGCTGCATATTAGATTCTATTAAAGTTCCCTTTGAGTCTATTAGGAGTGTAAAATAGTGCATTTGGGATAGACGTGTGCTAGATAAAGAGCTGTTACTTAATGAAAAATCTAATTTATTCTTACTTGGCAAGGTACCAGCATTATCAGATAAAATTTGCATAATGGTATTAACTTCATTGTTACTTTGGATATAACGGGCTGAATTAAAGACTACCATAAAACCTGTCAAAACAAGAAAAACAGCTATAGAAGCGATCGTGATAAATTGTATTCTTAACTTTCTAATCATTCGACCTCCTCTCTAATTCTCAAATGATAAGATTGATTTTCGTCACCAATAATTTCAAGGTTAGCCCCAATCGCTTTTAATTTCTGACGAAGATAGCTCACATAGATATAAACATAGCCTTCATCTATTTCAGGATCCTTATCTTTTGCCCATAAATGCTGAAAGATATCTTTAGTCCTTAATTCCTTACCATGATTTAACATAAAGAATGCCATCAATTGACTTTCCTTATTAGATAATCTAATGGTGTTAGAAGTCGCTAACTCCTGCTGGGAAGTATTTAAAATAATATTACCAAGATTTAACACTTTATCTGTAAAACTATCCAAACGACGTTCTAAGGACGCCATCCGTGCAAGGAGCTCTTTTAAGGAAATAGGCTTTGTGAGATAATCATCAGCACCCGTTTCAAGCCCTGTTACTTTATCATCGAGTCCTGACATAGCTGTCAACATCACAACATGGGTCTTATCTCCACTTGATCGAATCTCTGCTAAAGCTTCTAAGCCAGTTTTAACAGGCATCATAATATCTAATATCATGACATCAAAAACCTGTTCCTTAGATTGATCAATCGCTTCTTGCCCATTTGATACCCTAACAACCTGATAACCTTTATGCTCCAAAGCAGCTGTATAAACACGGGCTAATTGATCTTCATCCTCTGCTAATAAAATAGAGAGCGTCATTTAATCACCACCTTCTTGGATGAGTTGTCGAATAGTTTGCATACTAAGATCACACGATGCCAGCTCATCTGCGCACCGTTTCAATTCTTTTACCAAGCGTTCTGGATTTTTGATGTCATGCTTATATTTCATCTGATGCTCCAAACTCGCCCACGAATCCATAGCAATAGTACGTAATTGAACCTCAATAAAGTAGTTCCCCTGTTGATGACCAAGACAGTCTGGAAAAGGAGTCTCTACTTCTAAAATCAAATGATAAGAACGATAGCCATTTGGTTTTGGTTTACTGACGAAGTCCTTTTCGTTATAAACTGAAACACCTTCTATTTTCTTGATAAAATCAACTAAGAAAAAAATATCCTCAACAAAGCCACAGATAATGCGAATCCCAATACTATCTTTGATTTCTCTAAGAGCCGAGTGAGGATGAAGCGGTAAGGATTTTCTTTGACATTTATCCATCATACTTTCTTGGCTTTTAACACGGGCTAAAAAATGTTCATATAGTTTGAAGCCTGTTTGTAACTTCTGTTGCTGATTTTTTTCTTCAATTTTTTCTTGAAAAGACTTTAAAATTAAAGGCAGATAAGCCGAATATTCTCCGTAGATCTGATAACTCACTTTATCCCCCTAACTTAAACGCTCTTCTTCAACATAATCAATGGGTAGCCAGCGTAAAAATTCTTCTAATTGCTTTTCCCAATAATAAAATTCATGTTTACCTGGCCCAGTACGGTACTCAATATCTAACCCCAATTGTTTAAAGTTTTTGATTGCCTCATTATTGGCTTCAAATAAAAAGTCTTCTACACCACACCAAGCATAAAATTTTGTTTTCTGATCTGTTTTTTCTGCTAAATTTTGGAGGTTGTTCTCTCCTTTTTCAAATGCTTCAGCATCCCCAAAAATCCCTGACCAATAAGGTGAGTTTAAATTTCTATCAGCCAGTCCTTTAAAACTAAGGGCTCCAGAAAATGATCCCGCATAAGAAAACTGTTCTGTTGCCATAGCGAGTTTAAAAGCGCCATAACCTCCCATTGAGAGACCAGCAATAAAAGTCTTCTCTCGTTTCTTAGTCATATTAGGAAAGAAACGTTGCATCACCTGTGGCAATTCCATTGCAAGAGCATCAAAATACTTCATTCCATAGCGGGTATTAGTGTACCAGGCAAGATCCGTTGAAGGCATGACAACAATCAAGTTGGTCTTTTTGAGTAAGCGCTCAATAGCTGTCCGCTTTTGCCAAGAGTTATGATTCCCGCTCATTCCATGTAAGAGGTAAAGAACTGGAATATCCTGACAGTCAGGATCCGATACACTAAAACCATCTGGATAGATAACATTAACTTCACGCTCCATCTCTAAACAATCTGAACGATATTCAATTTGAAAAAATGCCATATTTTCTTCCTTTCAACTTATGATTAAAACAAAAAAATCTAAAACTTTACAAAACTGGTAGAAAAAAAGGAACACCTGAATATAAACTCCAGCTCTTCCTTTTTCCTTATTTTCCATCAACTGACCTTACAGCTAATTTAAGCTCATCGCACTTCCATTACTACTGGAAGAATGGCTGGACGGCGTTTGGTTTGATCAAAAAGGTACTTGCTCACTTCATCACGAACAGCTGACTTTAAATCAGACCAATCAAAACTATCTTGCGCTAAATATTCTTCTACGGTTTTATTGACAATATCTGCACTCTCACGTAAAATGTCGCGACTCTTCTTCACATAAACAAAGCCACGGGTATTGATTTTAGCTTTTGAGATAATTTTTTTCTCTTTTTTATTGACCGTAATAGCCACGATAAAGATACCATCCTCAGATAATACTTTGCGGTCACGAAGAACAATATTTCCCACATCACCAATAGCATTACCATCAATCATGACATCACCAGCAGGCACACCTCCTTGATGGAAAAAACCATCCTTTTCAAGTACCATAATATCCCCGCGTTTCATGATATAAATGTTCTCTGGCAAGATACCAATTTCTTGAGCTAAATCTGCGTGAGCTTGTAATTCACGATATTCACCTTGGATAGGGAAAAGATATTTAGGTTGTAAAAGATTCATCATCAATTGTAAATCACGTCCATTAGCATGACCTGATACACGCAGATTTTGTGTAATAAGTTTAACACGTCCACCTGCCTTATAAATCATATTCTCTACCCGAGCTACCACTGCTTCTTTAGCGATAGATGGTGTTGTAACAATATACACCAAGTCACCATCTTTAATCTGTACATAACGATGACGTCCAATGGACATCTTACTCAAACCATTGATTGGCTCTCCCATCCGACCTGTTTCTAAAATAATCAGCTCGTGGTCCTCAAAACGAGACATATCTTTTGGTTTGACCATTAATTTTTCATCTGATACACGAAGTTTTTTCAAACGTATAGCTGTGCGCACAATATTTTCTGCATCAAACCCTGTTAAGACAACACGACGCCCATTTTCTGCCGCTGCATCAAAAACTTGTTGAATACGAGCAAGGTTACTAGCAACAGCTGCCACAATGATACGACCTTCCCAATTTGAAATCACATGATCAATCTCTAGACCAACCTCTGCTTCACTAGCAATTTGAACATTGCTATCAGCGTTAGCAGAATCAGATAAAAGAGCTAAGACCCCTTCGCGACCAATTTCAGATAATCGTCTAAAATCAGTTTGATAAAGACTTGATGCCGCTTGATCAAACTTAAAATCACCTGTATAGACGATATTTCCTTGATCTGTTCCCACAACAACACCTAAACTTTCTGGGATAGAATGGGTAGTTTTAAAGAAGGAAATGACAGCATCACCAAATTCAATCTCCGTATCGCTATCAACAATATGAAAATCCTTAAATTTCTTAGTCGCATCATTATTTTTAACCACTAAACGTGCTAGCTCAATGGTCAACTCAGAACCAAAGACAGGCACACGAACATGTTGTAAGATAAAAGGCAGTGCCCCAATAGCATCAGCGTGGCCATGCGTCAAGAAAATCCCTTGAATCCGATTTTTATTTTCAATCAGATAATCCAGATTAGGAATCACCATATCCACTCCGAGTTGATCATTCTCAGGATATTTCAAGCCCGCATCCAAGACAAAAATGGAATCATTTACTTCTGCAATATACAGGTTTTTCCCGTTTTCACGAACACCACCCAAGGCAATAATTTTAATATCGCTCATTTTTTCTCCTTAAAATTTATTTTAATATACTAACGGTCCTTGCTTTAAGCAAGTCGAATTACAGTTGGTAACAAAAGTTACAGTCTCTTACATTATAGCATAAAACAAAGGTAATTCGTACCATAAAACAACCTCTTCGACTGAAAAGGTTGTTTTTGCACTTATTGATTAGCGATATTGGCAAAGCCTGCGCTTAATTCTTGGTTTTGTGTTTGTTTCACATACAAACGGTTATGAGGCATCCCTCCTTGATTTTGGGCGCTATACAAAACAACTGGTTGACCTGAACGATTAAAGGTAAAGAAATAGCGATGGATACTATTGGCCCCATAAACATAACTATATACGGCAACAATATTATAATCTGAGTTTCCTGTTCCATCAAGAGATTTCTCAACCGAAATATCATAACTATCATTCATAAAGAAATTAAAGCTTAACCATTCATCAATGCCTTCACTTTTATACCCAGGCTGGTTCATCTCATTACCCCAAGAAACCATAAAACTAGCAAGTTGTTGTGCTTTGTCAGCATTCCATAGGGCTGTTGCTGTCGCAACTTCTTGAGTGTAAGCTTCTTTGACACTACTTGATGATGAAGATGGTGAAGATGATGAAGATGTAGAACTTTCTGGTACAGCGGTCTCATTCTTTTGGCTTGATTGGCTAGTTGATTGACTCTCTTCTTTGACAACCGTTACAACCTCTGACTGATTCTGACAAGCTGTTAAAAGTAATAAAACAAGCAATAGACCTAAACTTTTTTTCATACCTTATCTCCTTTTTATCATTTTAGCATACTTTAACTAATAGTCAAAGAGTGACGTAAAAGGGATTTGACAACATAAAAAGGCTAAGTCACTTTCACCTTAGCCTGCGGTTTCTTATTCAAATAAACTATAGTAATCTGAAATGGAAAGTTTTTCTTTTTCTTCCTTGCTTAAGTCCTGAATGATTTTTCCATCTTTCAGGACGATCAAGCGATTGCCATATTTCAGAGCATCTTCCATATGATGTGTAATCATTAGAGCGGTTAATTGATCTTCTTTAATAAAATGATCTGTCAAAGTCATCAAAGCAACACTTGTTTTGGGATCTAAAGCTGCGGTATGCTCATCCAAAAGTAATAAATCAGGGCGCTTCAAGGTTGCCATCAATAAACTAAGCGCTTGACGTTGTCCTCCAGACAAAAGTCCTGTTGGGGTGTCTAGATGCTTTTCAATACCATTTCCAATCTGACTAGCTAAATTTTCAAATTCAGCTTTGTGCGACTGCAATTGACGGTTCATCAAGCCTCTTTTTTCACCACGATATTTGGCAATCAACATATTTTCTGCAACTGTCATTCTAGGAGCAGTTCCCATCTTAGGATCCTGAAAAACACGCGATAAGTACTTGGCACGTTTTTCAGCTGGCAAATCGGTCACATCTTCTCCAAGAATATGAATGCTACCACTGGTTAAAGGCAAAGTGCCAGCAATCACATTAAATAAAGTGGATTTCCCTGCACCATTTCCCCCTAATATCGTCAAAAAATCATGTTCATAAATGGTGAGAGAAACTTGATCTAAAATTGTTTTTAACTCATCAAAACCATTGTTAACCTGTACCGTTGCATTTTTTAATTCAACTATTTTTTTCATCGTGATAGGTTAACTCCTTTAAACAATTTATTTTTGACCTCTGGAATAATCAGACAAGTAGCCAATACTAAAGCACTAAATAACTTCAAATAATTCGTATTAAAGCCAATCGCTATCACTGCTAAAATTAAAAATTGGTACAAAATAGACCCCACTGCAATAGCAATCAGACGCTCAAGTAAGGTTAAATTGGTTGAAAATAGAACCTCACCGATAATGATACTTGCAAGACCAATAACAATGACACCAATTCCCTTTGAAACATCTGCATAACCATCTTGTTGACTAATAAGAGCACCAGAGAGGGCAACAATACCATTTGATAAAACCAAGCCCATCAATTCCATCTTATCAGTATCAATTCCAAAACTCTTTGCCATATCTTTATTATCACCTGTTGCAATATAGGCTTGACCTAAGCGAGTATTTAAAAAATAAATCATTAGACCAATCACTAAAATGACAAAAAGTAGCCCAATCACCAAAAGATTAAGCGACTCAGAAAAAGGAAGAAGACTTTGTAGCTTCACCGCATCCAATAGCCCTAAATTAGCCCGTCCCATAATCATTAACATAATAGAGTGGCAAGAAGTCATCACCAAGATACCTGATAATAAAGTTGGAATCTTGCCTTTCGTATAAAGAAGTCCTGTCACCAGACCTGCAAGACAGCCTGCTAACAATGCTGCTAATGTAGCTAGTAAAGGATGGACTCCTGCGGTCATCAGCGTGACAGCAACTGCACCTCCTAGAGGAAAAGAACCTTCTGTGGTCATATCTGGGAAGTTTAGGATACGAAATGTCATAAAAATCCCTAAACCAAGGACTGCCCAAAGTAAGCCCTGTGAAATTGTTGATATAATCATCATATTTCCAATCTAATCAAAAAATACTAGTTCCATTTTAACATAAAACAAAAAATAGGAGAAGTCTTCTCCTATTTAAAACTTTTAATAGTAGGAAATCCCATTAATCATCTTTTCAAAGTAGGATTCCAAGTCTGTCTCTTGATCAATTAAGATACGATTTTGCATCTTACCATCTGCAAAATAGCCGATAGTCATCAGATTATCTTGTAAACCTAGCTCCTTATCCAAAGCTTGATTTTTTTTAGTCATCACATTGATATAGATGGTACACTTAACTTTTAAGTTCGGATGATGCTCTAAAAAATGCGTGAGATGGTGAGCAACTTGAACATCACTAGGCCTATAAAAAATAATCACAAAATCTCTAGGATCACGATTGATGGTCGTCATATCCATATTTTCTTTGTAAATAACATTTTTTGCTTTTGGAAGAGCTAACATTTGAAACTCCTCTTCCCGAACACGTCTAGCTAAAACAGGAGCATAAATGAGAGTCAACAATAAAACAACTAGGCTTATTCTCCCTAAACGTTTTCTTTTCATTCATTTCCCCCTTGAATCGTATTTTACAAGAAAGTGATTGATTTTTCAAGTCATCTTGATTGCATCAATACGTTAATCTCAGAAATATGATATAATGAAAAGACTAATTTTTGAGAGGAGTTCTTTATGTCTTTTGACGGCTTTTTCTTACATCACATGACCAAAGAATTACAGGATCAACTCTTATTTGGTCGCATTCAAAAGGTGAATCAACCTTTTGAACGTGAGCTCGTTCTAGGAATCCGTAGTAATCGTAAAAATTATAAACTGCTCTTGTCTGCCCATCCTGTTTTTGGGCGTCTTCAACTAACTGAGAGCGACTTTGAAAACCCAAAATTTCCAAATACTTACACCATGTTAATGCGTAAATACCTTCAAGGTGCAACGATTGAAAGTATCGAACAAGTAGAAAATGATCGGGTCTTAGAGATGACTGTTTCCAATAAAAATGAAATTGGCGATCATATTAAGGTCACCTTAGTCATTGAAATCATGGGCAAACACTCTAATATTATTTTGATTGATAAAAACGAATCAAAGATTATTGAGTCTATCAAACACGTCGGTTTTTCTCAAAATACTTATCGTACGATTCTACCAGGAAGTACTTATATCGCCCCTCCAAAATCAACCGCCTTCAATCCCTTCACTATTGCTGATGACAAATTATTTGAAGTGCTACAAACTAATGAATTGACCCCTAAAAATCTCCAAACACTTTTTCAAGGTTTAGGACGTGATACCGCTACAGCTTTAAGCCAACAATTGACAAGTGATAGACTAAAACAGTTCCGCTCTTTCTTCTCCTCTCCCCTTAAGCCTAGCCTCACCCCAAACTCTTTTTCTGCCATTGATTTTGGAGATAGTATCCAAGCTTTTTCTGATCTCTCTACTCTTTTAGATTATTTTTATCAAGAAAAAGCTGAACGTGATCGTGTTTTACAACAGGCTTCTGACTTAATCCATCGCGTAACAAGTGAGTTGGATAAAAATAAGAAAAAACTTCATAAACAAGAGCAAGAGCTAAATGACACGGAAACAGCTGAGCTCTTTCGACAAAAAGGTGAATTATTAACCACCTACCTCAGTCTTGTCCCAAACAATAAAGATAGTGTTGAATTGGACAATTATTACACGGGTGAAAAATTAATGATTACACTAGATAAAGCATTAACACCCAATCAAAATGCTCAACGTTATTTTAAAAAATATCAAAAATTAAAAGAGGCTGTTAAGCATCTGACCTACTTGATCGATGACACAAAACAGACGATTACTTATCTTGAAAGTGTGGAGACTGCACTGAATCAAGCTAACTTATCTGAGATTGACGACATCCGACAAGAACTGATTGAAACGGGTTTTATCCGAAGACGTGCTCATGACAAGCGTCAAAAACGTCAGAAACCTGCTCAGTATTTAGCTTCTGATGGAAAAACACTTATCTTAGTTGGGAAAAATAATCTTCAAAACGAGGAAATCAGCTTTAAATTAGCAAAAAAAGGGGAGCTATGGTTCCATGCTAAAGATCTTCCAGGAAGTCATGTTTTAATTAAAGACAACCTCAACCCTAGTGATGAGGTCAAAACTGATGCAGCTGAATTAGCAGCTTACTACTCTAAAGCAAGATTATCTAATCTTGTGCAAGTAGATATGATTGAGGCAAAAAAACTCAATAAACCAAGTGGAGCAAAACCAGGTTTTGTAACCTATACAGGACAAAAGACTCTCCGTGTGACACCTACTGAGGATAAAATTAAATCGATGAAGTTTTAAACTTCATCGATTTTTTTACTCTGATTTACTAATATCCTCTTTTAACTCATCCATATTGAATTTTGCAAAGAGGTATTTTCGATCTTGTACGGGAAATCGTTGATCCAGTTGATCAACAGGACCAACTTCCACAATCCCCTCTTCAATAATAAAATCCATCACATGCCCACCAAAAGCGTGATCATCAGATAAAAAGTGAAGGTGGTAACCCGCTACGCTCACTCCATGGAACATCTCTGGTGTCCAAAATCCAACAATAGTTCCAGTGACCTCCTCAGCATGATGTTCGGGTTGTCCAACTGCAACTTCTGCAAACTTACGATCAGGAGCAGACTTTGGAATCATACGGACATGCATGTGTTTAAACTTACCATGAATCTTAATTGAACGAAAAAGATTATGACCATCATAGTAGGACTCAATGCGCTCTTCTAATTCATGGTGAGTCATTTCAAAGCGTTGGCGAAAAATCACTTCTGCTTGATGAGGAACCACAGCAGCATAAGGGACCTTTTCATCAGCTGAAACCTCTACAACCTCTAATTTGCCATCTGTACTTTTAGCTTGATAAGCCTTTCCATCCAGGACAATTAATTCTCCATCAATCGAATCAAGCGTTCCAATCCCTAAGTCACCATGCTCAAGCAACTCTCCAATGGTCAAAGAACCACCATATAGTCCTGCCATCAAAGCACCCAATGTATTATATTGAAATAACTTAATTGCCTCTGCCATACCCTAACCTTTCTTATATTTCAAAATAAGCTGCAACCTCACTATCATCTGGGACCAACTGTAAATAACGTTTAGCCATCTCTTTAGCTTTAGCACGATAAGCAAATTCATACAATAAATAAGCATAATCTTTTAAAAACTCAGGATTAGTTCCAAGATCATCCTCTAATACCTGATAGAGCTCAAAAGCTTCCTCTTCATTTTCCAAAGCTTGATGGGCTTTAGCGATATTCCAACGTGTCAAGACTTGATCTATCCCTTCTCGTTCTAGGGCAATCACATCTTCATAAGCTTCCCTTTCAAGATAAAGTGTCGATAGTCGTAAATCGATCTCTTCTTGGTCTTCTGCAATCTCTTTAGCTTGGAGAAGGTAGTACTCTGCTGCTTTAGCATCATGGTTTTCATAAGATAATTGGGAAGCAAAAAGAAGAAGTTGATGATCAAAGCTATTTTTAGCTAAACCTTGTTGAAGTACTCGTAAAGCATCTTGAAGCTTGTGTTCGGCATGAAGTGCTTTAGCATAAGCCAACTCATAACCTTCAAAATCAGGATTTATAGTATCCAACTGCTTAAAGTAAATTTCTGATTTTTGACTCTCACCTTGATCTAATAAAATCAAAGCGAGTTCATAAACTGTCTGGTCATCGTATTCAATCTCGACAGCTTTTTCTAAAAACTCAATTGCTGCCTCAAATTTTCCTAGACTCGCATAAGCTAAACCAATACGTTGATAGGTTGAAATACCTGTTTCTTCTAAGATAGAGCGATTGTCTAAACTAGCATAAAGCTGAATAGCAGTTTGATAGTTCCCTAATTCCAACTCCATTTCAGCCAAACCTAAATAGATAAGCGGCTCCTGACTAAATTCACTGGCTAAGAGTAACTTGTCACGCGCCACATCTGTTAACCCTTCCATCTGATACAGATCAGCCATCACTAAGAGGGATTCTAAGTAAGCCTCATCACCTTCTTTTATGATATCTAGATAAAGAAAGGCTTCTTCAATCTGTCCATCTTCTGCTGCAATTTGAGCTAAACTGAGGGCAAGCTCTGGATAGTCTCCGATTAATTGCTCATAGATTAGCTTGGCTTGTGGATAAAAACCAATTGATTCTAAGTATTCTCCTAATGATAAAAGTGTTTCTTGATCATCTTCTTTTAAGGCACGGTTGAAATACTTTTCAGCATGCACCAAATCTTGAGCCTGAATAGAGGCTACCATTTTTTCACTATTTGTCATTTCCTTCTCCTACCTCCTCGATATCTTCAACATATAATCCTGAGACAGCTTTATACCAAGTAAAAATTTCACTTAAAATCACTTTTACAGAAGCATAGATAGGAATAGCTAAAAACACTCCCCAGACACCAAACATAGAGCCTGCTGTTAGTAAAACAAATAATATCGTAATGGGATGAATATTTAACTTGCTACCAATGACAAGTGGGGTGACAAAACGCCCTTCAATTGTCTGTTCAATTATAAAAACAACCGCAACCTTAACCACCATAATAGGACCAGCTACCATAGCTAAAATAAAAGCTGGAATCATCGCCAAAAAACTTCCTAAATAAGGCACCATGTTTAAAATACCTGCAATGATAGCCAGCGTTGTAGCATAGCGAAGTTGAATAACTGAAAACATGATAGAAAACAAAATAGCTACTACAATAGCAACTGTCACCTGCCCTTGAACATAACTTGATAATTGTGCATTTATGTTTGATAAAACACGCAGACTAGGTTGACGTATCTTTGTTGGCAAGAATTCAATAAATCGTTCTTTAAACTTGCCACTATCTCTCAATAAATAAAAGAGAATAAAAGGTGAAATCATAATAGCCACTGCTACTCGTGTCACCAAGGAGGCAACATTACCAACCCAGTTAACTGCAGACTTTGAAAAAGTCTCTGCATAGTCTGCTGCCTTACTACTAAAGTTATTTACCATATTTTCAAGCTGAGTGAGAATGGCATTAAACTGATTATTTTTTAAAAGCAGGTTGACCTGTTTTTCTCCCTCCTTCAAGTAAGATGGAAGATTATCAGCAAAAGTTAAAATCTGATCAACTAAGCTGGGAACCGCTACAGCAACTCCCCATATCAATAACCCTGATAAAATAATAAAAACAAGTGTAATAGCCGCTATCCGACTAACGCCAGCTTTTTCCAACAAATCAACAATGGGTTTTAATAGATAGTAAAGTAGAGCTGAGATCACAACAGGAAGCATAATCACAGCTAAAAATGATAAGACAGGAGCAAATAAAAAACTGATTTTCGTTAAAACGAAAATATTCAAAAATACAAGTAAGGATACCATCAACACTGTTACAGCTTGATTATTTAAAAACCACTTAAAAAACCAGCTAAGGGTAAATTTTTTATCTTCTTGAGAAAACATATCTTACTCCTCATTACCTTTCATAGAATTGAACCTGACGGTCAACTAATTTTTGATGCGCATCATAAACAAACTTGGCAGAAAAAAAGGGAGCATCTTCTAAAATCCATTTAAAAATCTCATAATCCCCTTCCCAAGTAGGCTTACTCAAAACCTGATCATACGGTACCCACTCTAATGTTCCTTCAACGCAATCAATAAGTTGTCCTTCAAATTCAGTTATTTTAAAAACATAAGTGTACCAATCCTCATTTGGAGTGAAATCAGGAAAAGTAATCATCCCTTTAAAGTCCATTTTTTTGACAACCAGTCCTGTCTCTTCCAAAATTTCTCTTCTGGCACACTCATCAGGAGTTTCTCCTGCTTCCAGTTTACCACCTACACTAATCCACTTTCCTTCATGAACATCGTTTGGCTTTTTATTACGGTACATGAGTAACAGCTCACGCCCATTATCAATATAACAAATCGTTGCTTGCTTAGTCATCTCTCTCCTCATTTCTATGCTACTAATTATATCAAATTTAGGACTGTTGTTGGGCATAAAGTGATTATTTTAAAGCCACTTACATTCTAACAAAAATATGATATAATTTTAAAAAAAGAAAGGAAAAAGATCTTGAGAAACCTTACCTATCTCACGCAAACACCTGACCATTTCTCACTCTATATTAACCATACAGATGGCAAACTTGAGACACGACAAAAAGAGCAACTCGTGGATTCTCTCTCATTTTATAAGCCTGATGCAAACTTGATTATAGCTTTTCACCCTAGTCAAAAAATTGCCTATAGCTATAATCATTCTGATGGGACACTAGACCTTTTTTATTATGATGGCGAGGGAGCATTTGAGCATTGGTATCAAGAAAAAATCCCAAAACTGATAAATCCCAAGCTCGAACTCCTCAACAATGGAAAAATCTTAAAACTTAGTGAAGATTGTATCCTAACTCTTTCAGCTGATGGATCAATTGAATAACTTTTAATCCAATTAATTGAATAATTAAATATAATATGCTTTAATAGTTTTGAGCTAAATGCTTAATTTTTTTAGAGGTGATATAAATGAACCCAATGGACTTATTTAATGAAGTTAAAGACATGATTGCAAACAAAGACTTCTCAGCTGCTCAAGATTTTATCAATGAAAACAAAGATCAGCTTGGTGAATATTTTGAACAAGCAAAGGGTCTTCTTGATGGTGCACAAGGTGCTGATGGTATCCTTGACAAAGTTAAAGGACTTTTCGGCAAATAAAAAGCTGGTCTAACGACCAGTTTTTTACTTTATAATGGAGGAGTTATCATGCAAACTATTATTCAATATCGAAGTTTATTTTTTCTTGCTTTTATCCTTGCTATCTTTATTGTTCACAGCTACTGGGCTAGAAAGCACCCAAAAGTAAACTCCCCCAAAAACGCTATTACTTGTCCCAAGTGTCACTCTAAAAATCTGACCATCGAAAATCCTAAGCAAAAACAGTTTTCCGCGCAAGCTGCATTGATTGGTAATGCTATTAACGGACGTGAGGGAGCCATGTATGCTATGTTATATGAAGCAGACAAAAACTATTATCGATGCCGTTTTTGCGGTCACCGCTTCACCTATAAAAAACGCTACATCGGTGAAAGTAAAGAAAAACTCTAAACTCCTTATTACTAAATAATGATAACGAAGTCCCTTTTTACTACTCATAAAAAATAAGGCTCCATAAGACTGTAGTGGGTAAACCCACCATAGAGATTATGGAGCCTTTTTGAGTGTAGAAAAAAAGTTCCATATAACCTATTTTGAAATGGATTGGAAAACATTACCAAAAGTAATGAGGTGTGATAAGTGTACCTTCAAGAAAGGTAAAATAAGCTTTATCACTCAATATTTTAACTCCTCGAATATTAAAGAGAGAACACATTTCGTTCTCTCTAGGAGTTAGATTTTCATCTACCAACTACACCACTTATAAAGAACACTGCCATTATCTTGTTCTTTGATAAGTTTATTTTAAATGTTGAGCATTAAATCATATACTATCAATTAAGCAACAATAGCTTTGGCAACTTCTTCAACTGTCATGCGTGAGAAGTATTCTGTCGTATCAATTGTTTTTAAGGTCTCTAAAATATCTTGATACTCATAACGAACACCAACAAGAAGATCTTCAATATCTTTCACATCCTTGATACCAAAGAAATCCCCATAAATCTTAATCGATTTAATCACCGATTTATCAACATTTGCATAAGTAGTTACTTTACCTGCTGGATAGCGGACACTACGAGAGATGGTGTACTCTGGTGCCGCACCATAAGTCCACTCCCATGTCCCAAACTGTTCATCGGCAGATTTTTGAATCTTAGCCAGCTCATCTTCTGATAGAACATATTCTGTCATGTCAGGATAATGCTCTTTCATTTTTTCTAAGATTTTATCAGAAAATTCGTGAACTGTAATTTTTTCTGGTAACTCACTTAAAATATTCGTCACCCGTGCACGAACAGATTTGACACCTTTAGACTCAATTTTATCCTTGCTCACTTTTAAGGCATTTCCTAAAACGGTCATATCAACATCAAATAGTAAACAACCGTGGTGCATCATGCGACCATTAGAGTAAGCCTGGGCATTTCCACAAAATTTCTTCCCGTCAATTTCAAGATCATTTCGACCAGTAAATTCAGCAGTGACCCCTAAATCTGCTAAAGTTTCAATAACAGGTTGAGAAAAGGTTTTAAAATCAAAAGCTCCCTCATCAGCTTTATTGGAAATAATGGTATAGTTCAAATTATTTAGGTCATGATAAACAGCGCCACCACCTGATAGACGACGAACAACATGGATACCATGCTCATCTATATATTCCTTATTAATTTCCTCAATAGTATTTTGATGCTTCCCAATAATGATAGCAGGTTCATTTATCCAAAGAATGAAAATCTCATCCTCATCACGCAACTCTTTAAAAGCATAAGCTTCAAGAGCGATGTTGTAAGCAGGATTATTACTCTTATTGACAATATATTTCATTTGCAGTCTCCTATAAAAAAGATACCTCTATTTTAATGCAAACGGTACCAAAATACAAGTATTGAGATTACAAAAGCATCAGATGACATAGGATCTCTAAAAAGCAAAAAGGTATAGCTCCAACAAAACTTGAGAACTATACCTTCTTATTTTTTATAAACTTTAATTAAGATGATTATTTACGTTTTGGAGGGTTGTGGATAGCTACACCTAAAACATCTAAAAAGGCTTCATACATTACCTCTGAGAAGGTAGGATGACCATGAATAGAGGCTACAACATCATCAACTGTCAATTCTGATTCCATAATAGTTGCCGCTTCGTTAATCATTTCCGCAGCAACAGGTCCAATAATATGGACACCTAAAATTTCGTGGTATTTACTATCTGCAATTACTTTAACAAAACCATGTGCCTCATTAGAAGCAATCGCACGACCATTACCTGCAAATGAACAACGTCCAATCAAAATGTCATTGCCATATTGTTCACGTGCCTGATCTTCTGTCAGACCGACCATAGCAATCTCTGGATGGGTATAAACAGCAGCTGGCGTGTAGTCCAACTTGGCTTTATGATGATTACCACGCATAGCATTTTCTGCTGCCACCTCACCCATACGGTAAGCTGCGTGAGCTAGCATTTTTGTACCGTTAACATCACCTGGAGCATAGATCCCTGGAATAGAAGTTTCTTGATAAGCATTTACCTTAATACGACCACGATCAAGTTCAAGGTTAAGATTTTCAAGTCCAGCTAATTGTGGGACACGTCCGATGGACAATAAGGCTTTCTCAGAGATGATTTCTGAACCATCATTAAGTTTAATGGTAAGCTGATTATTAGCTTCAATAATTTCTTCCACACCAACAGAGGTTAGGAATTTCATTCCTTTTTTAGACAACACTTTTTGAAGTTCTACAGAAACTTCACGGTCCATACCAGGAATAATACGATCTGCCATCTCTACAACAGTGACTTCTGTACCGTAGGAAGCATAAACCAAGCCAAGTTCAACACCGACAACACCACCACCCATAACAGTGAGTGATTTTGGAATTTCTCGAAGATCAAGGATATCATCAGAAGTTAAAACCAGTTTAGAATCAATACCTGGAATATTGATACGTGATACCTTAGATCCTGTAGCAAGGATAATATTTCGTCCCTTAATCGTTTCACCACCAATGGTTACCGTCTTATCTGGGTTGACTTGACCTAGACCATTAAAGATGGTTACTTTATTGGCTTTCAAGAGACCTTGAACACCACCAGTAAGCGTTTTGACAACTTGATTTTTAAAATCAACTGTTTTGTCCATATCAATAGTGTAGTTGGTTGAGGCTAAGTTAATACCTCGCCCAGCAGCTATCTTAAGGCCATCTAGGATTTCTGCATTTTTAAGATAAGTCTTAGTTGGGATACAACCTTTGTTTAAACAAGTTCCACCAAACTCTGATTTTTCAACAATGGCAATCTTACCACCTAACTGTGCACCACGAATCGCTGCATAATAACCCGCAGGACCTCCACCGACAACAACAATATCGTATTCATTTTCAGCTAGTGCAACTTTTGGTATTTCTTTTGCCACTGATGCTGGAGCAGTTGGGACCTCTAAACCTGCTGCTTTCAAATCAGCAGTTGCTTGAGCTACCTCTGGTGTTGCAGCTGCATCTTCGACTACCTCACCTGCGGCACCGATATAACCAATAACTTCTGTTACTGGAACTGTTTCACCATTACCACGCACAATTTTCACCAAGACACCTGAATCCTCAGCTTCAAGTTCCATATTGGTTTTATCAGACATGATTTCAAGAAGAATATCACCCTCTTTGACCTCATCTCCTTCTTGCTTTTTCCATTCAATAATTTCACCCTCTTGCATATCCACACCAAGTTTGGGCATAATAATTTCAATTGCCATAATTATGATACAAAGAACGTTAAAATGCGATAGAATTTTCGATAAGTTGGAAATCTTTGATCTCGTAGATCACCCACGTCAAGACGATTAGAACTTTCAAAGACTGTCGTCAAGGAAAGTTCAGACGCCTGCAACACCGAGAGCCCCATGCCTTACCATTATCATCCTAGCATTTAGTTCGTGTTCCAATATCACGAACTCGTTCTACATCCTTTCTTTATTTTCTATTCAGAAACGTATATTCTTTTATTTTCGATAAATGAAAACCTTATCAGATTAATAGTTCCAATGGATTTTCAAGCAAGTTTTTCAAGTCAACCATAAACTTAGCTCCATTCATCCCATCAACGATACGATGGTCAATGGTTAAGCACATCGCCATAATCGGACGCACAACGACTTCACCATCTACTACAACAGGCGTTGGAACCGTTGCAGCAACTCCTAAAATGGCTGAGTTCGGCTGATTGATAATCGGGTTAAACGATTTTGTACCAAACATTCCCAGATTGGTAATAGAGAAGGTTGAACCTGACATCTCTGCTGCTTTTAACTTACCAGTCTGTGCTTTTTTGATGACATCTTTTGATGCCACAACAAATTCTGATAGAGTCATCTTATCCGCACCATGTACAACTGGAACAACTAAACCTTCGTCTAGACCAACCGCAATACCAATATTCACAAATTGGTGTAACTCAATTTCAGTAGCATCATTGATTAAAGAAGCATTTAAATAACGGTGCTCCTCTTTCATTAGTGTTCGTGTTACAGCTAAACCTATTAAATCAGTAAAAGTCACTTTTAAACCTGTTTTATTCATAATAGGCTCGAGTACTTGCTTACGAAGAGCCATCAGGTTCGTCATATCAATATCATAGTTAAGGGTAAAGGTTGGTGCCGTCAAGTATGAATGCACCATACCTTTTGAAATAGCCTTACGCATCGGACTCATCTTGATAATTTCTACACCCTCTGGTAATTCTTTGACAGACTCTTCTTTAGCCACAACAGCCTCAACTACTTTTTCTTCGACACGAGTTGGTTCAATCAGCGCAAGAACATCTTCTTTTAGGATTTTTCCGTTAACACCTGTTCCTGTCACTGTTGACAAATCAATTCCTTTATCTGCTGCAATACGAGCAGCAAGTGGTGTGGCTTTAGGAGCAGCTCCTTTAAAATCTTCAACGTCAGATTTATGAACACGGCCTTTAGGTCCTGTTCCTGGTACAAGGCCTAAATCAATATTCAATTCATTAGCGAGTTTCCGAGCGGCTGGAGTTGCTCTAACTTTACCAGCACCTTGCGCTTTCGCGACAAGTGGTGTCACAACAACAGGAGCTCGACCAGCGGGAACTTCTTCAATCGCAACGGCGGGACTGACTTCAGCAATGGGAGTATCCCCAACTACCTCACCAGCTTCACCAATATAGCCAATCACTTCCGTTACTGGAACTGTTTCACCATCACCACGAACAATTTTAACAAGAACTCCTGAGTCCTCGGCTTCCAGTTCCATATTGGTTTTATCAGACATGATTTCAAGAAGAATTTCACCTTCTTTGACCTCATCTCCTTCTTTTTTCTTCCACTCGATGATTTCACCTTCTTGCATGTCCACACCGAGTTTAGGCATAATAATTTCTATTGCCATAATTATGATACATAAGACCTCTCTTTGCAGCCTGACTAATTACTGAAAGACTGTAATGAGATGCCCCACTCCCCTTCCTTTATTTTTATGCTACACAGCTTACAAAATATCTTTTATTAATCTGATCAGATAATAACAGACAAAGGGCTGATGCCCTCATCTTCATTATCTTAATTTCCTTTATTGACCATCTTGTAGATTGCAGTCTTAATCTTTTCAACATCTGGGAGCATGGCTTGCTCAAGGACACGTGCATACGGAACAGGAACATCTTCACTAGCTAAACGGACAATAGGATGATCAAGGTAATCAAATGCTTCACTTTCTGTGACCATTGTTGCGATTTCTCCAATAAAGCCACCTGTTTTATAGGCATCGTTAACAAGCATCAACTTTCCTGTCTTTTTAACAGAATCAATAATTAATTCCTTGTCTAATGGGATAAGTGTACGTGGGTCAACAACTTCTACGTTGATGCCATCTACAGCTACTTCCTCAGCAGCTTTTAAAACACGCTCTAGCATACGGCCGTAGGAAACAATCGTTAAATCAGTTCCCTCACGCTTAATCTCACCTTTTCCAAGTGGAATATAAAAATCAGGATCTTGAGTAACCTCTTCTTTTTTGCCGTAAAGTGCTTTTGGCTCCATAAAAATCACAATGTTATTGTCCTGAATAGATGATTTTAACAACCCTTTTGCATCATTGGCATTTCCAGGAGCTACCACCTTAATCCCTGGAATGTGCGTTAACCATGCTTCCAAGGACTGAGAATGTTGTGCTGCCGATCCAATACCTGATCCAGATGCCACACGATAAGTTACAGGTGTCTTCAACCCACCACCGAACATGTAGTTATTTTTAGCACCATTGTTCACAATAGCATCTAATGCAATAGTAATAAAGTCCATGAAGGTCAAATCAATAATAGGACGCAACCCTGTGATAGCCGCACCAACGGCAGCTCCTGCAATTGCTGCTTCAGAAATTGGAGTATCACGCACACGTTTTTCACCAAATTCTGCTAACATTCCTACTGAGGTTCCAAAGTCACCACCATAAACACCGACATCTTCTCCCATTAAGAAAATATCTTCATCCTTACGCATTTCCTCGCTCATGGCAAGGTTAATCGCTTCACGCAAAGCCATTACTTTTGTTTCAGCCATATTTTTATTACCAAAACCGATTAGAGAGTTGAAGACAAAATCCTCAGCCTTCCATTCGGTTCAATTCCTTTCCTCTTACCAATAAATACTATCTTTTTATGATGTTTAATCTACCCAGATATCTTCATAGGCTACCGCTAAATCTGGATCTGGACTGTTTACCGCAAACTCATAGGCATCATCCACTTCTTTAACCACCTGTGCATCAATCGCATTAAGTTCCTCATGAGTTGAGATCTCGTTTTCAACCAAGTAGTTGCGATATTTAATTAGTGGGTCTTTTTTCTTCCACTCATCCACTTCTTCTTTCGTACGATAAACACCTGCATCAGCAGTTGAATGACCAAACCAACGATAAGAAATCACTTCAACAATAGCTGGTCCATTACCACCACGAACATGCTCAACAGCTTTTTCCATGGTTTCATATACAGCTAATACATCATTTCCATCCTCAACATAAAATCCAGGAATGCCATAAGCTTCTGCCCGAGTGTAAAGGTGAGGTGTATTGGTAGCATTTTTGATGTCCATCGAAATACCGTAGCCATTATTAATGATGAAAAAGATCACTGGTAATTTCCAAGTTGCTGCCATATTAACAGACTCATGGAATGACCCTTCATTAGTTGCACCATCACCAGAAAAGGCTACTGCGATATTATTTGTTCCTTTATATTGTTGAGTTAAGGCTGCACCAACTGCCATCGCATAGCCCCCACCAACAATACCATTAGTTCCATAATTTCCTTTTTTAAAGTCTGCCAAGTGCATAGAACCTCCGCGTCCTTTAGACACACCTGTAACTTTACCAGCCAATTCAGCCATCATGGCATTTAAGTCCATATCTTGAGCAATAGATTGACCATGTCCACGGTGGTTAGAGAAAAAGATGTCATCATAAGTTAAGTGTTGAACAGCTCCTACGTTAGCAGCTTCCTCACCAACTGAAAAATGGGTCATCCCTTGAACAAAACCTCGACGGACTAATTTATTGATGCGCATATCGAATTCACGAATCCGTTGCATTTTCAAATACATCTCTAAATGTGTTTCTTTTGTTAACGTTTTCATTTTTCGCCTCCGAAATCATTTTACTTCTCTATCATATTGTAAAATTTCACAAAGTGCAAATAATTGAACCGCTTTCTTTACTTAAAATTAACCTTTTATCCTAGAAAAAACTTTGTGAAAAAATATACTTTTTAAGTACCACTACTGATCAAATCAGAAGCCTTCTAGCATCCCGCTTCATTTTTAAATCATTTTATACGAGGAAAACTGGCTGAAATCAAAAATAAAAAAGCACCTAGAACATAGTCCTAGAGTGCTTTTCTCCTTGGGCTTTTGCCCATTTAACTCAATAAAAGATTATTTTTTAAGGTTGTAGAATGATTTGATACCTTTGTATTCTGCAACTTCACCAAGTTGATCTTCGATACGAAGC
>CAMCQB010000015.1 GCA_945876895.1 uncultured Streptococcus sp.
TCCTTTTTGGTGAGTGGTGGTACTCTTATCATATCAGGGAATCTTCTTTTTGACTTCTAGAAGTCTCACATCTATTGTAACGCTACACTTATACTTTTTCTCATTATATTTTCTTATTGACAAAAACTCCTTATTTTTGATAGAATGGAGGAGTTGATAAAGTGGTTCCATAGCTCAGCTGGATAGAGCATTCGCCTTCTAAGCGAACGGTCGCAGGTTCGAATCCTGCTGGAATCAAAAAAACCTCATCAATTTTGATGGGGTTTTTCTGTTGCCAGTAACCAGTTGATTAACACTAATGGTAAAATAACCAAATACAGGGCATACTCTTGCCAATAATCGCTAGTCACCTTGGCTAAAAAAACACCAATCATAAAACTAAACAAAATCCAAACGGTATATAATGATTTCTTTAACAATTGATGGTCTTTTTCTGCAAGGGCTTTTGTTAACATCCAGGCAACATTTTTCATATTCCCTGTCATCATAACATTAGCATAAGCCACTCCCCTAATTTTTTTAAAAGTATCAAGCTGAATGGAGGCAAAAAACGCCAAGCCTGCCAGAGTAACATTCGAAGAAACAATAGGACTGATAAAGGCAATCAATATCATCAAAATCAATAGAAAAAAACTCCCTAAAAAATGCCAATGATATCCCTTTTTTTGTGCCCAACGTCTTCCAAAATACACAAAAGATTGTCCTAAAATAAAAAATAAAATAGGTAAGATATAACTAAAACTTTCAGCATACTTTCCTTCAGCTAAACGAATCATCATATAAATTAAATTCCCCGTTTGCACTCCCGCAAATCTTCCTTCTTGCGTTGCAAAAGTGAAACTATTAATAAAACCGCTAATAAATGTGACTAGGGTCGCAACCCTTATCCCTTCAAACATTCGATGCTTACTAGTCGAATTCATACTATTTCCTTTTGTTTAATATTTGCAACTATTTATGATAAGGGCTACCCTGTTGAATCATAAAGGAACGATAAATTTGTTCAATTAACACTAGCTTCATCAACTGATGAGGGAGGGTCATCCGCCCAAAGCTCACTTGCAAATGGGCACAATCTTTCACTCTTTGATCCAATCCTAAACTTCCCCCTATAATAAAAGTTAACGTAGAATACCCTTGAACTGTCGCAGCTAACAACTTTTGACTCAACTCTTTTGAATCGAGCTCTTTTCCTTCAATAGCTAAAACAATAATATAATCTCGTTCTCCAATTTTATCTAAGATACGAGCACCCTCTTTACTTAGTATCTGTTGCTTTTCTGCATCGGAAGCTGTATCTGATATTTTTTCATCTGGTAGCTCAATCTGCTCTAGTTTAGTGAAGCGACTCAAACGTTTGGCATACTCTGCTATTCCCAATTTTAAATATTTTTCTTTTTAACGTCCTACTGTAATAAGTTTTACTTTCATACGTTTTATTGTAACATATCCACATTAACTTTAACAGGTTATCCACAAAAAAAATCTAAATTGTCCCTCTAAAACCTTGATATTTCCGTGTTTTTTTGAGATAATCTTTCTTATCCACAACTTGTGGATAACTTTTTGTGAACAATTTAAGCTTCCCTTAAGTTTTAGGGCGTATGCTTACTAAAAAATAGTGGAGGATATCTCATGAAATGGAACCCCTTAAAAAAAGGACAAGGAAAATTTTTACTTAGTTTGGTTGCTGCTGGTGGATGTGGCGCGTTCTTAGCGGTAGCTATTTTAAATGGTACACAATCTAGTAGTCTTGCTAATCAAGTCACAACTAGTAAGGTGACCTATAATACTGAAACCTCTACAACCGAAGCTGTAAAAAAGGTACAGAATGCTGTCGTCTCAGTAATTAGCTATCAAACGAATACCAACACGAGTGAACTTGACTCTCTATACAGTCAAATTTTTGGACAGGAAAGCTCCAAATCTAATAGTGATCAACAAGAAGCAGATATTTCAAGCGAGGGATCTGGGGTCATTTATAAAAAATCAGGCAATGAAGCCTATATTGTAACCAATAACCATGTTATTAGCGGAGCTGAAAAAATCGAAATCATGCTGTCTGACGGTAGCAAGGTAGTGGGCCAATTAGTCGGAGCTGACACCTACTCAGATCTAGCAGTTGTCAAAATCAGCTCAGATAAAGTCACTAGTACTGCAGAGTTTGCTGACTCTGATAAACTGAATGTTGGAGAACCAGCTATTGCCATTGGTAGTCCTCTAGGAAGTGAGTATGCCAACTCTGTTACCGAAGGGATTGTTTCTAGTCTAAGCCGTACTGTAACCTCTCAAAACGAAGACGGAGAAACGATTTCAACCAATGCCATTCAAACAGATGCTGCTATCAACCCTGGTAATTCAGGTGGCCCTCTCATCAATATTAAGGGACAGGTCATTGGGATAAACTCTAGTAAAATCTCTGCGAGCGGTTCCCTAACAGATAGTGTTTCTGTAGAAGGGATGGGCTTTGCTATTCCTTCTAACGATGTCGTCTCTATTATTAATCAACTGGAGCAAAATGGTAGTGTAGAGCGTCCAGCTTTAGGAATTACCATGTTAGATCTCAGTCAACTATCAACAACTTATCTTGAAAAATTATCTCTTCCAGGAGAGATTACTACTGGTGTTGTAGTGGTTAATACTCAAGACAATATGCCTGCTAGTGGGAAATTAGAAGCAAATGATGTTATTGTTTCTATTGACGGGGAAGAAGTCACTAGTATAAGTGATCTTCAAAGTATTCTATATAAGCATAATATTGGTGATGGACTAGAGATTACCTACTATAGAGGACAGGAGAAAAAGACAACCAAAATTCAACTGGAAAAATCAACAAAAGATCTACAAACAACCAACAGCAGTAACTAATCATTAGACCGATACATTTTAACAATAGTCTATTGCCTAACAAGCACAGACTATATGGACCTGGAGTGGTTTACCTTATTTAAACAATAGGCTAAACCACTCTATTTTTGCGGATATAAATGACTATAAGGAGAACTTAAATATGGAAGAATTTCAGTCTATTCTGATAACAGATATTCTCCCAAATCCCTATCAACCAAGAAGAGACTTTGATGCTATTGAGCTTGAGGAACTTGCTGACTCAATCAAAGAAAATGGTATTATCCAGCCAATAATTGTTAGAAAATCTGAAATTTATGGATTTGAATTAATTGCTGGAGAACGTCGATTACGAGCTTCTGCATTAGCCGGCTTAACCCACATCCCAGCCATCGTCAAAAATATTACAGACCAAGAAAGTCAGCGGCAGGCTATTGTAGAAAATTTGCAACGATCTAACTTGAATCCGATTGAAGAAGCTAAGGCATATCTGCAACTAAAAAATTCAGGTTTATCACATGACGACATTGCCAAACAGATGGGCAAATCGCGTCCTTATATTTCAAATAGCCTTCGTTTAATGAAGCTCCCCCCAGCTATCCAAAAGGCATTGGAAAATAAAAGCATTAGCCCTGGACATGCACGTCTTCTCATTAAACTTGACCCTAAACAGCAGGCTGAGCTATTTGAACAAATTCAAAAACAAGGGTGGAGTGTCAGAGATTTAGAAAAACAGCTAAAAAAACAAAAAAATACTACTCCCAAAAATCAAAATACTGACCCACATCTCAATCACTGGGAAGAAGAATTAAAAAAAGAACTTGGACTAACCGTACAGATTAAAGCCCAAAGCAATCAGAAGGGGAAAATTATATTAGCCTACCATAACTTAGAAGAATTCAACAGAATTATTAACAAGTTAAAATAACTTGTGCATAAGAAAAAGCCACTGACAAACTTATACACAGGTATTCGTCCAAAAGTTTACTGCAATAGCAAGGTTTTTACGTTATCCACAAGATGTGGATAACTTTTTTAAACACTGTGGATTTTATTGAAATACTTGTGGAAAACTATCTAGCTTTATGATACAATAAGTTATCAACAATTCTTCACAGGAGTTTACTATGACAGAAAATGAACGCATTTTTTGGAATAGGGTTCTTGAATTAGCCGAAAGCAGATTAACACGTGGTGCTTTTGAGTACTATTTAACAGATATTAATCTTCATAGTATTGAAGATCAAATAGCCATTATTGTCATTCCAGATAGTGATAGGAGGCTCTTCCTTGAAAAAAATCTAAGTGACATTATATTAACGGCTGGTTTTGAAGTTTTCGATTTAAAAATCACTGACCACTATGTCCTAAAAAATGAACTTCCAGAAACAAAAAAAGATGAGGTGCCTCCCTCTGCAAATCTTGCTAAACCAGCCGTAGCTGATGTCGAATCTAATCTCAAAAGCCAATACACTTTTGATAATTTTATTCGAGGAAAAGGAAATGAATGGGCTTTAAGTGCCTCCATCGCAGTCGCACAAGATCCAGGTGGAACCTACAATCCACTATTTATCTATGGTGGACCTGGGTTAGGAAAAACCCATCTACTAAATGCTATTGGGAACACGATCTTAGAAAATAATCCCAACACACGCTTAAAATACATCACTGCTGAGGACTTTTTGAATGAATTCACAAGACATATGCGACAAAATGAGGGAAAAGGCTTCCAAGAAAAATTTCGAACATTAGACCTTTTACTCATCGATGATATCCAATTCCTGGCAAGGCGCAATCTCTCAGGAACCCAAGAGGAATTCTTCCATACTTTTGATGCCCTACATAAAGCCAATAAGCAGATTGTTCTAACCAGTGACCGTACACCTGATGAACTAAAAGACTTACAAGATCGTATCATCACGCGCTTTAGTTGGGGGTTAACTATTGATATTACCCCGCCAGATTTTGAAACAAGGGTTGCCATTTTAATTGATAAAGTCAAAGAATACCCTTACGAATTTCCAATTGAGACGATTAAATATTTAGCGACACAATTTCACTCCAATGTCCGAGAATTGGAAGGAGCGCTCAAAGATATTAATTTAGTTGCAAATGTGAAACAATTAGATCTTATCTCCATTGATACCGTTTCAGAAGCGATTCGAGCTCGAAAAAATGATCGAGCTAAAACCAGCTCTATATCTATAGAAGCGATTCAAGAAGAAGTCGGAAAATTTTATAGCGTTACCGTCCGTGAAATCAAAGCAACTAAGCGAAATCAAGATATTGTTCTAGCTAGACAAGTAGCCATGTTCCTATCTCGCGAACTAACAGATAGTAGCCTTCCTAAAATCGGTAAAGCATTCGGAGGAAGAGACCATTCTACAGTTCTTCATGCTTATAATAAAATCAAAAACATGATTGAAAAAGATGATGGTCTGCGTTTAGAAATTGAAAATTTGCAAAATAAAATTCTCTAATGTGGACAGTTATTCACACTTATCCACAGCCTGTGCACAACTTCTAAGCTAGAAGTGGCCTTTACTTTTCTTATTTTTCCACAGTTTCCACAAGACCTATTATTACTACTATTACTATACTAATTTATAAAGGATTTCCACATGATTCAATTTTCTATCAATAAAAATCTATTTCTTCAAGCCTTAAATGCGACCAAACGTGCCATTAGTAGCAAAAATGCAATTCCTATCTTATCTACAATCAAAATTGAGGTAAACCCTAATGGGATTACCTTAACAGGATCAAATGGACAAATTTCTATTGAAAACTTTATTTCAACCTCTAATCAAAATGCAGGCCTATTAATCACCTCTGGCGGAAGTATCTTATTAGAGGCAAGTTTTTTCATTAACATTGTTTCAAGTTTGCCAGATGTTAATATTGATTTTAAAGAGATAGAACAACAACAAATTGTTTTAACAAGCGGTAAATCAGAAATTACCCTAAAAGGAAAAGATGTTGAACATTATCCTCGTATTCAAGAAGTTGCTGCTTCCAAACCTTTGGTATTAGAAACAAAATTATTAAAAAGTTTAATTTCAGAAACGGCTTTTGCTGCTAGTACCCAAGAAAGTCGTCCTATTTTGACAGGGGTTCATCTTGTCTTAAGCCAAAATAAAGAATTTAAAGCAGTTGCAACAGACTCGCATCGTATGAGCCAGCGCAAATTGACTTTAGATAAAATGACAGATGATTTTGATGTTGTCATTCCAAGCAAATCCCTTCGTGAATTTTCTGCTGTTTTTACGGACGATATTGAAAGTGTCGAAGTATTTTTATCTAATAATCAAATGTTATTTAGAAGTGAAAATATTAGTTTTTACACTCGTCTTCTTGAAGGTAATTATCCAGATACTGATCGTCTTTTGATGAATCAATTTGAAACAGAGGTTATCTTTAAAACTCAAGCTCTTCGTCAAGCGATGGAACGCGCTTACTTAATTTCAAATGCGACTCAAAATGGTACAGTCAAGTTAGAGATTAACTCAGGGCTTGTTAGCGCCCATGTTAACTCACCAGAAGTTGGAAAGGTAAACGAAGAAATTGATACCGAGCATCTTGTTGGAGAAGATCTCTTTATTAGTTTTAATCCAACTTATTTGATCGAAGCTCTCAAGGCTTTAAAGAGTGATACGGTCCGTGTCCAATTTGTTTCACCAGTTCGTCCCTTTACCTTAACGCCAGGAGACGATAGCGAAAACTTTATTCAATTGATTACACCAGTCCGTACAAATTAAGATAAGTTTAAGTCTCATGATTTATACTATAAGTATCCTAAAACTTTTCTTTTTCATAAATCTCCTAAATGCCCAGCTTTCTGCCTGGGTATTTTTTTGATATAATGACAAAAAAGAGATAAGGAGTGGAGTATGTACCAAGTTGGATCCTTTGTTGAGATGAAAAAGCCCCATGCCTGTGTGATCAAATCAACTGGTAAGAAGGCTAATAAATGGGAGGTTATCCGTCTAGGAGCGGATATCAAAATCCGTTGTACCAACTGTGACCATGTGGTGATGATGAGCCGGCATGATTTTGAGAGGAAGATGAAGAAGGTTCTGCCAAGCGAAGTCTAGTTGTAAACGGTCAATGAATCTGCTAGCCCGACAAATTCGAGCTTTACGCATAGCTAGTAACCTGTCCCAAGTTGAGTTGGTAGAGCAACTTTATATTTTCCATAAGCTTGTCTCCAAGTGGAAAATCGTGCTTTTGAATACTTGAACGAAGCGTACAAGCAACCAGTTGAAAATAGAGAAATCTTTCTGTTTATCCTCTGCATGATCGTTTAGCTTCTTAGAGTTCGGATTTTACCATGGGGATAAAATAATTTTCTGAGTCCTGTCATTTGGCAGGATTTTTATCTACTTTTCTGCTATAATAGTCATGATTGAATTTTTAATTGGAGAGTAAGAAAATATGGCTTTAACAGCAGGAATCGTAGGTTTACCAAACGTTGGTAAGTCAACCCTATTTAATGCAATTACAAAGGCAGGTGCAGAAGCTGCCAACTACCCTTTTGCGACTATTGATCCAAACGTTGGTATGGTGGAAGTACCTGATGAGCGTCTACAGAAGTTGACTGAACTCATTACCCCTAAAAAGACAGTGCCAACGACTTTTGAATTTACTGATATTGCTGGTATCGTAAAAGGTGCTTCAAAAGGTGAGGGACTTGGAAATAAATTCTTGGCCAATATCCGCGAGGTTGATGCGATTGTCCATGTAGTTCGTGCTTTTGACGATGAAAATGTCATGCGAGAGCAAGGTCGTGAGGATGCTTTTGTAGATCCTTTGGCAGATATTGATACTATCAATCTTGAGTTGATTTTAGCCGATCTTGATTCTGTCAATAAACGCTATGCGCGTGTAGAAAAAATGGCTCGTACGCAAAAAGATAAGGAATCTGTTGAAGAGTTTAATGTTCTTCAAAAAATTAAGCCAGTTCTTGAAGATGGGAAGTCAGCACGAACAATCGACTTCACGCCAGAAGAAGAAAAAGTTGTAAAGGGGCTTTTCCTCTTGACGACTAAACCAGTCCTCTATGTCGCAAACGTCGATGAAGATAAAGTAGCTTCGCCGGATGATATCGACTATGTTCAACAAATTCGTGACTTTGCAGCAACAGAAAATGCAGAAGTAGTGGTCATTTCTGCGCGTGCTGAAGAAGAAATTTCAGAGTTAGATGAAGAAGATAAACAAGAATTTCTAGAAGCAATCGGTTTAGCAGAATCTGGCGTAGATAAATTGACACGTGCAGCCTATCATCTTCTTGGACTTGGTACCTACTTTACAGCAGGAGAAAAAGAAGTCCGTGCTTGGACCTTTAAACGCGGTATCAAGGCACCACAAGCAGCTGGTATTATTCACTCTGATTTTGAGCGTGGCTTTATTCGTGCGGTAACGATGTCTTATGATGATTTAATCAAGTATGGCAGTGAAAAAGCGGTTAAAGAAGCTGGACGACTTCGTGAAGAAGGAAAGGAATACGTTGTTCAGGATGGAGACATCATGGAATTCCGCTTTAATGTGTAAGATGAAAATTGGTTGGAAAGTATTTTCCAGCCTTTTTGGTCTAGAGTTAAAAACAGATACAATATAGAAAGAGGAGAAGAATGGTCAAATTGATTGTTGGTCTGGGAAACCCAGGTGCTAAATATCATGAAACGAAACACAATGTTGGCTTTATGCTGGTAGATCAAGTTGCTAAAACTTTAAACTTATCTTTTAGCTTGGATAAAATTTTTAAAGCAGAGGTTGCGAGTGGTTTTTTTAATGGTGAGAAGATTTACCTAGTGAAACCAGTCACTTTTATGAATGAAAGTGGTATTGCAGTGAAAGCTTTATCAAGTTATTTTAATATTGCCATTGAAGATATGATTATCATCTATGATGATCTGGATATGGCTGTTGGTAAAATTCGCTTTCGTCAAAAAGGTTCAGCAGGTGGACATAATGGCATCAAGTCTATTATCAAACATCTTGGGACCCAAGAATTTGACCGTATTAAAATTGGTATTGGACGTCCCAAATCAGGGCAATCGGTGGTTAGTCATGTCTTAAGTACTTTTGACCAAGAGGATTATGCTAGTATTTTGGCGACTTTGGATCGAGTAGAATCAGCCCTTGATTTTTATCTGTCAACAGGTGATTTTGCGGCAACAATGCAGAAGTATAATGGGTAGTTATGAATATTATTGATTTATTTTCCAAGGATAAAAAAATTCAAGCTTGGCAAAAAGGGTTTGCACAAAACGAGCGCCACTTAGTGATGGGCTTATCAGGAAGTAGTCGTGCTCTAGCGATTGCTTCTGCCTTTCAAAAAAATGGTGGTAAGATTGTTGTTGTTTTATCGAGCCAAAATGAAGCAGAGCAACTGTTGGCAAATTTATCTGCTGTCTTGGATGATATCTTTTTGTATGATTTTTTTGCCGATGATATGGCAGCAGCTGAATTTATTTTTTCTTCATTTGATAAAAGTCAGTCCCGTTTACGCGCATTGGATTTTTTACTTGGAGATAAAGATGGAATTTTGGTGACCAGTTTTGTTGGGATGCGAGTATTACTGCCTTCCCCTGAAACTTATTCTACCTACCATTTACAACTACAGGTAGGTGAAGAAAAAGATTTAGAGAAACTGACTAAATTTTTATTGCGAAATGGCTATAGTTCGGTCAAACAAGTTCTTAGTCCAGGAGAGTTTAGCAGACGAGGGGATATTTTAGATATTTATGAACTCTCAAAAGATCAAGCTTATCGGATTGAATTTTTCGGTGATGAGATTGACGGTATTCGGACTTTTGATATTTCCTCTCAAAAGTCTCTTGAAAGTTTAGACAGCATTTCTCTCTCGCCTATTGACCCACAGGTCTTAACTGAGGCTGATTGGCAGCGTGGCTTAGAGTTTTTAAATCAGGCTATTCAGACGGTAAATAGTGAGCAGGAGCTTTATTTAAGGGAACTTATTTCAACATTAGAGGCTGGTTATCGGCATAAGGATTTAGGACGGTTTTTATCTGTTTTTTATGAAAAAGAATGGACTTTATTGGATTACTTACCTAAAGGGAGTTGTTTAGTCTTTGATGATTTTCAAAAACTGGTGGATAAACAAGCTAAATTTGATCTTGAACTGGCTAATCTTTTAACGGAAGATTTACAACAAGGAAAAGCAGTCTCTCGTCTTTCTTATTTTGCAAATCCTTATCACAATTGGCGTTCCTATCAGCCAGCCACTTTCTTTTCAACTTTCCATAAGGGCTTGGGGAATTTAAAATTTGATGCGGTACACCATCTGACGCAGTATGCCATGCAGGAATTTTTTAACCAAATCCCTTTGTTAGTTGATGAAGCAAAGAGATACCAAAAAAATGGCTCTACAGTTTTGTTTCAGGTGGACTCTGAGCAGTCTTTGGAACGGTTGAAAAAGCTGTTTGAAGAGTACGGATTTGAAGTTTTGATCACACAGGCAGATCAACTTCAAGAAGGTCAAATTCAGCTTTTTGTTGGTCATCTGTCAAATGGGTTTCATTTTGCTGACGGGCGTCTTGTCTTGATTACTGAAAAGGAAATTTTTCACCGTAAAGTCAAGCGTAAGCTTCGTCGCCAATCCATCAGTAATGCTGAGCGCTTGAAAGATTACAATGAGCTTTCTAAAGGGGATTATGTAGTCCATCAAGTGCATGGTATTGGGCAATTTCTAGGGATTGAGACACTTGAAGTTTCAGGAATTCATCGTGATTATGTAACCATTCAATATCAAAACTCTGATCGCATTTCTCTGCCTGTTGAGCAGATTGAAACTCTTTCTCGCTATGTAGCAAGTGATGGTAAAGTACCTAAGGTTAATAAGCTAAATGATGGGCGTTTCCAAAAAACAAAGCAAAAAGTAGCTAAACAGGTTGAGGATATTGCAGATGATCTGCTTAAACTTTATGCTGAGCGTCACCAACAAAAAGGTTTTGCTTTTTCACAAGACGATGAAGAGCAAGAGCGTTTTGATCAGGATTTTGCCTTTGTGGAAACTGATGACCAAATCCGCAGTATAGCAGAAATCAAAAAAGATATGGAAAAAGCTCGCCCAATGGACCGTCTCTTGGTAGGAGATGTTGGGTTTGGTAAGACTGAGGTGGCGATGCGAGCTGCGTTTAAGGCGGTTAATGATGGTAAGCAGGTAGCTGTTTTGGTCCCTACAACAGTTCTTGCTCAACAGCATTATGAAAACTTTAAAAAACGATTTGAAGATTACGCTGTTGAAGTTGATGTCATGAGTCGTTTTAAGACAAAAAAGGAACAAGATGAGACGCTTGAAAAAACTAAAAAAGGGCGTGTAGATATTCTTATTGGGACACATCGTTTATTGTCAAAAGATGTTGTTTTTGCTGATTTGGGTTTAATTATTATTGACGAGGAGCAGCGCTTTGGTGTTAAACATAAGGAGCGTCTAAAAGAGTTAAAAACGAAGGTTGATGTGTTGACATTGACTGCAACACCTATTCCTCGTACCTTACATATGTCGATGTTAGGGATTCGTGACTTATCTGTTATTGAAACTCCTCCTACCAATCGTTATCCCGTTCAGACTTATGTTCTAGAGACGAATCTTGGGATGGTGAGAGAAGCTGTTTTACGTGAGATGGAGCGTGGGGGGCAAGTCTTTTATGTTTATAATAAGGTGGAGACCATTGAGCAAAAGGTGGCAGAATTAAAGGATCTGCTACCTGAGGCAGAGATTGGCTTTGTTCATGGCCAGATGGGAGAAATTCAGCTAGAAAATACCCTATTGGATTTTATCAATGGTGTGTATGACGTCTTGGTGGCAACAACTATTATTGAGACGGGAGTCGATATTTCCAATGTGAATACTCTCTTTATTGAAGATGCTGATCACATGGGCTTATCGACTTTGTATCAGCTGAGAGGACGTGTTGGACGGAGCAATCGGATTGCTTATGCTTATTTGATGTATCGTCCAGACAAGGTACTAACAGAAGTTTCTGAAAAACGCTTGGAAGCTATTAAAGGGTTTACAGAGCTTGGCAGTGGTTTTAAAATTGCTATGAGGGACTTGTCTATTCGTGGTGCGGGTAATATCTTAGGGAGTGCTCAAAGTGGCTTTATTGATTCCGTTGGTTTTGAAATGTATTCACAATTGCTAGAAGAGGCTATTGCTAAAAAACAAGGGAAATCTCAGGTTCGCCAAAAAGGGAATGCGGAGTTGTTATTACAAATTGATGCTTATATTCCAAGAGAATATGTGGATGATGAACGTCAAAAAATTGAAATTTATAAACGTATTCGCTCCATTGAGACACGCCAAGATTATGAAGAGTTGCAAGATGAGTTAATAGATCGGTTTGGAGAGTATCCAGATCAAGTGGCTTATTTAATTGAAATCGGTCTTGTTAAGGCTTATCTGGATCAAGTGTTTGTTGAGATGGTGGAGAAAAAAGAAGGACAGTTATATGTTCGATTTGAAAAACGTTCGCAGACAATCTTTTTAACTCAAGACTATTTTGAGGCTTTATCAGCGACAGATTTGAAAGCTCGTATTAGTGAACATCAAGGAAAAATTGAGGTCATCTTTGATATCAGACGTCAAAAAGATTATGAGATTTTAGAGGAATTAGTCAAGTTTGGAGAAAAATTTGGAGAAATTAAAGCAAGAAAAACACAGTTCAGTGAAGATAAAGGCTAGTTTATTTATTGTTATAAGTGGTCTCATCTCTAAGGTACTTGCAGCCTTATACCGTATTCCTTATCAAAATTTAGTTGGCGATCGTGGTTTCTATGCTTATCAACAACTTTATCCTATTTTAGCGATTATTTCGACCTTAGGATTAGTTGGGCTTCCGAATTTAGTCTCAAGTTTATACCATAGTCGAAAAAAAATAAGTTTATCTAGTTTCTTTTTCGTAGAAATTCTCTTTTCTGTTCTGGCTAGTCTCCTTTTTTTCGGTATGGGACCTTTTTTGGCTAAGCTGATGGAAGCTCCTTCTCTAGCTTTGGCTCTCCAGTTGATTGGGATAAACTGGCTTTTTCTTCCCTTTATTTCTTTTTACCGTGGCTTAGCTCAAGCACAACAAGAGATGAGGTTAACAGCTGTTAGTCAGGTATTAGAGCAATTTGTTCGAGTTTGTGTGATTATCTTATCGGCTATTTTTTACCTTACTAAAGGGCTTGATATCTATCAAACAGCTACTCTAGCTTCTTTAGGAAATAGTTTAGCTAGCTTGGTGGTACTAGGTTACTTACTTGCGGTAAGTCCGTATAAATTAAGGGATTATTTTAGGCAATGGAATTGGGATTGGTCCTTTTTAGGAACTTTAGGCTTGGAAAGTTTTAATTTCCTTCTTTTTTCAATTTATCTCTTATTATTTCAATTAGTTGATGCTTTTAGTGTGAAAAGTGCATTGGAAAATTCAGGTCTCTCAGCTTTAGATGCTGAGACAGCTAAAGGGATTTATGATCGTGGACAGCCTTTAATTCAGTTTGGATTGGTTTTTGCCACAGCTTTATTCACCTCGCAACTCCCTCATCTGACAAAGACTTATCAAAAAGATAAAAAACGATACGTTAAAGAAAGTCAGTCATTCTATGATGTGATCGTTTACTTGAGTTTGACCCTAACCTGTGGCTTTTTGAGCCTTTTAACTCCAATAAATCAAGTCCTTTTTGAAGATCATTTAGGTGACAAAGCTCTAGCAATCTATACCAGCTTAATATTCTGGACCAGTTTGTTACAATTTTTCCACCAGAAGTATTTCATTGAGGGGAGAAGCCGTCAGGCCATTTGGTATCTAGTGATGGGCTTAGCATTGAAAATAGGACTCACTTATCCTCTCACCTACTTATTAGGACCAGTAGGAGCTTCCTTAGCAACGATTTTACCGTTTATTATTCTTTTAGTTTTATTTTTGAAAAAAGCAGAGCTTAGTCAGGATTGGCGTTATAACTACAAATTTTGGTTAGGCTTAGTCATGATGGTACTTGTGGTAAAAATGTCTAATCAGTTATTACCTAGTGAAAATCGTTTGGGTCTATTATTGAATGTTATGATATCAGGGTTGGGTGGAGCAAGTTTTTTCTTGTATTATTGTAAAGCTTGGCAGGTTTTTGAAGAGGACTTATGGGCTTTTCTACCAATTTCAAAAAAAAAGTGATAAAATATGAAAAAGAATTTGAGGTGACGAGATGAGATTAGATAAATATTTAAAAGTATCGCGTATCATAAAACGTCGTCCTGTCGCTAAAGAAGCAGCAGACAAAGGACGTATCAAGGTGAACGGGGTTTTAGCAAAAAGTTCTACGGATTTAAAAGTCAACGATGAAGTTGAAATCCGTTTTGGCAATAAACTTTTGACTGTACGAGTCTTAGAAATGAAAGATAGCACTAAAAAAGAAGATGCTTTAAAAATGTACGATATCATTAGTGAAACAAGGATTGAAGTAGATGAAGAAGCCTAGTGTTGTTCAGTTAAATAATGACTATATTAACGATGAAAATACCAGACAGCGTTTTGAGGAAGAGGAAACACGACAAAAAAATCGTTTTATGGGGTGGGTTCTGATTTGTGTCATCCTACTTTTCATTCTTCCGATTTTTAATTTGGTTCAAAATTATAGTGCATTGCAAAAAAAAGAAGCTGAAATCACGAAATTGCAGACAGAATTTAAACAGTTGAAAAATGAAAGTGAAGCCAAGCAAGATTTTGCTAAAAAACTTAGTGATGAAGACTATGTTGCTAAATATGCGCGTGCCAAATACTATTTTTCAAAGACAGGAGAAACAATTTATCCCGAACCGGATTTATTACCGAAGTAATATGGAAAATTTACTAGAAAAAGTAACCTTATTTTTATCCTACTCAGACGATAAGTTAGAAGAGTTAAAACAAAAAAATCAAGCTCTACATTTAGAAGAGTCTGATATCGAGCGACAACAATGAGCTGGGTAGCTATTGTTTTATCACTCTACTTTAGTGTATGGCCTTTTGTAGGGGATACCAGTTCAAAAAAGAATACTTTTGCCCTAGAAGACATGATGCCCTTGGTGAAAAGTTTAGAAAATCCATTTTTTTCTTTTAATAAAATTCCTGCTAAACCTATCAGTACTCACTTAATAGTGACTTATAAAGATCAGGACTTGACACAGGAAAAAGGCTATCTCCCTTCAAAAACAGTTTTAGATATAGTGATATTGACCTATAATCAAAATGCGCAACCGATTTTTAAACTGTCAGATGGGAGTTATATCCTAGCCAGTAAACTAAATATTGTAGATGGCTCTTCGTTGATATTAGAGGAAAGCCCAGAAGTTTATTGGGTTAATGCAGATGCAAGTTATTATGAAGCCCCTTATACAACTGGTGTGAAGAAACGATCTGGGATTGATAAAGCTTATCAGAAGGTTTCCATTACTGAAAAAGTCCAAACTCAATATGGTATTTATGCAAAAATAAGCGATAAAGTATGGGTACCAATAACAGATTTAAGCCAAACTGATCATCGGATGGAGGCAGTGCAACTTCTTTTAAATAAAAAGTACAATCAGTCTAATCTTTCAATTTATGTCAAGCAACTTCGGACAGATGAGGTGGCAGAGATAAATGCTGATAAAAAAATGTATTCAGCTAGCATCAGTAAGCTTCCTATCTTATACTATACTCAAAGACAAATTACTAATGGGGAGTTACAGCCCACACAACAATATCAGTATATTGATGCCGTTAATGCTTTTTCATCTGCTTATAAACCTGAAGGAAGTACAGTCCTCCCTCATACTGCCAATCATCAAGATTATAGTATTGATGATTTGGAAAAAGCTGTAGCACAAGAGTCTGATAATGTTGCCAGTAATATGCTAGCTTATTATGTAACCCAGCAGTTTGATCCTACTTATACTAAAGTGATTGCTGCTGTCGCAGGGGAAGCTTGGGATATGTCAAAACGAGAAGTATCTGCTAAGATGGCTGGTAAGATGATGGAAGCTCTTTATTATCAAGATGGCAAGATTATGGATTATTTGTCTCATACTGAGTTTGATAACCAGCGTATTGCAAAGGATATTTCAGATCGTGTGGCCCATAAGATTGGAGATGCTTATGATTATAAACACGATGTTGCAGTCGTTTATAGTGATTCTCCCTTTGTCTTATCCATTTTTACGAATGAATCTTCGTATGATGAGATAACACGTATTGCAAATGATATTTATAATATATTAAAATGATAGATAAAAAAGTTTTAAAAGAAGTTCAAGAGAAAAAAGAATTTAACCATCATGATAAGGTTTTAATTGCCTTATCAGGTGGTATAGATTCAATGAATCTCTTGGATTTTTTATATCGTTATAGAGATGATTTAGAGATTTGTTTAGGCTTGGCACATTTCAATCATAAACAACGATCAGAATCAGACAGAGAAGAAAGTGAATTGTCACAGCTAGCAAAAGAGTTAGGTTTACCCTTTTATACAGCTCATTTTGAAGGGAGATTTTCAGAAAGTCTGGCTAGAGATCAGCGGTATCAATTTTTTAAGCAAATTATGGAAACTGAAGGTTATACAGCCTTAGTGACGGCTCATCATCAGGATGATCAAGCAGAAACTGTTTTTATGCGTATTTTACGGGGGAGTCGTCTGAGACATTTAAAAGGTATGAAGCGGGTTCAGCCGTTTGCAAATGGTGAACTTATCAGACCCTTTTTATCTATCTCAAAATCAGAACTAGCTAACTTACCTCATTTCTATGATAGCAGTAATGCCACTTTGGACTATTTAAGAAATCGCATTCGAAATCTTTATCTACCAACACTTGAGAAAGAAAATCCTAAATTGAAACAGCAATTGCTCAATCTTTCCCATGAAGTTAGTTTATTGACTGAAGCACTAGATTCCTTATTAGCTAGTCATACGATAGAGGATATAGAATGGTTCCAAAAACAAACCTACCCTATCCAGTATTATCTTTTTCAAACTTATCTAGAGGCTATTCCAGACTTGCAGTTAACGAAAGCCCAATTTTATGATTTACTAACTATGCTACGAAGTGATAAGAATTATTATCTCCCCATCAAGCAAGATTATCACTTCATCAAAAATTATAGTCACTTCGAAATAAAAAAAATCAGTCCACAGACCGATAGCGTCAAACTTCCAGTTTTGTTAGACTATAAAAATAGTGTTCAGATTGGTTCTTATCTTTATTCTTATGGGACCCCGCTATCGCAGGTGGATAGTGTGATTTTACTGCCTTCTACGACACCAATCTTTATTAGGGAGAGAAAGGCAGGTGACAAAATTTTGCAAGGAGGAGTCTCCAAAAAGGTCAGACGATTGTTTATTGATGATAAGATTGCTTTGGAAGATAGGCAAAGGGCTCTTTTTTTAGAGCAAGATCATGAGCTGATGGCCATCTTGTTACCTGATAAAACTTATTTGAGAAAAGCAAGTAAAGATGATATAATGAAGGGTAAATTGTATATTCAAAAATTAGAAAATTGGTGAACAGTATGCTAGAACAAGATATCAAAAAGGTTCTATATTCAGAAGAGGACATTATTGCAAAGACCAAAGAATTAGGTCAAAAACTAACAGAAGATTATGCTGGAAAAAATCCACTTCTTGTAGGGGTTTTAAAAGGGTCTGTACCTTTTATGGCAGAGTTGATGAAACATATCGATACGCATGTTGAAATTGACTTCATGGTGGTATCTAGTTATCACGGAGGAACAACAAGTAGCGGAGAGGTCAAAATCTTAAAGGATGTTGATACCAATGTTGAAGGACGTGATGTTGTCTTCGTTGAAGATATTATTGACACCGGACGTACATTGAAATATCTTCGTGATATGTTTAAATATCGCCAAGCTAAATCGGTTAAAATTGTTACCTTATTTGACAAGCCAGAAGGTCGTGTTGTAGAAATTGATGCAGATTATGTTTGTTATGACGTTCCAAACGAGTTTATTGTAGGATTCGGTTTGGATTATGCAGAAAACTATCGTAACCTTCCTTATGTCGGTGTACTTAAAGAAGAGGTTTACAAAAAATAAAAGTAAGGAAACGTAGTCATTAATATGAAAAATAATAAAAATAATGGCTTTGTCAAAAATTCGTTCCTCTATATTGTTGTGATTATTTCTGTTATTACAGCATTTCAGTATTATTTTAGAGGAAGTAGTGTACAAAGTCAGAGAATCAGTTATTCAACTCTGGTCAAAGAGTTGAAAGCAGGTGATATCAAATCGCTAACCTATCAACCTAATGGAAGTATTATAGAAGTTAGTGGGGAGTATAAAGAAGCTAAAACAGTCTCCAGCTCCAGTGATATCAAACTTTTTAGTACAAGCGATACTAAAGTGAAAAACTTTACGACGGTTGTTTTACCAAGTGATTCTTCCATCAAAAAGATTGAAGACTTAGCTGAAAGTAGTAGTGCTAAGGTAACTGTTAAACAAGAAAGTTCTAATCGAGCTTGGATTTCCTTTTTAGCTAGTTTTGTTCCTATGATTGTTGTCATGTTCTTCCTTATCATGATGATGAATCAAGGGGGTGGCGGTGCACGTGGTGCTATGAGCTTTGGACGAAATAAAGCTCGCGCAGCCAATAAGGGAGATGTTAAGGTACGTTTCTCTGATGTAGCAGGTGCCGAGGAAGAAAAACAAGAACTGGTAGAGGTTGTTGACTTTTTACGCGATCCTAAAAAATATAAAGCTCTAGGTGCACGTATTCCGGCAGGTGTCCTTTTAGAAGGCCCTCCAGGAACAGGTAAAACTTTACTTGCTAAAGCAGTTGCAGGTGAAGCAGGCGTTCCTTTCTTTAGTATCTCTGGTTCAGACTTCGTTGAAATGTTTGTAGGGGTTGGAGCTAGTCGCGTACGTTCACTTTTTGAAGATGCCAAAAAAGCAGAGCGTGCTATTATCTTTATCGATGAGATTGATGCCGTTGGTCGTCGTCGTGGTGCCGGTATGGGAGGCGGAAACGATGAGCGCGAACAAACTCTAAACCAACTCCTTATCGAGATGGACGGTTTTGAAGGCAATGAAAGTATCATTGTTATTGCTGCGACAAACCGCTCAGATGTTTTAGATCCAGCCCTTCTTCGTCCGGGACGTTTTGACCGTAAAGTCTTAGTTGGTCGTCCAGATGTTAAGGGACGTGAAGCTATTTTACGCGTTCATGCTAAGAATAAACCGTTAGCTGATGATGTGAATCTAAAAGTTGTGGCACAACAAACACCAGGTTTTGTTGGAGCTGATCTTGAGAATGTCTTAAACGAAGCGGCATTAGTTGCAGCGCGTCGTAATAAAAAAGTTATTGATGCCAGTGATATTGATGAGGCAGAAGATCGTGTGATTGCAGGCCCTTCTAAGAAAGATAAGACAATTTCGGAACGAGAACGTCAAATTGTTGCCTATCATGAAGCAGGACATACCATTGTTGGACTTGTACTGTCTAATGCCCGTGAAGTTCATAAAGTGACGATTGTACCACGTGGTCGTGCAGGTGGCTACATGATTGCACTTCCTAAGGAAGATCAAAATCTTCTTTCAAAAGACGATATGAAAGAGCAATTGGCAGGCCTTATGGGAGGACGAGTTGCTGAAGAGATTATCTTTAATGTTCAGACAACAGGTGCTTCAAATGACTTTGAGCAAGCGACGCAGATGGCGCGTGCCATGGTGACAGAGTATGGTATGAGTGAGAAACTGGGACCAGTTCAATATGAAGGTAATCATTCAGTCTTTACTGGACAAGTTTCACCAGAAAAATCTTATTCTGCTCAGACTGCACTCCTTATTGATGAGGAAGTCCGTGATCTTTTAAATGAAGCACGTAATAAAGCAGCAGATATCATTAATAATAATCGCGAGACTCATAAATTAATTGCAGAAGCCCTTCTTGAGCATGAGACACTAGATGCAGCTCAAATCAAATCTATCTATGAAACAGGAAAAATGCCAGAACAAACAGAAGATGATGCAGAAGAAGCACATGCTTTATCTTATGATGAAATTAAAGAAAAGATGACAGAAAACAATTCTGAAAATGATTAGCATTTAAACCATTTGGCACATTAGGCAAACCGTAGTCATTGCGGTTTGCCTCTTTTTATTTTTATTCAATATAATTTACAAGATTATGTAGCTGTGATAGAATAGATTGTTACCATAATGTAGGAGATAAGAAAATTGAATATTTTTAGAAAAAAAAATCCAAGTCGTGATAAGACAGAGATGATACGCCATCTTCGTGTTTACGACTTGATTTTTCTTGGTTTAGGCTCAATGGTAGGAACAGGGATTTTCACCATAACAGGTATTGGTGCCGCAACTTATGCTGGTCCAGCGTTAACTGTTTCTATTATTATTTCTGCGATTGCTGTTGGAATTTCTGCTTTGTTTTATGCAGAATTTGCCTCACGTATACCGGCAAATGGAGGAGCATATAGTTATATTTATGCAACTTTAGGTGAATTTCCTGCTTGGCTTGCTGGATGGCTGATCATCATGGAATTTTTGACAGCTGTTTCTGGAGTTGCAGCTGGGTGGGGAGGTTACTTTAAAGGACTTCTTGCTAATTATAATATTGTTCTACCCACAGCTTTAAATGGGACTTTTAATCCAAGTAAAGGACAGTATATTGACTTGCTTCCGGTTTTAGTCATTATTTTGGTCACTGGACTCGTCCTTTTGAACTCAAAGAGTGTCTTACGCTTTAATAGTGCATTGGTTATTCTGAAGTTCTCTGCCCTTGCAGTATTTATCATAAGTGGTATATTTTTTATTAAACCAGACAATTGGTCTGATTTTGCTCCTTTTGGTTTCGGTCAAATTTATGGAGGAAAAACAGGTATTATGGCTGGGGCTTCACTGATGTTTTTTGCTTTTTTAGGTTTTGAATCAATTTCAATGGCAGTTGATGAAGTGAAGGAACCACAAAAAAATGTCCCAAGAGGTATTGTTTTATCCTTGTCAATTGTTACGGTCTTATATATCTTAGTGACTCTTATCCTAACAGGGATTGTTCATTATACTAAACTCAATGTTGCAGATGCTGTTGCTTTTGCTTTGCGTAATGCTGGCTTAGATTGGGCAGCTAATTATGTTTCTATGGTTGCTATTCTTACTCTAGTTACAGTATGTATTTCAATGACTTATGCATTGACTAGAACAGTTTACTCTATTAGTAGAGATGGCTTACTTCCAAAAAGTCTAAGTCAGGTTACTCGTCACAGTAAAGTTCCTAAAAATGCGACATTGCTTGTTGGAGTTGCGACATTAATTTGTGCAGGGGTCTTTCCATTAGCCAGTATTGCAGAATTTTTAAATATTTGTACTTTAGCCTATCTTATTATGTTAGCCATAGCTATTATAAAGTTGAGAAAAGATCAAGGGGAGCCTCTAGCAGGACAATTTAGAACACCTTTTGTTCCAGTTCTACCGATCCTATCAATTATAATTTGTCTTTCATTAATGAGTCAGTATCAAACTTTAACATGGATTGCTTTTATTGTTACAGTGCTTATTAGTATAGTAATCTACTTTGTTTACGGATATAGGAATTCAGCAGTAAAAAATACCTAGATATAATTCAACTATACTGTTTGCTAGATAAAAAAACAACACAAGAGAAGACCCGACGGTCTTCTCTTTTTTGATGTTTAAATCAAGGCATTTCTGTCATTTAGTTTCTCTATATATCAAATGCAAAATAGAATTGCTTGTTTATTCATTTTTCTAAATTCCTAAATTTCAAGTTGAAATTAGCCACCCAAAAGAAATTCACTCGGCGACTTGTAGCCCAAGCATTTTTTAGGGTAGTTGTTTATCTAATTTTCTATAAAAGCAACTTCTTCGGAGTCGTTTTCTTGGTTCCTTTAGGTAACCATCTCCGAATCAATCGATTAT
>CAMCQB010000016.1 GCA_945876895.1 uncultured Streptococcus sp.
AAATTGTTAACACTTGGGATAGAAAAATCCCCATAAACTTATTTTACGAGGAGGAAAAGTAGTGATGAACAAAGGAAGATTGGAAGCTTTTACAGATGCCATTGTTGCCATTATTATAACGATATTAGTTTTGGAATTGCCAAAGCCAGATAGCTATACCATCTCGGCGCTTTTTGAACATTGGCAAGCTTACATTGCTTACATATCATCGTTTACCTTGTTATTAGGTGTTTGGTATAATCATCATAATTTATTTAAATCAATTAAAGTGATTGACCGCAGGGTCTTTTGGGTTAATGGTGTGTGGTTATTGATTCAGTCATTTATTCCATTTGTAACTTCGTGGATTGGTGATTATCCTGACCATTCCCAACCTTTGGTGACCTTTATTGTACTGAGCATATTGTGGACTATGTCTTATCGATTACTTTATTATTTCTTGAGTGAGATTAATGACCAAATGCCACCTTATCCTTATCGTGTAACGCTAAATATCATAACAGTTTATATTGTCTTGATTGTAATAGCGCTTATTCAACCGCTTTTAGGATTATTAGCCTTAGCTTCTTATAATATTTATGGTGTTTTTCGCCCAGCAGCATTTTAATGATTGTATTTTCAGAAAATTACTTCTTTTAATAATAGGACCAATGTCATCTTGCCATATAACCATTGAAAATGATACAATAGACGTGTCATTAGTTAGTGATGGTTAAAATTTAATAAAACTTATTTATGCTACGAATGGGCGTAGCGTCTCTACAAGACACCGTAATGTCTAACAATAAGTCTTTGCTCAATGACAGTTGAGATGTTTTTGCATATAGTTGTGAAAATATGACCGAGTAACAAGAGGTGTTTACCATATGTGTAAACATCTCTTTTTTGTTTTTATATGTGTCCTTATGCCTAATCACGTTTCATCATAAGTTATTATTTTTAGCCAATTCGATTTTAAAAATTTTCAGAAGGAGAATCCATGAAATTATTGGAAGAACGCATCTTAAAAGATGGGAATGTTTTAGGTGAGGACATCTTAAAAGTAGATAGTTTTCTAACTCACCAAGTTGACTATGAATTAATGCAGGAAATCGGTAAAGTTTTTGCTGACGCTTACAAAGATGCTGGTATTACTAAGGTTGTTACTATCGAAGCATCAGGCATTGCCCCAGCCCTCTACACGGCGCAAGCGATGAACATTCCGATGATTTTTGCTAAAAAAGCGAAAAATATCACGATGACTGAAGGTATTTTAACCGCAGAAGTTTATTCGTTTACAAAACGTGTGACTAGCACCGTATCAATCGCAAGTAAATTCTTGTCAGAAGACGATACTGTTCTCATCATTGATGATTTCTTGGCAAATGGTCAAGCTGCTAAAGGGCTTTTAGAAATCATTGGTCAAGCAGGAGCGAAAGTTGCTGGCATTGGGATTGTCATTGAAAAATCATTCCAAACTGGTCGCCAATTATTAGAAGAGACTGGTGTCCCTGTAACATCGTTAGCGCGTATTAAAGAATTTAAAGATGGACAAGTTGTCTTTATGGAGGCAGATGCGTAAAATGGAAATGAACGAACAAAAACATTCACAAGCAGCCATTCTTGGTTTGCAACACTTGCTTGCTATGTATGCTGGGTCAATTTTAGTGCCAATTATGATTGCTGGTGCGCTTAATTATTCAGCTGAACAGTTGACTTACCTTATCTCAACAGACATTTTCATGTGTGGAGTTGCAACATTCTTACAACTTCAATTGCGTAAGCACTTTGGTGTTGGGCTTCCAGTTGTTCTTGGCTGTGCCTTCCAATCTGTTGCTCCACTTTCAATCATTGGTGCTAAACAAGGTTCAGGTTATATGTTTGGTGCTTTGATTGTGTCAGGAATTTACGTTATTTTGATTTCTGGGATTTTTTCAAAAATTGCTGATTTCTTCCCACCAGTTGTAACAGGGTCAGTTATCACAACAATCGGTTTAACATTGATTCCAGTTGCGATTGGAAACATGGGAGACAATGCTGATTCTCCAACGGCTCAATCAATGATTTTAGCATTGATAACAATTGCTATCGTGCTTGCGGTTAATGTTTTTGCAAAAGGCTTTATCAAATCTATTGCGATTTTGATTGGCTTGATTGGTGGGACAATCGTTGCCGCTTTCATGGGCTTGGTTGACACGTCAGTTGTTACTGAAGCACCGCTTGTTCACATTCCACAACCATTCTACTTTGGTGCACCAAAGTTTGAAATCACATCAATTGTGATGATGTGTATCATCGCAACCGTTTCAATGGTTGAATCAACCGGTGTTTACCTTGCGCTTTCAGATTTGACTGGTGAAAAACTTGACAGTAAACGACTCCGCAATGGTTACCGTGCAGAAGGTGCAGCTGTTTTACTCGGTGGTATTTTCAATACATTCCCATATACAGGATTCTCACAAAACGTTGGTTTGGTTCGTATTTCTGGTATCAAAACACGCCGTCCAATCTACTACACAGCCTTGTTCCTTGTTATCCTTGGACTTCTTCCAAAATTCGGTGCTATGGCACAAATGATTCCTAGTCCAGTTCTTGGTGGCGCTATGATTGTTCTTTTCGGTATGGTAGCTCTTCAAGGGATGCAAATGCTCAATCAAGTCGATTTTCAACATAACGAACACAATTTTATCATTGCAGCGGTGTCAATTGCCTGCGGTGTTGGTTTTGACGGAACAAATCTTTTTGATAGCCTACCAAGCACACTTCAAATGTTTTTGACAAATGGTATTGTTATCGCAACTTTGTTTGCTGTTGTTCTTAACTTGATTTTTAACCGTCATCAATCTAACGAAAGCTAAGAAAAGCAGCTCAAAACGAGTTGCTTTTAGTCTGGTTAATGTTATCTGGTATTAGCCTTTCATTATGTCATACTCTTTAAAAATACGTCATTTGACTTACCTTAATGAGTGAAATACGCCGGTGGCGTGTTTTAGGTTGCTAATTAGAAATGGAAAATATGGTAAGGTTCTGTCTAAGACTATGGCTGTGCTAAATTGGGCTAGGGAAGAGATAATCTTTCCTAGCCCAATTTAGTGTGATGTCTAGTAAAAAGTCCCATAAGATTGTACGTTACATGAAGAAAGGAGATTTCAGTCATATTTGATGACGCCCTAGCCTATTTTTGATTGTTTTGATTATCATCATATAACTTTAGGGGGCTGAAAAGACATTTTTTCTTTAAAAATGGTGCATTAGTAGACTTTTTGTAACTCTTTGGTTTAAAAAAATGTATTATACTAAAAAGATGAAAAGTAATTTTGAGGTATTGTGCTAATTATGAATGTTAATTTCAAACGTTTGAAATGGAAAAATAATACTCTTTTACAAAGAATGTTATGGACCCTTTTCTTTATTATTGTTTATCTTATAGGGCGAGATATTCCTGTTTTTACAGTGCCTCTGAACGAGTCTTTCTTGGAGACATCCGCGACAACAACGTTATTGAATCAGTTACTTTCTGTAAGTGGCGGACAAATTAGTACGATTACCCTATTTAGTTTAGGTCTGAGTCCTTGGATGTCTTCCATGATTTTGTGGCGGTTCGTATCTGTTTTTGGCTTAATGAAAAACGTTACTGCCGCAAAAGTAAATCGTAATCAGTTATTATTAGCTTTAGGAATTGCAGGCATTCAGTCCTATGGATTGACGATGTCAATGTCTTTTTCAGAATTTGCTTTCTGGGGAATTCAAAGCCCATTTTTAGGGCGTTTGGTGACAATGCTGCTGCTGGTTGCTGGAACTTTTTCATTGATTTGGTTAGGAAATGCCAATGGCCGTCGAGGTTTAGGTGGGATGATGATTATTATTATCACCAATATGATTCTCACTTTTATCACCAACCTGATGACTTATTTTTCAACTGGTCAGTTTATGGGAGAAGACTTAGCTATCCGCATTGGTGCACTGATTATTGTTCTATTTATCTTAATCATGCTCGCAGTTATTACCTTTAGAGCAGAGCTGCGTATCCCTATTTTTCGTATTGGGATTAACACGGCTTACTCCAATAAAAGCTATCTCCCCATAAGAATATTGCCAGCGGGTAGCATGCCATTCATGTATGGGATGACTTTAATGATGTTGCCAGTTTACATTATTTCCATCTTCCTTAAGTTCTTCCCTGATGAACCTCATCTCCTTTATCTGTATCAAAACATAGGCTTATCTCAACCGCTAGGAGCACTATTTTATATTATTTTGTTGTACTTATTATCAGTAGGCTTTGCTTACTATAATTACGATCCCTATGAATTAGCAAAAGGCTTGAGGCAAAATGGCGAGTACATCGAAGACATAGTGCCAGGCCGTGATACTCAGAAGTTTCTGAGTCAGAAAATCTTTATCATGTCTCAAATTGGGGCAGTCTATGTCCTCCTCGTTGCTGGTTTACCTCTATTAATTTTAGCTGGACAGGATCAATCGGTTAGTATCGCTTTGCTAATTAATAATGGCTTTATCGTAGCAACATTAATGTTAACTATTATTGAGCAAATCAATACGCTCAGAATGTGGAAACAATATAAAGATTTGATTTAGAGGGCTTGATAAAAAACTCTCAAAAATAAACAGAGTCCTCTCTCATCTCTTGTTTTAGGGCTCGTACTTGAGACTGTCCACTGGACAGTTTTATACTTAAGAAAAATCAACCCAAGCTAACGACATATCGTTTTGATTTTTATAGAGTATTATTCCCACCGTATAATGGGATAGGTATGGTTTGTGGAGCATAAATTGCAAACGAAACTGACATTCATCAAAGCGACTTAATATGTCATAACCTTTAATCAATTTACTATACATTATAAAGATAGAAGTTGGGTCTAGCCTCAGCCTCATAACTCATAAGAAGGAGATAATATGTTTTACTTTATACCTGCTTGGTATCAGAAGCAGCGTCCGTGGTATCATACGACTGAGTTATGGTTTCGGACTTACGAACGTATGACTTTCGATGACACGGTTAATCACTATAAAATATTTGAGAAAGCGGGTGAAGAGACTTGCTTGCTTATTTTAAATTATCAGCCGCAGTTGCGTTATACCCTGCATAAACAAGACATGGTTGGCGCAGTCGTTTGGTCCTTGTTTGATGATATCCAAAATGTTCATGAGCAAACAATGACTCCTATTAATTTTAAGCATTTAAAGTGGCCACAGGGGATTCGCTTCGTCTATAGTCCATTTGCAATAGTAGCCAAGCAAGGACAGGAGACCTATGCGGTTATCCATTTTGCTGAAAATGGGAATCTTTTCTATATTGAAACTTATAGTGAGAAAAAAACAGATAAGATTTACTATTTTGATGATCGTGGTTTTTTGTCAAGTTTAATCTATTATTCAGATGGAGTGGCTCAATATCAAGATTATCTCAATAAGAATGGTGTCTGGCAAATCCGTGAATCGCTACAAGGAGAATTTAAAATTTCAGTAAATCCTGATGCTGACCAAGACTTCGATCAGACTGAATATCGTTCGTGGGAAAAACTTATTGATGAGAGATTGCGTAAATTTAAGGTGAGAAATGTCACAAATAGGGATATTTTTATCTCAGCTGCAGATCCTCAGCATAATAATCTCGTTCTGAATGTGTTTGTTCAAAATAAGAAGGGATTTTCATTCTTTGGGAATCGCTATCAGTGGCAAACAAGCCGTGATCTAATTCCCTTGTTTTTACAGGCCGATTTGTTAATTGTGGATACGCAAGAGCAGGAAAAAAAATTACGTCATGCACTTATTGGTGCAGGTTTTACTAAATTACTTGGAAAATTATCCCGCATTTCGCCTTTTGACACACGACTACGTTTAGGACACAGTCAGACGGTAAAAGAACTCAAAATCTATTTCTTTATTGATACTATTAGTGAACAGGAGTTGAGGACTTATTTGCCTGCTATTTTGGATATGATGGAGGAAAATTCAGCTATTCATTTAGAATTAGTAAATTTCCGTCAGGATTATGATTTAAAAGGATTGGAAACTTATCTGAAAAATCTGATTTGGCAAAATTATACTGTTGAGGCATTTCTAAAAGTGGCAGATGACGGTAGTGAAAATCACATCGATGAATCAACCAAAACAAAATTTAGCAGGTTAGCTATTAATCGCTACACCAATGAAAATCAGGTTATCACCACCTTGGACACGACGCGTCTAGTGATTGATCTAGGTGAAAATCCAGATTTGTATACGCAAATTGCGAGTATCTCGGCTGGTATTCCACAAATTAATCGTGTACAGACAGATTATATCGACCATATGAAGAATGGGTGGATTTTGTCTGATGGTGATGATTTGCGTCATCCGATTCATTATTACTTTGATGGTTTGACTAATTGGAACCAATCACTTGTTTATGCGATTGAAAAAATGTCTGATTATACTAGCGGTCGTATTCTGACACAGTGGAAATCTGTATTAAATCTAGGGGAGGGATAGATGGAATTATTACAAATTGGTCAGGAAAATTGGATACAATATTTTCAAGCCCCTGAAAATATTATTTGGCATCATACGACGATTGATGATTTATCACTTTTCCTAGAAAACTTGAAGAAGGCCAAGCTTGCTGCTTTATCTCCAGTAGATGAGGGTGAAGAAGCTCCAAAAATTTCAATTCGTTTTCAAGGTATCTTGATAACTAGTTCGGTCAGAGATCAACAACTCGAACCACTGATGAATATGGTGGAATCCTCGGCTGTTTTTTACGATTCTACGGTAGAACTTATATCCGAAAAAACAGATGGTTTTATTCGTCGAAAATTGCCACAAAAAGTGGATGTTTCGGAAAATCGATTTGAAACCTTGCAGTTTTTAAGTCGCATCTGCTTCCCTAGCCAGTATGGTGCAAAGTTAAAAATTCCAGATATTGATGTAAGTCCCAATTTTAATGGGAAAGTTTCCTATACTGGCTATGTTCATGCGAATTTCGAAGGAGATTTTGGACAGAACTTCACTCCGCTCTTCTCCTACCGTTATAATCTCAGTAGTTTTCCAGTTGCCTTAGAGCTATGGCAAGAATATGTTAAAGAGGGTAATTGTGCTATTCAGATTGAGATAGTGCCAATGTACAAAGGAAGCCTCTATGACATGGATGAGCCGATTATTCTGACAGAGAAGGACATGGAAGATTCTTATATCTTACCTTCACGTCCAGAAATTGGTTTCTATGCCGTCTCTGTTTTTGCAAAAGGAAAAGGGCTATTGAGTTTTGGTCCAATGCATTGGCGCTATTCACGTGAAGGGTATGGGAATTTTGTTCTAGGTGGAAAACGTCGAGCGGATAGTTCACGACAAGAGTTTATCTATTATTTCAATCCTGGTGATATGAAACCGCCGATGAATGTTTATTTTTCTGGTTTTCGTGGGGCTGAAGGCTTTGAGGGATTTGGAATTTTAAAATCTCTAAAATCTCCTTTTATGCTTATAGGAGATCCACGTCTTGAGGGGGGGGCTTTCTACTTAGGATCAACTGAATTAGAGGAAGGCATTCAAGAGGTTATTCAAGAATCGCTAAATTACCTCGGTTTTGAGTCTTCTCAGATGATTTTGTCAGGACTCTCAATGGGAACCTTTGGTGCCCTGTACTATGCTTCGAGATTTAATCCCTACGGTATCGTTATCGGGAAACCCTTTACCAATGTGGGAGATACCGCATCAGGAATGAAATTAAAACGACCATATGAGTTTGAAACGTCTGGTGATGTTCTTTTGAATGCAACTGGTGATAATGATCAACACGCCATAGATTCTCTTAACGAAAAATTCTGGGATAAGTTTAAGCGGTCAGAATTTCCAGATACGCATTTTGCGATTGCTTATATGGAAAACGATGATTATGATAGTACGGCAACGCAGAAGCTTATTGAGCATCTATCTAAGACGAACTCTCATATTTTTACACAGGGCTATGAAGGTCGCCACAATGATAACAGCCGTTCTATTAATCGCTGGTTTATGCGGCAGTATATTGATTTACTAGGACATGGATTTGGAAGGACTTATTAATGACTAAAGAACTCCTCGTTTCTCTAGACTGGAGAGAAATCAGTAATGGTACCAATTATATGTATGGTACCAAGATCAATTTTCAGGATGGTAAGGTGCTGATGGATAATCCACAGATTGCACCTGGAAAACCCCTTAGGACCTTTGTCTCTCGGACAAATTATCAAGAGAATCGCCGTTCGCCTGAGTTGCCTCTTCTTATTCCTAAAAGGGCTTATTATCTTGAGGTGGTGGCTGAAGCAGAACCACTTCAGCATTTCTTTGTTGAAATGATTTTTTACAATCGTCACAATGAGATTGTGGGGAACTTTATTTTTAGAGAAAGTTATGGCGAGTTTACCTGTCCTGAAGAAACTTATACTTATACTATTATTTTGAGAACAGCAGGCTGTACCTATTTTGTTTTTGAATGTTTAAATATTTATCAAGATAAAGTGCAGATGCCTTTGCGTTCGGAGAAAAAAGAAGCTGGGTCTTACACGACAACTGGGTTATTGCCGGAACTCGATTTAATAAGGCCTCTGCTTAACACTACTATCAAGAAAGTTCAATGAAAGTTAAACAAAAACAATCACTACTAAATAAATTAAAACTACGAAAATTAAAAAAGATCTTGCACCAGATTAATCGACTAGAGGAAGCGATGCGGCAACTCTCAGATGATGACTTGCAAAATCAGACACAGATTTTTAAACAACGGTTGGCTGCTGGTGAGACATTGGATGATATTATGGTAGAAGCTTTTGCGACGATGCGTGAGGCTGATCGCCGTATCCTTGGGATGTTTCCTTTTGACGTTCAAGTCTTGGGTGGACTGGCTTTACATTTGGGCAATATTGCTGAAATGAAGACAGGTGAAGGGAAGACTTTGACGGCAACTTTGCCGCTTTATCTTAATGCCCTTAGTGGTAAGGGAGCCATTCTCGTAACGACCAATGAATATCTTGCTAAGCGTGATGCTGAAGAGATGGGACAAGTGTACCAATGGATGGGCTTGTCCGTCGGTATTGGGGTTTTTGATGAGAATGAAGAAGCTGATATTGACGAGAAAAGAAGTGTTTATGCTGCTGATATCACTTACATCACAGGTACAGGTCTTGGTTTTGACTATTTGAGTGAAAACCTAGCTGACTCTGCTGAGAGTAAATTTATGAGGCCATTCAACTTTGTTATCGTGGATGAAGCTGATGCGGTGCTTCTTGATAGTGCGCAGACGCCATTAATCATCTCAGGATTACCTCGTGTTCAGTCAAATCTCTATCCTGCAGCAGACCAATTTATCAAGGTCTTACATGAAGATGAAGAATATGTGGTTGATAAAGATGAAAAATATGTCTATCTCACCGAAGAAGGAGCAGCTTATGCGCAAGAATATTTTGCTATTAATGACTTGTATTCACAAGACTATTTTGAGTTGAATCGACATATCAACCTCGCCTTACGAGCCCATCATTTATTTGAGAAAGACAAAGATTACGTTGTTATGGACGGTGAAGTCAAATTGCTAGATAACCGTACAGGGCGTATCATGGAAGGAACGCGTCTGCAATCGGGTATCCATCAGGCAATTGAGATGAAAGAAGGGGTCAAATTGACTAAGGACTCTCGCGCGATTGCTTCAGTCACTTATCAAAGCCTTTTTAATATGTTTCCAAAATTGTCAGGAATGACAGGAACAGGAAAGATTGCTGAAGATGAGTTGATTGCAACCTATAAAATATCTGTTATCGTTATTCCAACCAACACCCCCATTCAGCGCATGGATTATCCCGATAAAATATACACAACCTTACCAGAGAAGCTTTATGCGACGATGGATTTTGTTAAAGACTTACATGCGAAAGGTCAACCAATTTTATTGGTATCAGGAACTGTAGCGGTAGCAGAAATTTATTCACGTTTACTGCTTCAAGAAGGCATCTCTCATAATGTCCTGACTGCTAAAAATTTGGCCAAAGAAGCCCAAATTATTAAAGAAGCGGGTCAAATGGGTGCCGTAACCGTAGCGACTTCTCTGGCTGGTCGTGGGACTGATATTAAACTTGGCAAGGGTGTTCGTGAGTTGGGGGGGCTAGCTGTTATTGGAACAGAGAGAATGCAAAGTAGCCGAGAGGATTGGCAATTACGAGGGCGTTCAGGACGTCAAGGAGACCCTGGAATGAGTCAATTCTTTATATCCTTAGAAGATGAGCTCCTTGTTCTCTATTCACCAGAATGGCTCCGTCATTATTTTGATAAGCGCCAGCAGAACAAACATTCTAAATATGGTCAAGAATTAAAGGGGTTTTATTTTAGAAGTGCTTTGAAGAATGCACAAGAAGATAAAGCAGAGCAAGCACGTCAGTCTACGATAAAGTTCGATGAAAGCCTACGGGTCCAACGCAATAAAATCTACGCTTTACGCGATAGTCTGATTTATGAGGATGCTAGTCTCTCAGAAAAAATTACGCACATTTTCTCTGAAGTGATGAATTACGATCTTTCCGAGACACTTTCCTTGACTGAGACTTCTGTTAGACGTTATATTTTGGATAATTTAGACTACAATTTTCATACGATGCCAGAAAATTTTGATCCAACATCTCAGAAAGACATTAGCCGACTTTTTGGAGAAATCTATCAGACTGAAATCCAGCGTAAAGCAAAGCGGTTAGTAACTCCTGAAAAATTAGAAGAATTCTATCGTCTGGCTGTTCTTAAGGCTATCGATCAGTGTTGGGTTGAGCAAGTTGATACCTTACAGCAATTAAAAGGTATGGTTACCATGCGTCAATTAGGACAACGTGATGCTGTGCAGGAATATTATCGTGAATCTTTAGAAAGCTATAATCAGATGGAGGTTGTTTTAAAGAAACAGATTGTCCGAAATGTTATGTTAAGTGTTGTCGAAGATGATGGGCAATCCATTTATTTTGTATAGAAGGAGTGAAGGATGACAATATATAATATAAATCTGGGTATCGGATGGGCTAGTAGCGGTGTCGAGTATGCTCAAGCTTATAGAGCTCAAGTATTTCGAGCGATTAATCAAAGAGCTAAATTTATCTTTACAGATATGTTTCAGAATGAGAATCTTCAACATTTTACGGCAAATATTGGATTTGAAGATGATGAGATCATTTGGCTCTATACTTTTTTCACCGACCAAAAAATAGCACCAAGTACTTACACACTAGCGCAGTTAGAAGAAACTTTTAGCGAGAAAATAGCACGTGTTGATAGAAACGGAAAATTATGCCGCTATCATTTTGAAAATTCTAAGATGACGGTTGTTGTAGCTTTACGTGAAGAAGGTGGACAATGCCTTCAGCGAGTGGAGTATCTACATGACAAAAAGCTTGTCAGGAAGGATTACTACGCTAAGACTAAGTTGTTCAGTGAGTATTATCTTTCACAAGATGGGAAGAATAAGCTTTATCTGAGAAGTTTTTTTAATGAGGATGGGACTTGTGCTTATGAGGAACATTGTGTTGGCGAGCAGTCTATGTATCTGTTTCCAAATAAAATTTGCTATTCAAAAGATGGGTTATTAGCCTATTTGCTAGAAAAGTTGAGCTTAACTAGCCAAGATATTATCTTATTGGATAGAGCGACAGGAATTGGTCAAGCCGTTGTTCAATATCATGGGGCTGCTAAATTAGGGATTGTGATTCATGCCGAGCATTACAATGCCAAAGAAACAACAGAGAATCATATTCTATGGAATAATTATTATGAATATCAGTTTACCAACGCTGATGAGATTGATTTCTTTATCACCTCTACGGATGTTCAAAAGGAAACTCTGGCAAAGCAATTTTTGAAATACAACGCGAGGTCTCCGAAAATCATAACGATTCCGGTTGGGAGCTTGCCTCGACTAATTCAGCCATTGGCGCCGAGGAAACCTTACTCTCTCATAACGGCTTCACGCTTAGCCAGTGAAAAACACATTGATTGGCTTGTGCTTGCTGTGATTGAAGCTCGTCAACATTTGCCGATTCAATTTGACATTTATGGTGAAGGTGGTCAGCGTCAGCTATTGTCTAAGCTGATTGAGGAGCATCAGGCGCAAGACTATATTCATCTTAAAGGGCATCAGGAATTGAAAGATGTTTATCAGCAGTATGAATTGTATCTCACTGGGTCAACGAGTGAAGGTTTTGGGCTGACTTTATTAGAAGCGGTAGGTTCAGGGCTTCCAATGATTGGTTTGGATGTTCCTTATGGCAATCAAACTTTCGTTAAAAATACTGAAAATGGCTATCTGATTCCTTATCAGAACACAGCAGATAGCTCTGAGCTTATTAGTGCATTTGCTGATAAGATTATCCAATTCTATGGACAGTTACCCTACGATAAGGCTTCCGCAGCGTCTTATCACATTGCTAAAGGGTATTTACAAGAAGCAATTGAAAATAAATGGAAAATGATGATTATGGAGGTGATTGGATGATATTGTTGCTAGAAAATATAACACTAAAAGGTTTGGATTTGTATTATACCTTGCAACAGTCTCACTTGACAGTACAGCCGATCGTCCTAAATGATGACGGTAATTTACCTACTGATTTCACTTCCCCTTATCAGTTTTTCTGTGGGACAGCTGATGAAGAGGGAGACTATCTTTATTTTAATCAATTACCCGTTCCAAAATTCTGGCAGATCACTGGGACCAATACACAAGCAGAAGTTTGGGATATGAGTGATTTACGAGGACGTATTTTTTACCATACAGAGATGCATAATCGCTATATCAAAACAGTTGATTGGTTGGATAAAAAGGGAAAGGCTCGTCTCTGTGATCACTATAATCGCTTTGGGAGACGCTTTGCTCAGACAACTTTAGATGAAGATGAAAAGCCAATTATAAAGCGCTATTTCAACAATAATGGTCAAGAAGTGATTCTTGAAAATGTCAAAACAGGGACGCTTTTATTAATGTGGCAAGAGAAAACCCATCTTTTTGACAGAAAAATTGATTTTTTTTATTTTTATCTTGCAGCTGCTGGCTTGTCGGAGACTTCTATTTGGTTTAATTCCCTATCAACTCCACTCCTTATTTCTTATTATTATGAAAAAGCAGGGACTGATGTGCTCTTTTATCAAGAAGAGATGGAGGTTGACATTCCAGGAAATTTACGTTTGGTGCTAGAAGGGCGTGGCAAGCGCGTGAAACATGTCGTAGTTCAAGACAAGAGAACTTACAATCGTTTGTGTGAGTTATTACCAGAAGAGCATCATGAGCGTTTAAGCTATCTCGGTTATCTATACCCCGTACGACGTCAGAATCAGAATCGCAAAGAAGCGCTTATTTTGACCAACTCAGATCAGATCGAAGCGTTGGAACTTTTAGTGACAAACTTGCCTGAGATCCATTTTCACATTGGGGCCTTAACGACCATGTCTAGTAAACTGACAGCTTTCGAGGCGTCCAGCAATGTCAGTCTGTATCCCAATATCAATGCCACACTAGCTGAACAGCTGTATGGCCACTGTGATCTTTATCTTGATTTAAACCACGGTAATGAAATTCTATCAGCAGTAAGACGTGCTTATGAGGAAAATCAATTGATTTTAGCTTTTGATAATACGGCTCATCAGCCATCATTGCTTGCTAATGGACAGATTTTTTCTCACGAACATCCTGAGGAGATGTTAGCCTTACTGAAAAATGTAGAAGACTATGCTTCTTTGGTAGCCAAACAACGGAAACAGTCGCAAGAAGATAGTATTCAAAATATTCGTCAGGTATTAGAGAAATGGAGGACAAACTGATGAAGAAAAATGAACTTCTGGAGCAAGACATCATTGATAAAATAGAGGATGCACGATATGTAAAACCAGAGAAAAAGAATAATCGCCATTCACTTTTTTATTTGATAGTTGTCTTTCTCGTGACCGTATCCGTGATCTTTTCATTGCTGCGCTTTTTCTGAGATGGGAGTATCAAGATGACTAAATATGCTTTATTTACCTATTCAACAGGAAATATTGGTGACGATATTCAATCGTTAGCCGCTCGTCGTTTTTTACCACAGGTGGATTATATGGTGAACCGTGATTACATGAACGACTTTCATCCAGATACTGACGAAGAAATCAAGCTTATCATGAATGGTTGGTATTCCCATCATCCTGAAAATTTTCCACCCTACATTCCTCAGTTAACCCCACTCTTGCTATCAATGTACATTGATGAAAAAAGCAAAGAGAGTTTTTCTCGACCGGAAAGTCGTGATTTCTTAACGGCATATGGTCCTGTTGGTGGTCGCAGTTATGATGCTGTCCAGTTTATGGATGAATTATCAGGAGGGGATAGCTACTTCTCAGGTTGCCTGACTTTGACGCTGCAACCTGAACCTAATATCCCCAAAAAAGACTTTATACTGGCGATTGATTTACCAAATGATGTTTTTTTAAAATTAGAGGAAAATTCAGACTTACCTATTCTACGAATGGGAGCTGATGTTTGTCATCGGTATATGAAACCATCGCAACGTTTAAAAGTTGCGCAGTATTTTCTATACCTATATCAATCAGCTCGTCTCGTTGTAACAACGCGTTTACATGCAACTTTACCTTGCCTTGCCTTAGGGACTCCCGTTCTTAATATTGAAATGCCTAATTTTGAACCTGGACGATTTGAAGGCTTACGTGAATTAGCTCATCATCTAACGATTCAAGAGTTTTTAGAAGGTCAGTACGATGTTAATCATCCTGTACCAAACCCAGAGGATTATCTTCTGATTAGACAAGACCTTGAAAAACGTTGTGAAGCCTTTACGGGTTATAAGAGTGAAGAGGGCTTTCTTAATGGGCAAGAACTGCAATCCTTCTTGACAGATCCAGAACTTCTACAGTCTTTGGTCACAGGTCTATGGACGGCCCATCATTTTTATGGTGTTTATCGCTAACAAAGTAAATCAAAATAGAAAGAATTATGGAAAAAATTTCGGTTATTATTCCCGTTTATAACGGTGAGACGTATCTAGAGGAATGTTTGGGCAGTGTGCTCAAGCAGGATTATCAGAATCTGGAGATTATTCTGATCAATGATGGTTCAACTGACCGTAGTGTCTTAATTATTGAACAATACCGCGCCAAAGATAAGCGTATCCGAGTTCATCATAAGGTGCAAAATGAGGGGCTTGGAGCAGCTCGTAATACAGGTATTTCACTAGCAACAGGCGCTTATATTCTCTTTATCGATTGTGATGATTGGATTGATGAGACTCACATTTCAGATTTGTATAATCTTTTGAAGAAGACGGATAGTGATATTGCTATCTGTAATTTCACTCAATTTATCCAAGATGAAAATCGCTATAATATTCATATTAGTGCAGAAGATTACTACGAAGCTGTTTATACGCCACAAGAGTGGTTCCAATTTCAATATGGCGTTGGGCATAATTTAAGCGCGTGTTTTACAGTGCCATGGGCAAAATTATACAAGAAAGGGTTATTTGAGTATGTCTTATATGCGACTGATGGTTTTGGTGAAGACGATAAGACGACCTGGAAGCTTTATCTGGTCGCTGATAAGATAGCTTACATGCACCGTTCGAGCTTAATTTATCGTCTAAATTCTGCTAGTATGACACAGATGGCTAATCCAGCAACAGTCTTTTCACCACAACCTGTCTTTGAACGTCTGGCCGCATTGGGTATGCTAGGATTTGATGTGTCGAAAGAAGTGAAAGCTTACCGCTGGCGTAGCCAAATTGATAGGGATCATTGCTTGGCAACGGGAGATGTTGTCGGCTATAAAAATTTAAAATTTTATGAATTCCTACTAGATAAATATAAAGGAAAATAGATGGCATGAGAATATACATTACCAACATTAACGGACAATCAGGTATGAGTACGGCACAAATTGCTCAAAATATGGTGGTAGATATTGGTGCAGAGCTTGGCTACCGTGAACTGTCGATTTACAACTACAATATCAAATCAGATTCACCGTCAGAATTGACCAAGCGAATCGATGGAATTTTAGCGGGTTTGAGGGCAGGAGACATTGTCATTTTTCAGGTTCCTACTTGGAATACGACGGATTTTGATATTCGTTTTATGCAGAAGTTGCGACTCTATAATATTAAGATAGCCGTCTTTATCCATGATGTTGTGCCCTTGATGTTTTCTGGTAATTATTACTTGATGTCTTACACTATTGATTATTTCAATATGGCTGATCTTATCATTGCCCCTAGTCAGGCTATGCTTGATACTTTATCTGAGCAGGGATTAACCGTGAAAAAGACGCTCATCCAAGGCATGTGGGATCATCCAACTCATCTTCCATTGCAAAAAGCTCAGAATCGGAAGGTTATTCATTTTCCAGGAAATCCAGAACGTTTTAGCTTTGTTACCAAGTGGGCAGAAGCAACGCCATTGCACTTATACACCAACCGACATGCTGAACTCCCAGCTAATGTCATCATGAAAGGCTATCTTCCAGAAGATCAATTACTTTTGGAAATGTCGCAAGGCGGCTTTGGTTTGGTATGGATGGATGATCATGACAAAGGCTACCAAAAACTTTACTGTCCTTACAAATTAGGAGCCTTTATAGCTGCTGGTATTCCTGTCATTGTTCAACGCGGGATTGCGAATCAGAACATCATCGAAAAGAATAAACTTGGTTTTATTGTGGATGATTTGGCAGAAGCTAGTCGCATCGTAGAGGAATTATCTGATGACGCTTACCAAGACCTAGTGACCTCTGTTCGACAGTTCAATCCTCTGGTTCGCCAAGGATATTTCACACGAAAACTATTGACGGATACTGTCTTTACTTTATTGATGCAGTAATGAAAGGAGAATTATGCTAGAAAAAATTAAAGTCAAACCAATTTCTGAGACCTTACAGTATATTTTAGCGCATCAATCATCGGTAGTGAGGTTTGGTGATGGTGAGATTGACTTGATAAATGGAACAAGCATTCCTTATCAACGTTATGATAGGGAATTGGCTAAGCGACTTAAAGACATACTACAACTGCCAAGTTCAGAAAAGTTGCTAGTCTGTTTGCCAGATGTCTTTGAACATCTGGAGCGCTACAATAGCAATGCACGTCTCTTCTGGGAAAGTCATTTTAAAAAATATCAGACCTTCTATCAAGTTGTCTGCCATTCAGCTTGGTATGGGTCAACTTTCTTATCAAGACCTTATATTGATTTGCAAGATAAAAGTCAGTCAGCAGCTTATTTTACAGCCATTCGTCGGCTCTGGGATAATCGAGAGATTCTGATTGTGGAGGGAGAAACCTCACGCTCAGGTGTTGGTAATGATTTATTTGCCAATGCCAAGTCAGTCTCACGAATCATTTGCCCGTCTAAAAATGCTTTTACGCATTATGAGACAATTTTAGAAAAAGTGACAGCACAAGCTGCTAGGAAATTAGTCCTAAGCATGCTTGGACCGACAGCCAAGCTTTTATCCTATGACCTCAGTCAGAAAGGTTTTCAAGCCATTGATTTGGGGCATATTGATTCCGAGTACGAGTGGTTCAAGGTGCAAGCAACCCATAAAATCAAATTAGACCACAAACATACAGCAGAATTTAATGCGGATGAAGGTATTTTACCTGTCGAAGATGCCAGCTACTATGCTGAAATTATCGATACTGTTGGGGTCTCATTACCAAAAAGAGAAGAAATAGATTTGAAAAAAGATAAGCCGCTTATCAGTGTGATTGTCCCTGTTTATAATGTCAAAAATTATCTCAAACGTTGTGTTGACTCCTTATTGAAGCAAAGCTATACCCATCTTGACATTATCCTAGTCAATGATGGGTCAACAGATGGTTCGGGGGCTATCTGTGAGGAGTTAGCTCGGCAAGACAAGCGTATCCGTGTCTTTCATCAGGAAAATGCTGGAGTTTCTGCAGCTCGCAATTTTGCGTTGAGACAGGCTCGAGGGGACTACGTTACCTTTGTTGATTCAGACGACTTTGTGGAAGAAACTTATCTGGAACATCTATATACGGCGCTTACGAAAAATGATGCAGATATTGCCATTTGCAACTTTACGTCTTTTAATGAGGAGCGTCAAAGTTTTCTCTTCTTTTTGAAATCAGAAGATTATTTTGAAAAGACTTACACGGTACAAGATTGGCTAGACCAAGAAACGGTGGCACGTTACAACATGTACCTTGTCTTTGCCTTTTCACCACTAAAATTATTCAAACGTGAGCTTTTTGAAGGGATTTATTTCCCACTTCATCGTGTCAGAGAGGATGACGCAACAATTTATAAGCTCTATCTCAAAGCCAAACGCATCGCCTATATCAACGAAGGAATTTACTATTACTCGCAGAGGTCAGACAGCTTATCGCATACCGTGATGCAGGCTGACATTGCCACAATGATCAGCAATGCTGAAGAACGTATTAGCCTACTAGCTTTACTCGGATATGATATTAGCCAGCATGTGGTGTCTTATCTCCAACGACTTTATAAATGTCAAAAAGATGCACTCAATGCTGGACAGATTGAGCTCTATACCCAGTTATCAACTAAAATCAATCTCTACGAACACTACCATCAGAAGGAAAACTAATGGAAAAAATATCTGTGATTGTCCCTGTTTATAATACGGATACTTATTTGAAACAATGTGTAGACAGCATCTTGACTCAAAGCTATCAAAATTTAGATGTGATTTTGTTTAACGATGGGTCAACAGATGGTTCTGGGACTATCTGTGAAGAATACGCTACGCAAGATAGCCGTGTCCAAGCTATCCATAACACCGTTTCTGGTGGTGGGGTCGGAGCTGCGAGAAATAAAGCGCTGCAATCTGTCAAGGGAGACTATATTCTCTTTGTTGACCATGATGACTGGTTAGAACCCAATCATATCGAGTTGCTATATACGGCTCTTAAGGAAACGGATAGCGATATTTCCATTGCCAACTTTACTCAGTTTTTCAATGATCGTCAAAGCTTCGCTTTTCATGTGACAGCTTCGGACTATTTCCAAGAAACCTACAGTCCGCAGGAATGGTTCAAATATCAGTATAATGGCAAGCAATCCTTTAGCCAATGCTTTACAGTACCTTGGTGCAAATTGTATAAAGCCAGTCTGTTTGAGACTGTAATCTATCCCGAAAATGAGAAAGTTGAAGATGATTACACCACTTGGAAAGTCTATCTGATGGCAGACAAGATTGTCTTTACCAATGTTGCCATCTATTACCATCGTAAACTCTCAACCAGTGTAACTGGGCATGTGCAGGATGTGCACGTTTTCCCATTGCGAAGCATAGAAGAGCGCGTAACGCTACTTGCTTTGGCGGGTTTGGATATTTCTGAGGAACTTAGAGCTTATCGTTGGCGGCTCCGACTCCATCAAAAGAGCTACCTCAAAGCTGGTATGATAACGGAGTACAAGGCATGTTTACAGAAATTAGCCATTTTAGAGAAATGGCAGGAGATGTAGGACAAAACTCATAATAATTAAGGTAAATGGGGAAGAGATTCTAAAAATATCACTTCCCCATAATATAAAGTGAAGAAGATCTCAATTTTTGAGTAGATTTTCTTTAAAAAATTAGCTGATTAGTGTGAGTGTTGGTTGTTTTTTTATTTTTTTCAAAATATTTTTGAAAAAAATAAAAAACGATACAAATCATGGGCATTTGTCAGAGGTGATTTCAAAAAAAAGTGATATAGTGTCTGTAAATATCTATTATGTGCTTTATCTATAGCTCATATAGATAGAGTAACAATTAATTCTCTTAGAGATTAGAGTACATAAAAGAATGGAGGATTTGAATCTTTAGATGAAAAGAAAAAGATTTAATAATTATTATGACGAGAATTCTCGTCAGACACGTGTGAAGATGCATAAATCTGGGAAAAATTGGGTTAGAACCATTATGTCTCGAGTTGGCTTGATTCATATCAAAGACAAAGATGAACCGGTCAAGGTTCGCTGCAATGATAAGCTAGAACCTAAGTACTTCAAAACGGCTACCCTTATCAAGGGTGCAGCCTCTATCGGTGCTGTTCTAGGTGGTGGAGCTCTTCTAACTGAGCAAGTACAAGCTGAGGAAACGACTGCCAGCTCTGAAGTAGCCACAGAAACGCTGGTAACAACTGAAGTCGTTAGCCTGACAACGGGGACAAGTGAATCAACGAGCACCGACACAACATCAGATTCTGAGAGCCTGTCAGAATCCGCATCTGTCAGTCTGTCAGAATCGCTATCACTCTCGGATTCAGCTAGCTTATCTGAATCTCTATCGCTTTCAGAATCTGTCAGCCTCTCAGAATCAGCTTCTGTTAGTCAAAGTGAGTCTATGTCAGAATCAGTCAGTGAGTCCGTTTCTGAATCAGAATCCATTTCGTCTTCAGAGTCTGTGTCACATTTATTGAGTGAGGCTGCATCAGAAACTTCAACGATAAGCAGTTCTGATAGTACTACAAGTAGTTCAACAACAACGGATGAAGCACGTAGTACGCTGGAACAAGTGATCTCAGAAGCAGAAATCTTATCACAGATTACAACAAACAGCTTGTCAACAACTGAAAATACAGAGTTGGCAACTGCATTAGCAACGAGTCAGGCAGATGTGGTTTCAGCAAAGGCAGTTTTGGGTGACGCAAATGCGACAGCAGAAGAAATCCAAGCGATGGTAACTACCGTCCAAGCAAGCTCACAAGCGTTGGCGGCTGAGTTGTTGAAAGATAATACGACAGGTAACCTGACCTTTATGTTGGATACCACAACGACAAATGTTCTTCCAAACGCCACAGTCTCATTGCTAAGTCTTAGATCAACAACAATTGGGACTCAGACAACTTTTGATATAAGTGATTTCACAGATGGAGGGACACAATATTATTGGTCGGGTGGTGATACTTCAAATCTTCTTAACACGATAACTAGTATTTCGGCAGTATATGATTCTTCTACTGGAATAATCTCGTGGACAGTGGTATATGACCCTACAGCAGTTTTAACATCTACTTATTGGAAAACTAATGGTGCCTACACTGGTCTCTACATTGATACAACTCAGGATTCAAATTTGGGAAGTCCGACAAATGTTTTGATTGACGGTGCTTCGACAACTTCAAAATCAAATCCATACGTTGGGTCAACTTCAAAAGGAACAGAATATATTTCAAGTAGTAAATCAAAAGGTATCACAACACATGCTATTACATTTACAACAACTTATTCTGGATCAACATCGGATTTATCAACCTTAAAGATTAAACTTGTAGCGGCATCAAGTGCAGCAACGTCAGTTTATGAAGATGCCTCAGTATTAAAATATGGTCGCTATAATTCAAATACAGCTCCTTATGTAGTGGCAAATGATGCTGGAACGGCAATCGGTGGTTACTTTGTAAACGGTATTAACCAAAATTCCATCCCTTCGGATTCAACAAGTCAATCGCAATCGACCTCAGCCTCAGAATCGACCTCAGTTTCAGAGTCAACTTCAAATTCAGAGTCGGTTTCCATTTCCGAATCAACATCAAGCTCAGAATCAGTCTCCGCATCTGAATCAACTTCAACATCAGAATCTGCTTCTATGTCAGAGTCCATCTCAGAATCGCAATCAACTTCAGTAAGTGAGTCAGTAAGCGAATCCGTATCTGAGTCAGTGAGTGAATCAGTGA
>CAMCQB010000017.1 GCA_945876895.1 uncultured Streptococcus sp.
GATGTGGATGTGGATGACGTTGAGGCAGAAGATGGCTCAATTACAGTCTATACTGCACCGACAGATCTTCATAAAGGAATCGAAGCCCTTCGTGCTAATGGAATTGAAGAGTTTCAAGTAACAGAACTTGAGATGATTCCACAATCAGAAGTGGAGCTTTCAGGTGAAGATCTTGAAACGTTTGAAAAACTCATTGATGCTCTTGAAGCAGATGATGATGTCCAAAAAGTTTATCACAATGTGGCAGATTTTTAAGCTTTACTGATAAGAAATGGTCTAACAGACGCAATCTATATGCATCTGTTAGGCTTTTTTGATATCTTTTTTCTATCACTGTGATAAAAAAGAAGTATTAGCCTTTTAGGATTAGGGATGTTATCATGGTCAAAATGAAAAGGAGTAGTGATGATGAAAAAAGTGTTGATAAGTTTAGGATTAGCTTTTCCTCTAGTTCTTGGAGGAGTATCTGCCAGTGCTGATGTAAAGGAAATTGTCGTGGCAACTGCAGGCGATATTAAACCCTTCTCTTATGAGAGTAAAGGGCAATTAACAGGTTATGATATTGAGGTGTTAAAAGCAGCCGATCAATTGATTGAAGACTATAAGGTAACCTTTAAAAAAACATCTTGGGAAAGTATTTTTCCTGGTCTAGATAGTGGTCGTTATCAGGCAGCAGCTAATAATCTGAGTTATACAGAAGAGAGGGCAAAGAAGTATCTTTATTCAACAGCTATTGCTCAAAATCCCCTAGTTTTAGTCAGTAGGCCTTCAGAAAAACTACGAACTCTGTCTGACTTGGCAGGTAAGACTACTCATGACGATGTAGGGACTTCAACCGCACAGTTGGTGGAAGAGTGGAATAAAAAACAGGAAAATCAGTCTTCAACCATCGTTTATACTGGAGAAGATATCGGAAAACGTCTTTTTGATTTGAATGAAGGAAAGTTTGATTACTTGATTTTTGATAAAATCAGCATTGAAACCCTTATCAAACAAAAAGGTTATGATTTAGAAGTTGCCGATTTAAAAACAGATCTGAACCCTAATAACTATATTGTCTTTTCAAAAGATGCCAAGGACTTTGCATCCCAATTTGACAAGGCTGTTAAAAAACTTTATGCTAAAGGGGAGTTAGAAAAATTAAGTCAAACCTATCTCGGAGGTAGCTATTTACCAGAACAATAAAAGAGTGGAGAATTTATGGAATCGGATTTTTACGACAATCTTTCTAAAGTGAGACAGCATATTCATGCCAATCCTGAAATTTCTAACAAAGAATTTCAAACGACTCAATTTTTACAGCAACAATTAGAAGCTTTGGATATTAAAATTTTAGACTTGCCTTTAACAACTGGTCTTGTTGCTGAAATAGGGCAAGGTTATCCTATCATTGCCTTAAGAGCTGATATTGATGCTCTTCCTATTGTGGAAAAAAATACCTTTTCTTATGCTAGTCAAAATGGTGCCATGCATGCTTGCGGACATGATTTTCATCAAACATCATTATTGGGAGCTGCACAACTATTAAAAGCTAGAGAATCAGAATTAAGAGGAAGGCTTCGCTTGATTTTTCAACCAGCTGAAGAAGTGGCAACAGGTGCCTATGCAATGATTGCTGCAGGTGCCTTAGAAGACGTCTCTGCCATTATTGGTTACCATAATATGCCTTTTTTAAAACCTGGTCAAATCGGCCTACGTTCAAAGGCTATCATGGCAGCTGTTGAAAAATTTAAAGTTTGTGTGACTGGTGTGAGTGGTCACGCTGCCAGACCTGATTTGGGGGTGGATACTGTCTTAACCATTACAACGATGGTGAACAATCTTCAAGCAATTGTGTCACGTCAGGTTTCTCCTTTTGAACCGACGGTGTTATCGGTCACGCATATTGAGGTTGGCTCGGCTTGGAATATTATGCCTCATCAAGGTTTTTTTGAAGGAACAATTCGAAGTTTTACACCAGATAATCGTATTTTTTTACGTCAGAAGTTTACGCAGATTGTGGAGCAGACGGCTCAACAATTTGGAGCAGAAGTTGATATTCAGTGGGATCAAACGCCAAATGTCACTTATAATGATGAGATTCTAACCCCTTTGATAGCGGAAAATAGTAAAAGCTTTGCAGAAGTGATTGAGGTTGCTCCTGTTACGGGTGGGGAAGATTTTGCGGCTTATCAAGAAAAGATTCCAGGCGTATTTGCTTTTATTGGTGCAAATGGAGATCCTGATGCTCCCGATCTTCATCATGATACCTTTAAGGTAAAAGATGAAGCCCTACCAATTGCTGTTAAATACTATGTTAACAACGCTGAAATGTTATTGGCATATTTTGGTGATAAAGAAAAGCTATCACGGTGATAAAAATTATCTACTAGCTAGTATTTTTAAATCGTGGTAAGATAGGTTTACTAACGTTTTGGAGGAATAATATGAAATTGAAAAAAGTAGTGACGTTTGCAGGTATTGCGGCAGCATCGGCTCTTGTTTTAGCGGCATGCAGTTCATCATCGTCAAAAAGTAGTACTGCATCAAGCTCGAAAGAAGAAGTTGTATTTGCTACTGTTGGGACAACTGCACCATTTTCATATGAAAAAGATGGTGAGTTAACAGGTTATGATATCGAAGTGGCTAAAGCTGTATTTGAAGGTTCTGATAAATATGAAGTGAAGTTTCAAAAAACAGAGTGGACTTCTATCTTTACTGGTCTAGATTCTGGAAAATTCCAAATGGGTGGAAACAACATTAGTTACTCAGAAGAACGTGGGGCTAAATACCTTTATTCTTACCCAATTGGGTCAACTCCTCAAGTTTTAACCGTTCCAAAAGATTCAGAGATTAAGTCGTATGAGGACATTGCTGGACACTCTACTCAGGTTGTACAAGGAACAACAACTGAGGCTCAGTTAAAAGAGTTTAATGATAGTCACAAAGATAATCCTGTTGAATTGAAATATACTAATGAAAATATCACTCAAATTTTGACTAGCTTGAGTGAAGGGAAAGCAGACTTTAAGATTTTTGATGCCCCAACAGTTAACTCTGTTATTAAAAACCAAGGTCTAGATAATTTACAGACGATTGAGTTAGAATCTAAAGAACAACCATTCATCTACTTTATTTTTGGACAAGATCAAGAAGAGCTCCAAACATTTGTTAATGAGCGACTAAAAGAGCTTCAAGCAGATGGTACATTGTCTAAGTTAGCCAAAGAATATCTTGGTGGGGACTATGTTCCAACAGCAGATGACTTAACTGTTCCTAACAAATAATCACATCAAGTCTAGAGCAACATGCTCTGGGCTTTTTTAAAAATTGTCAAACGAGACGTTTGATTTACCTTATAGTTATTTTCTATATCCAGACTTAGCTAATAACAATTTGCTAGATGACCTATATTGTGAGAAAATAGAAAACAGTTAAAGATGAAAATTAAAGGTGGAAATATCATGAAATTGAAAAAAGTATTAGGAATTACAGGATTAGCTTTAGCATCAACACTAGTTTTAGCGGCTTGTGGCTCAAAGCAAACAGAAGATAAAAATACCCTAACAATTGGTGTTATGACTAAAACAGAGTCAGATGAAGCTCGTTGGGAAAAGATTGAAGAACTTCTAAAAGAAGATGGCATTACCTTGAAATACAAGGAGTTTACAGATTATTCACAACCTAATAAGGCATTAGCAAATGGAGAAGTGGATCTTAATGCCTTCCAACACTATAACTTCCTTAACAACTGGAATAAAGAAAATAAAGGGGATTTAGTATCTGCTGCAGAAACTTATATTAGCCCAATTAACCTTTTCTCTGGTACAGATTCTTCTGGTAAAGCAAAATACACTAAAGTCTCAGATCTTCCTGATGGTGCTCAAATTGCGGTACCAAATGATGCGACAAATGAAAGCCGTGCTCTATATGTTCTTCAGGCAGCGGGCTTGATTAAACTAGATGTTTCAGGTGAGGAACTTGCAACGATTGCTAATATCACTGAAAACAAGAAAAATCTTGATATTAAAGAGTTAGATGCTAGCCAGACTGCTCGTGCTTTGACATCAGCTGATGCGGCTATTGTGAACAGTAGCTATGCAGTACCAGCAGGTATTGACTATAATACCTCACTTTATAAAGAGCAAGCAGACGAGGATTCAGCAAAACAATGGATCAATATTATTGCAGCTCAAAAAGATTATAAAGAATCAGACAAAGCGGATGCTATTGCTAAGTTGATCAAAGCTTATCACACAGATGAAGTGAAAAAAGTGATTGAAGAAACATCAAATGGTGTAGATGTTCCAGTTTGGTAAAAAACATAAGAGGTTGAGTTAGCTTACGGAGCATGGGATTTTCCCAGCTCCATTTTGTCGTATAAGGAGAGAAGATGGCATTTTCAAGTGAGCGTGAACAAATTGAAAAATTTAAAAATGATGAAGTTGCCCAACATTATTTTGAGGTTTTGCGGACGCTAATCTCAAAAAAGTCAATTTTTGCACAACAAATTGGCTTAGCTGACGTAGCGGCTTATTTAGGAGAAGTTTTCTCAAGCGTTGGTGCAGAGGTGACGATTGATGAATCTTATACTGCTCCTTTTGTCATAGCTAAATTTAAAAGTCCAAATCCTGATGCTAAAACCATTATTTTTTATAATCATTATGATACTGTACCAGCAGATAAGGACCAAAAGTGGACGGATGATCCTTTTAAATTGACCATTAGAAAGGGCTACATGTATGGTCGAGGGGTTGATGATGACAAGGGACACATCACGGCACGTTTAACAGCTGTTAGAAAATATATTAAAGAAGTTGGTCCTCTTCCTGTTAATGTGACTTTTATCATGGAAGGAGCAGAAGAGTCTGCTTCAACGGATTTGGATAAATATCTTGCCAAGTATCAGAAAGATCTTCTTCCAGCAGATTTTCTTATCTGGGAGCAAGGAGCTAAAAATAGTTCAGGTCAACTGGAAATCACAGGTGGTAATAAAGGCATTGTGACTTTTGATTTATCTGTCAAAAGTGCTGATGTTGATATTCATTCAAAGTTTGGTGCAGTAATTGATTCGGCTTCTTGGTATTTACTAAGTGCTTTAAACAGTTTACGGGATGAAACTGGTCGGATTTTAGTTGAGGGGATTTATGATCAGATTAAAGAGCCTAGTCAGCGTGAGTTGGATTTAGTTGAGGAGTATGCTCTTGAAAATAGTGAAACTTTGAGAAAACTATATGGTCTGCGATTACCTGCTCTTAAAAAAGAACGTCGCGATTTTTTGAGAACTTATTATTTTGAACCTGCCCTCTCAATAGAAGGGTTGAGCACGGGTTACCAAGGTCAAGGTGTTAAAACCATTATTCCGTCTAAGGCTTCTGCTAAGATGGAGATGCGCTTGGTTCCAGGTCTTACTCCTCACTATGTTTTAGAGCAAATTCAAAAACATTTGAAACAGGCAGGTTATGATCATATCCGTGTGACCTATACTCTTGGTGAGGAAGCTTATCGATCAGATATGTCATCACCTGCTGTTTTAAAAGTTATTGAACTCGCTAAAGCTTTTTATCCAGAAGGAATTTGTGTCCTGCCTACTGCTGCAGGAACGGGTCCTATGCACACCATATATGAAGCATTAGGTGTCCCTATGGCAGCTTTTGGCTTAGGTAATGCCAATAGTCGAGATCATGGTGGAGATGAAAATGTTTCTATAGCTGATTATTATACCCATATTGAATTAATTAAGGAGTTAATAAAATCTTATGCCTAATCCTATTATTAAATTAGATCATATTGACATTACGTTTCATCAGAAAAAACGTGTCATTGAAGCTGTCAAAGACGTTACCGTTCATATCAATCAAGGTGATATTTATGGTATTGTAGGTTATTCTGGTGCTGGAAAATCAACCCTTGTTCGTGTGATCAACTTACTACAAGTTCCAACAGCTGGTAAGATTACAATTGATGGTGATGTGACCTTCTCAGATGAAAAAGTTCAGCTAAATCCAGCAGCCTTACGTCAGAAACGCCGTGATATTGGAATGATTTTTCAACACTTTAACTTGATGGCACAGAAAACAGCACGTGAAAATGTTGCTTTTGCCCTCAAGCACTCTTCTTTGACGACAGAGGAGAAAGCTAAAAAAGTTGAAGAATTACTAGACTTGGTTGGCCTTGCAGAACGTGCTGACAATTACCCATCTCAATTATCTGGAGGACAAAAACAACGTGTTGCGATTGCGCGTGCTTTGGCAAATGACCCTAAGATCTTGATTTCAGATGAATCAACATCAGCTCTAGATCCTAAAACTACAAAACAGATTTTAGCCTTATTGAAGGATCTTAATAAAAAATTGGGTCTTACGATTGTGATGATTACCCATGAAATGCAGATTGTTAAAGATATTTGTAATCGTGTAGCCGTGATGCAAAATGGAGTACTTATCGAAGAGGGAACAGTTCTTGATATCTTTTCTAATCCTAAAGAGACTTTGACACAAGATTTTATCAAGGTTGCTACAGGGATTGAAGATGCTATGGAAAAAATTGAACAACAAGATATTGTTCAGCATCTTCCAGAGAATGCTCTATTAGCTCAACTCAACTATGCAGGAACTTCTACTGATGAACCTATCTTAAACGAGATTTATAAACGATATGAAGTAACAGCAAATATTTTATTTGCCAATATTGAGATTTTATCAGATACTCCTGTTGGTGAGTTGATTGTAGTCTTGTCAGGTGAAAAAGAAAAACTAGTACAGGCTCAAGTAGCCATAAAAGAGGCAGGGATTGATTTAATCGTATTAAAGAAAGGTGCTTAAATGACAAACTTAATTCAAACATATCTACCAAATGTGTATCAATTGGGCTGGAGTGGTGATGCTGGTTGGGGAACTGCAATTTTTACGACACTGTATATGACGGTTATCCCTTTTATCATTGGTGGGATAGCAGGCTTAGGGGCAGGTCTTTTATTGGTTATGACAGGACCAGGTGGTGTTATTGAAAATAAGCCAGTTTATTGGATTTTAGATAAGATTGCTTCTATTTTTAGAGCTATTCCATTTATTATCTTATTGGCGATTTTGATGCCTGTGACCATGTTGATTGTTGGGACAATGTTGGGGCCAGATGCTGCTAATGTTTCCTTATCTGTAGCAGTATTTGCCTTCTTTTTACGACAAGTGCAAGTCGTTTTATCAGAGCTGGATAAGGGAGTGATTGAAGCAGCACAAGCTTCTGGCGCGACAACTTGGGATATTGTTGGGGTTTACTTATCAGAAGGCTTACCAGATCTTATCCGTGTATCAACAGTAACCCTTATCTCTTTAGTTGGTGAAACGGCTATGGCTGGTGCTATTGGTGCAGGTGGTCTGGGAAATGTGGCCATTTCTTATGGTTATAACCGCTTCAACAATGATGTTACTTTTGTGGCAACCTTGATTATTCTTCTTATTATTTTTGCTATTCAGTTTGCAGGTGATAGTTTGACACGAAAAATCAGTCACCGTTAAGCTTTTGTTTAAGAACATAAAAAACGACTATCAGATGTAAAATCTGGTAGTCGTTTTTGTATCTACTTATTTTTTAACCTTTGAGAAAACAAGCCCAAGGATTAATCCAATGAGGGCAAAAGTTACCCAACCTAGTGAATATTGTCCTAGAGGGACAGCCTTGGTAAAGAAATTACTTAAAGCTGAGGGGATCGGAAAAAATCCTGTCATAGTGGCAAAAGTAGAAATAGCATCATAAAGTCCAGCGAAAAATGTCAACCCAATGGTAAAGACATAGACACTACGATGAGAGTGGAAGTATTTATCCCCTAGCACTAAGAAAATTAAAGTAATCGTCAAAGGATAAAGGAGATAAAGGACAGGAACAGACCACTTAATAATTTCAGACAAGCCACCAAAGTAGAAAGTCGTTGCTATCAAAGTGAAGATGCTTGCCCACATCACATGAGAAATTTTTGGAATAAGACCATGGAAATATTCCGCACAAGCTGTGATCAATCCTGTTGAAGTGGTCAAGCAAGCAAGAAAGACAATAATAGAAAGAATGTTTTGCCCAATTGTCCCAAGATAGAGTCTGGAAGCTTGGCTAAGGACGTGTCCTCCATCAATAGGCATTCCATTTTGTACAAATTGTCCATTTGAAAAATCAAATAACCCTTGTGAGGTTGCGCCGATACGTGCTACAAAGATATAAATGAGTGCTAGGAGAGAAATAGCAACTAGACCAGATTTGATGGTCAAGCCTGAGATTTCTTTTTCAGAGGTTGCACCATATTGTTTAGCAGCATCAATCACTAGAACTGCAAAAGCAAGGGAAGCAAGAGCATCCATTGTTCCATATCCTTGAATGAGTCCAGCGATAAATGGAAGATCCTTGAAAGCATCGTTGACACTAGAGCTCGCATTGTGTGCTGCTCCAAGAGATCCAGAAGGATTGATAAAGGACATGATAATCACAACTGCAATCGTGATGAGAAGCGTCGGTGTTAAGTATTTCCCAATACGCTCAGTCATCTTGCTAGGTTTAATAGCCATCCAGTAGGATAACCCAAAGAAAATTAAAGCATAAATGACTTTGACCACTAAACTAGAACCAAAGATAGGTTCTACTCCCATGGAATAAGAGGTTGCACCAGTTCTTGGGATAGCAAAGAATGGTCCGATTGAAAGATATAGAGCCACAGAAAAGAAGATAGCATAAGGCTTAGAGACACGTGAAGCCAATTCTTCCATATTTTTTGCTCCAGACCATGCTGTTGCAATCACACCTAGAAAAGGAAGGGTAACACCTGTTAGGCAGAAAGCTAGGATAGATACCCAGACATTTTTACCAGAATAAATTCCTAAAAGGGCAGGATAAATTAAGTTGGCAGCGCCAAAGAAAAGCGCAAAAAGCATAAAACCAATAACGGTATAGACTTTAGCGTCAAATTGTTTTGTTTTCATATAAAACCTTTCCAAGTCATAAACATTTTGAAAATCTATTATAGCTTAAATTGTCATACAATTCAAGTCAATTTTATACAATTTAACAAATAGCTCAGTGAAGAAGAGGAAGGAAAGATTGACTTGCGCTTTAATTTATAATATGATGGAGAATGTGAAAAAATGAAGGAGTGTAACATGTCTAGATTTATCAGAACGTGGAATCGAACCAGTCTAATTAAACGGATTATGATTGGTGTCCTATTTGGGATTGTTTTAGGATTAGTAGTACCGCAATTTACAGTGATAGGCCTTTTAGGGAGCTTATTTGTAGGGGGCTTAAAAGCTGTCGCTCCCTTGTTGGTTTTTGCCTTAGTAGCGAATGCCCTTTCTCAAACGAGAGAAGGTCAAAAATCTAATATGAAAACAGTAGTGGGGCTATATCTTTTAGGAACATTTGCGGCGGCATTAATGGCTGTTATTGTTAATTATATCTTTCCTTTAAAGTTGGTGTTAAAAAAAGCAGAGACGGGTGAGTTGAGCCCTCCACAAGGTGTAGCAGAAGTGTTTCAAAGTTTATTGTTAAACCTAGTGGATAATCCAGTTAATGCTCTAGCAACGGCAAACTATATTGGTGTTTTATTTTGGGCGGTTATTTTTGGTTTTGCAATGAGAACTGCCAGTCCTAATACCAAAGACCTTTTACATACTCTGGCAGAAGTGACTTCCCAAGTGGTTAGCTGGATTATTAACCTAGCTCCATTTGGAATTATGGGCCTAGTTTTTACAACTATCTCAGAAAATGGTCTAGGTATTTTGGCTGATTATGGGATGCTTCTTGCGGTTTTGGTTGGAACCATGTTTTTCATCGCCTTAGTCATCAATCCTTTGATTGCCTTTGTGATGATGCGAAAAAATCCTTATCCACTTGTCTTTCGTTGCTTAAAAGAAAGTGGCGTGACAGCTTTCTTTACCAGAAGCTCTGCAGCCAATATTCCTGTCAATATGAAATTGTGTGAGAGTTTAGGCTTGGATCCAGATACTTATTCGATCTCTATCCCACTTGGTGCGACTATTAATATGGCAGGTGCAGCAGTCACTATTAATGTGTTAACTATGGCAGCAGTTAATACCTTGGGGATTGAGGTTGATTTTGCGACAGCTTTTCTTCTTAGTATTGTGGCAGCAGTTTCTGCCTGCGGTGCATCAGGTGTTGCTGGGGGATCTTTACTTTTGATTCCTGTAGCCTGCAGTTTATTTGGTATTTCAAATGATCTCGCCATGCAAGTTGTAGGAGTTGGTTTTATTATTGGTGTTTTGCAAGACTCATTTGAAACAGCCCTTAATTCCTCAACAGATGTTCTTTTTACAGCTGTAGCTGAAAAGTCTGTTTGGGGAAAGAAAAAATAAATAAAAAGTTAAGATTACCTAGTTTTTCTATAGTCTAAAACTATATCTAGCTCAAATAAATCGGTATTTTACACCTGCACTGTTCTATGTTATTATTGATATTCAATAATATGGAAAGTGCAGGTTTTTTATGAGTAATCAGTTATTGGTTTTGCAATCAGATTTTGGCTTGGTTGATGGTGCAGTTTCGGCTATGATTGGGGTGGCCCTTCAGGAAGCTCCTAATCTTGGAGTTCATCATTTGACCCATGAAATCACACCTTATAATATTTTTGAGGCAAGCTATCGCCTTTTTCAAACCATAGAGTATTGGCCAAAGGGAACTACTTTTGTTTCGGTTGTTGACCCTGGTGTGGGATCAGATCGTAAAAGTGTTGTTGCTCTAACCAATGCCGATCAGTATATTGTAACACCAGATAACGGGACTTTGTCTTATATTAAAAAACATGTAGGTATTAAGGCTGTTCGTGAAATTTCAGAGGTTAAAAACCGCCGAGAAAACACCGAGCTATCTTATACTTTTCATGGACGTGATGTCTATGCTTTTACAGGGGCAAAGCTTGCTTCAGGCCATATTAGTTTTGAAGAGGTAGGTCCAGAGCTCTCTGTTGATGCGATTGTGGAGTTACCAGTTGTGGAGACCCTAGTAGAAGAGGATTTGGTGAAAGGTGCCATTGATATTTTAGATGTTCGTTTTGGCTCGCTTTGGACCTCTATTACGCGTGAAGAGTTTTATCGTTTAGACCCAGAGTTTGGTGATCGATTTGAAGTGACCATCTATAATAATGATATGTTAGTCTATCAAAACCAAGTGACTTATGGCAAATCATTTGCGGATGTTCGAATTGGTCAACCTATTTTATATATCAATTCACTTTATCGTTTGGGACTGGCTATTAACCAAGGTTCTTTTGCCAAGGCTTATAATGTCGGTGTGGGACCCCAATGGCATCTTGAAATTAAGAAAATTTAGGAGAAGTTATGAAAAATAATACGATTAAAAATGTAGTGGCAACAGGTATCGGAGCAGCTTTATTTGTAGTCATCGGAATTTTGGTGAATATCCCAAGCCCAGTTCCAAATACTAGCATTCAATTGCAATATGCAGTTCAGGCTCTTTTTGCTGTAATTTATGGACCAGTTGTTGGTGGCTTGGTTGGCTTTATCGGACATATGGTAAAAGATATGTTTTCAGGTTACGGAATCTGGTGGACCTGGGTTATTCCAAGTGGTCTATTAGGGCTAGCTATTGGTTTATTGAAGCAAAGGTTATCAATTGAAAAAGGGCTATTTCCTAAGAAAGATATCTTGACATTTAATGTCGTACAAATTGTTGCTAACCTTTTGGTTTGGGGCTTGATTGCTCCTATTGGAGATATCTTGGTTTATCAAGAACCTTCAAGTAAAGTTTATACACAAGGGCTTGTTGCTGGCTTGTCTAATGCAACAACCATTGCCATTGGTGGCACTTTACTTTTAGCAGTATATGCTAAAACTCGAACACAATCAGGAAGTTTATCCAAAGATTAAGGAGTCAGCTCAGTTGTTTGTCAGCTGAGTTTTCTCATATTCTGTAACTGTGGTAAAATAATAAAGTAAACTTTTAGATGAGATGTAAAGATAAGAGATAAAATGACAGATAACGTGATAGAATTTAAAAATTTTAGTTTTAAATATGATGCTCAATCGGAGCCGACCTTAAAAAATATCAATCTTTCTATCAAACGTGGAGAGAAGGTTTTAATTGTTGGTCCTTCTGGATCAGGGAAATCCACATTAGGACAGTGTTTGAATGGGATTATTCCTCATATTCATCAAGGTGAGCACGAGGGTGAGTTTTTGATTGATGGAAAACCTGCTTTTGACTTATCAATCTATGATAAATCTCATCTGGTCAGTACCGTGTTACAGGATACAGATGGGCAATTTATTGGTCTTAGTGTGGCTGAGGATTTAGCCTTTGCGCTTGAAAATGATGTGGTTTCTCAAAAGGAAATGAGAGATAAAGTTAATTTTTGGGCTAAGCATTTAGACTTAACTTCTTTATTACATCATCGTCCCCAAGACTTATCAGGGGGGCAAAAACAAAGGGTCAGCTTGGCAGGTGTTCTTATCGATGAAAGTCCGGTTCTATTATTTGATGAACCATTAGCCAATTTAGACCCTAAATCAGGGCAAGATACGATTGCTTTGATTGATGATATTCATCAATCAACTGGCGGGACAACGATTATTATCGAGCATCGTTTAGAGGATGTCATTTACCGTAAGGTGGATCGCATTATTCTTATCAATGACGGCAGTATTCTTTTTAATGGATCGGTTAATGAGCTTTTAAAGACTAATCTTTTAAATGAAAATGGTATTCGTGAACCTCTTTATATTAGCGTCTTACGCTCTCTAGGTTATCCGTTTGAAGAAGAGCTGTATCTGGATCAACTTCATCGACTAGATTTACCAACTTATACCTTAAGTGGCGAGACTTCTACTCTAGAGAACAAACAATCAGAAGTGCTTTTAGAAGTAAAGGGATGGCAGTTTGCTTATCGTAAAGAAAATCCTATTTTGAAAGATATCAACTTAAGCGTTTATAAAGGTGAAAAGATAGCCCTAGTTGGAAAAAATGGTGCAGGAAAATCTACCTTTGCCAAAAGCTTATGTCAATTTGTTCAGGCAGAAGGTCAGATTTTTTATAAGGGAAAAAATATAGCAGATGATTCGATGACAGAGCGAGCTAGTCGCATTGGTTATGTTTTACAAAATCCCAACCAAATGATTAGCCAGACAATGATTTTTGATGAAGTGGCTCTAGGTCTACGTCTAAGAGGAATAGAAGAAGAAGTCATAAAAGAAAAGGTTTATGAGACCCTGAAAGTTTGTGGTCTGTACGCTTTTAGAAACTGGCCCATTTCTGCTCTATCTTATGGCCAGAAAAAACGTGTTAGTATCGCATCAATTCTGGTTTTGAACCCAGAAATTATTATTTTGGATGAACCTACCGCAGGACAAGATCAAAAAAATTACACAGACTTAATGAATTTTTTAAATGCTTTGCAGGAAAAAGGACATACTATTATCATGATTACACATGATATGCAACTGATGTTAGAATACTCAGATCGTGCTATTGTTTTAGCGGAAGGGCGTATTTTAGCAGATGCTAGTCCACTAGAAGTTTTAAACCAGCCAGCTGTTTTAGAACAGGCTAACTTAAAGCCGACGAGTTTATTTGCCTTGGCTCAAAAAATAGGGGAAAATCCTGAGCAAGTGACAGATTACTATATTAAAACGAGAGGAGATAATGATGCAACAATCTAATAGTTTGATTGGTTTTCATGAAGGTCAAGGTTTTCTTTATAACCTATCTGGCGCTACTAAACTAGTTTTTTTCCTTCTGGTATCGATTGCCTGTATGACAACTTACGATACGCGTTTGATTGCCCTGGTCTCTTTTTTATCCTTAGTTTTATTTCGTTTGGCAAGGATACGCTTGCGTGATATTTCATTTGTCTTGATGTTTATCTTGACTTTTGCGACCTTAAATGTTGTGATGGTCTATCTTTTTGCACCAGCTTATGGTGAGGAGATCTATGGAGCAAAAACAGTTTTGGTAGAAGGTGTGGGGCGTTTTAACATCACAAGCCAAGAACTCTTTTATTTGTTAAATTTAATTTTAAAATATTTTTGTACGGTTCCTCTAGCAATTATCTTTTTGGTGACCACTCATCCTAGTCAATTTGCAGCTAGTCTCAATCAAATTGGGGTATCTTACAAGATAGCCTATGCGGTCAGTTTGACGCTACGCTATATTCCAGATCTTCAAGAGGAATTTCACATGATTAAACTCTCCCAACAGGCTCGTGGTTTAGAATTATCCTCAAAAGCTAGTCTTTTTTCGCGGATTAAAGGAAATATACGGATTATTACGCCTCTTATTTTTAGTTCGCTTGAGCGTATTGATACGATTTCAACTGCTATGGAGTTGCGTCGATTTGGTAAAGAGAAGAAAAGAAGCTGGTACCAAGGGCAAGCTCTCCTTTGCTATGACTACCTTGTCCTACTTTTGGCAGTGCTCATTCTGTTAACAAGTTTTTATCTCTTTTATCTTAATGGTGGACGTTTTTATAATCCTTGGAAATAAAATAATTTAAAATAAAAACTAGAATTTTCAACTTCCTTCAACTTTAGAGACCTTATCTCAAATGTTGGAAAGAATCAGAAATTCTAGTTTTTCGTTTAGTCAAAATACCCTAAATAATCATATTTTTCAAATGTTTTAGAACTGGTAACGGCTACGATAAGATTGTTAGCCTCTAGCGGAGCTTGTAAGATAGAAGTCGTGTTGATTGGCCCTCCCTTATTAGAACGAATACCGATGACATTAATATCGTATTGTTGACGTAGATTGAGTTGAGGAATAGATTTTCCAATCCATTTTTTAGGGGTTTTAAATTCAACAATAGACACGTCGCCTTCAAAATGAAAGACGTCATTAATACTATTTCGTAAGAGTCTAGAGACAAGATTGACTCCTGCTTCACGTTCGGGTGCGATGACTAAGTCGGCACCAATCCCGTAGAGGACTTCTTCGTAGGTTTTACTTCTAGCCTTGGCAATAATTTGTGAGACTCCTAGTTTTTTGCAGTTCATAACAGCTAAGACAGCACTTTCAAGATTAGTTCCTGTTGCGACAATAACGGTATCGCACTGGTCGATGCCGACATATTTTAGAAAATCAATATCCGTCATATCACCGATAACGGCTTTAGTGACCTGATCAGCTAATTCTTGGACATATTGCTTTTCGCTATCGATGATAATGACATCTTGATCTAAGCGGGCGAGTTCTTTTGCGACAGTACGACCAAAGATACCAAGCCCTAAAACACCAATAATTTTTCTTTTCATAGTTTTTCCTTATCCAATAATAATATCACATTCAGCATAGTGAATGTCTTTTTCTTTTTTTTGTAAAATACTAAGAAGGACCGTGATGGGCCCAACACGTCCGATAAACATGAGAGCCATGATGATACATCGTCCTATTGTCGAAAGTTGGCTTGTTAACTCCATACTAACGCCAACAGTCGCAATAGCACTACTAGCTTCAAAAAATAGGGCAAAGGGATCTAAATGAGGCTCATTTTCTAATAATAATAGATAGCCGATGATTAGGATCCCAAAGAAGAAGAGTAGGACGGTGAGAGTCTGTCGTAAAAGACGTTGAGGGATTGTCCGATTTTGAAAGGTGACCTGGGATTGTCCTGCCAACTCTGCTCGAAATAAAAGAAATAAAATGGCTGCAACACTGACTTTAATTCCTCCTGCAGTTCCTCCAGGCCCCCCTCCTATCAACATTTGTAAAATATAGAGAAAATTTGTAGCATGACCAGTATCTAGGTAGGATAAGGTTGAAAAACCTGCCGTTCTCATGGTGACACTTTGAAAAAAACTGACCAAGATTTGTTCAGGAAAGGTCAAATATTTTAAGGTCTCGGAGTTATTATATTCTAGTAGAAAAGATAAGCCCGTTCCCAATAAGAGAATGATAGCCGTACTGTTTAGAATTAAGCGAGAATGAATCGATAAGTGTTTCCAAAAATTCGCCCAAAATCGTGGTTGTTGTCGGCTGTTTAAGTAGCTGTTGTAAAGATCATGCCAGACATTAAATCCCAATCCTCCAGAAAAAATTAAAAAAGCAAGGACAAGATTAATCAAGGGGTTGAGAGCAAAAAGTTGTAAACTATTTTGACCGATATTGTCAAATCCAGCATTACAAAAAGCTGAAACTGCTAAAAAGAGGCTATTGAAGATTCCATTTCCCCATCCAAATCTAGGAATAAAATTAAATGCCAATAAAATCGCACAGATTAATTCCATTCCAAAGGTAAGACGATAGGCAAAAAAGAGATATTCTTTTAAATGGTGATGGGTGCTTTGGCTCATCGCAGATTGTAGCAATGTTTGATCACGCAGAGAGAGGCGTTTTTTGAGGCTGTATTGGCTAAAGGCGACTAAAGAGACTAAGCCAAGTCCTCCAATTTGCATTAAGGCCATTGCAGTAACTTGGCCCAGTCCATTATAGACCTCACTGACAGGAAATACAGATAACCCCGTCACACAGACCATAGATACGGCAGTAAAAAGATGATCAAGATAGCTTGTTTCAGGAGCATTTGGATAGTGCATTATAGGTGATGCTAATAATAAACTTCCGATAAAAATAAGACCAATAAAACTAAGACTAAGTTTTTGAGTGGTTGATAGTGGATAAGTGAGGATTGATTTTTTCATAGAACCTCCAAAATAAACTAGAGTTATTATATCAAAAAAATAAGAGGCAGTGAGATTTGACAAGGAGAAGTCCTTGCGTATAATAAAAGAAAAGGAGAAAATATGACACGGGCTAAATTAACATTTAATAGTAGTATCGCAAAGAAGAAACCAACTAATCAAGATCGTTGTCCATTTTGTCATCAAGAGGAATTAGGGAAAGTCTTGGATCGGCAAGAACAAATGATTTGGGTTGAAAACAAATACCCTGTTTTAGAGCAGGCTTATCAAACCTTGATTATAGAATCAGATTGGCATGATGGGGACATTCCGATTTATTCTAGGGATTATAATCGGGAGTTATTTTCTTATGCAGTAGAAAAATTTGAGTGCCTAGAGCAATCTGGGGAATTTAAATCGGTTTTATGCTATAAAAATTTTGGCCCCTTGTCTGGTGGGAGTTTGCGACATCCTCATCTTCAAATTGTGGGGTTAGAAACCGTTGACGGTTATGCTTTTATTCAAGAAAGTGCTTTTGAGGGACTGGAGGTTCCATCTTTTAGACAAGGTGCTAGGCTGGTCTTATCTTCGGATCCTATTGCAGGTGGTTTAGAGTTTAATATTATTATCTCTAAACGCTCGCATTTAGAAATCCTAGCGGATGTCTCTCAGTTAGTTTTACGCTTTATCACACATGTTTATTTTAAAGATAAGGAAGCTTCCTATAATTTATTTTTATATCCTATAAAAGAGGGCTTTGTATGTAAAATCATGCCTCGTTATGTGGTATCTCCTTATTTATTGGGATATGGTATTAGACAAGTTCCTAGCCAAAAACGTCTTAGTCAACTTAAAAGCAATCTAGAAAGTTATTTGAAAGACAGTTTATCAGATGATATTTAGATGATAAAAAGTCCATCTTCACCCCTTGGTCATGGAGAGGGTGAAGATGGACTTTAAAAGATGGGAACTCTTTATTAAGGGAAATTTTCGGTTGATAGCGTGTAAGTTGTTTTTCTAAATAACTGGTCTAGAGTGGTTTTTTATTTGGCATTCCCGCTTTTCTAGGATATTTGTTAGGGGTTTCTTTTTTCTTAGTGACAATAGTAAGGTTGCGATCATCCCCATTTGGCAGTTGGTAATCCTGACTGATGTCAACTTTACCAAAGAGCAAGTTAAGAGCTCTTTTGGCATCTTCTAATTCTTGGTCGGCGGCGCTGGCTTTTAAGGCAATGACTTGCCCATTAACCTTTAGAAAAGGAATAGTAAGCTCAGATAGTACTTGCATTCTTGCAACAGCTCTTGCGGTTACGATATCAAACTGTCCACGAAAAGCCTTATCTTGTCCAAAATCCTCAGCTCGACCGTGGAAAAATCGTACATTTTGAAGCCCCAACTCTTCTGATAAAAGATGGAGGAAATTGATACGTTTGTTCAGTGAATCAATAATAGTAACCTTCAAGTTGGGACAGATAATTTTCATTGGCAAACTAGGAAAACCAGCGCCAGCACCGATGTCTAAGATGGAAATGGGCTCATTTTTGATGTAGCCCATTAGGACTGGGGCTAAGGAATCATAAAAGTGTTTGAGATAGACTTCTTCTTTTTGGGTGATGGCAGTGAGATTGATTTTTTCATTCCATTCAACGAGGAGGGTAAAGTAACGTTCAAATTGATTTTTTTGATGATCAGTTAGCTCAAAACCCGATTGAGCTAGTAGGGTATAAAATTCTTGCTTGGTCATAGTTTCTCCTTTATTCTTGATTATTTTATCATAAAAATAGAAGGTGTGGCGGGATTAAAAAAGAGATGATATATTTTTCTCCTTATTTCAAGAAATTTGCTATAATGGAAAGAAAATAAAAAGGAGACAAAAATGGGAATCATTATTGGATTAGTTGTAGTTGCTATTTTAGTAATAGGGGGAATTTTTAGTTACAATGGTTTAGTAAAACGTCGTATGCAGACAACAGAGGCTTGGAGTCAGATTGATGTGCAGTTGAAACGTCGAAATGATTTAATTCCTAATCTCATTGAAACGGTGAAAGGTTATGCAAGCTATGAAGGAAAGACGCTAGAGAGTATTGCAGAGTTGCGTGCACAGGTGGCGAATGCCAAGACACCTAGTGAAGCGATGGCAGCTAGTGATGCGCTAAGTCGTCAAGTGTCAGGTATCTTTGCGGTCGCAGAAAACTATCCTGATCTAAAAGCTAATGCTAGCTTTGTTAAGTTGCAAGATGAGTTAACGAATACTGAAAATAAAATTTCTTATTCACGCCAGCTTTATAACACCACGACTGCAAATTATAATGTGAAACTAGAGACTTTTCCGAGTAATCTTATTGCAAAAATTTTCCGATTTAAGCCAAGTGAATTTTTAGAAATTCCTGAAGAAGAAAAAGCTGTGCCAAAGGTTGAGTTTAACTTTTAAGAGGTGATGGTATGCTATTTGACCAAATTGCTCAAAATAAAAGGCGAACAGTTTTTCTACTAATCGTTTTCTTTGCACTTTTAGCCGCTTTAGGCGCAGCAGTTGGTTACTTGTGGTTACGCTCAAGCTTAGGCGGTATGGTGGTAGCCTCAATTATTGGGATTATCTACGCTTTTAGTATGATTTTTCAATCGACTAATGTGGTCATGTCTATGAATGGTGCAAGAGAAATTAGTGTTGAGGATTATCCTGATTATTATCATATTGTTGAAGATATGGCTATGGTAGCCCAAATTCCCATGCCTAGAGTTTTTGTGATAGAAGATAGAGGGTTGAACGCTTTTGCAACAGGATCTAGTCCAGAAAATGCAGCTGTTGCTGCAACAACGGGATTACTATCTGTGATGAATAGAGAAGAGCTAGAAGGTGTCGTTGGCCATGAGGTTAGTCATATTAGAAATTATGATATTCGAATTTCTACGATTGCGGTTGCTTTAGCTAGTGCAGTCACCATGCTCTCGAGTATGGGAGGGAGAATGATGTGGTACGGTGCAGGTCGTTCTCAGCGTCGCCAAGATAATAGCCGTTCTTCTGGTTCAGACTTAGTAATGGTGATTTTTTCTTTAATCACTATTCTCTTAGCGCCTCTAGCTGCCACTCTAGTGCAACTGGCCATTTCTAGACAGAGAGAGTATTTAGCTGATGCTTCTGGTGTTGAGTTGACCAGAAATCCTCAAGGTCTGATTCGTGCACTTGAAAAATTAGATCACTCTGTACCGATGGAGCACGAGGTGGACGATGCTAGTAGTGCCTTGTATATCAATGACCCTAAAAAAACAAACCGCTATCAGTCTTTGTTTTATACTCATCCCCCTATCTCCGATAGAATTGAGCGTTTAAAAAAGATGTGATGACTCTTAGTATCCTACTTAAATTTTGAGATGCTAGTGTTGCAATTAGTGATAAAACAGAAATCTGGGAGATCCCAGATTTTTCTTTTCTCTAGATTAAAATGATAATGTGAGGGAAATAAAGCTCTCATTTTTTTGAATCTTAAAAAAATAAAGGATCAGTACCTTCTAGCGACACAAAAATAAGGTGAAAGTAATGAAAAAGCTAAAAATTTGCTGTTTTTCCCCTTATTTGATAAGATTTAAGTGAGGAAAAAATGATTTAGAAGGATAATGAACAAAAAAATAGATGTACCTTTGTCAATGATGTGAGACCAAAAATGTTATTTTGAAGTTATCCATTT
>CAMCQB010000018.1 GCA_945876895.1 uncultured Streptococcus sp.
CTTCCCACCAGGTGCTAACCCAACTTCTAAATCTCGTGGTGGTTGGTTACAAAACTTGAACTCCTTGTCTAAACTTGAATTTGCTCATGCCAATGATGGTATTTCATTGACAACACAAGTTTCTCCACGTGCTCTTGGTAAAACATTCGATGAACAAGTTGATAACTTAGTCACTATTCTTGATGGCTACTTTGAAAATGGTGGTCAGCACGTTAACCTAAACGTTATGGACTTAAACGATGTTTACGAAAAAATCATGGCTGGTGAAGATGTTATCGTACGTATCTCTGGATACTGTGTTAACACTAAATACCTTACAAAAGAACAAAAAACTGAATTGACACAACGTGTCTTCCACGAAGTTCTTTCAATGGATGATCACGCTGCCGAAGTATCAGGAAACTAATAGAAAATAAAAGAGTTTGAATCCAAACTCTTTTATTTTTTTTATTTAATCAAGCTTTCCTAGACCCAGAAAAGACTCTTTAATCACTCTGATCAATTGATCTCGATCAAGAATCCACTGGGCTCTGTCATCTTTTTCATAGGTACGATTGGATAAAAAAATGACTGCTTGTTGAGCCTTAGGATGAAACATGATAAATGTTCCAGTGTAACCCGTATGCAAAAGCCACTCATCCTGCAAATCCCAAGCTATCCCTCTTGTTTTAAGATCATTAGAGTACGATTGAGCCCAATCTATCGAAAAATCATGGTTTAAATAGTAATTTAGAAATGTTTCTAAATCTTTTAACGTCGAAAATAAACCTGCACTTCCTGTATGATTCCCTAAAACTTGAGCCTTAGGATCATGCACTTGACCTGCCGTCTGATTTTTAGTGGTGGGAACAGCATCCCAAACAGGTCCAAATGAAGTCTGTAACATTCCAAGAGGTACAAAAATATTATCAGCAAAAATCTGATCCAAGTCCTTTTGAAACAGCTCCTCTAGCATAAAACCCAGTAAAATGAAGTTAACATCAGTGTAATGAAATGACCTATCCTTTTTTAATTTCAGACGGTTCATGGCTTCCTTTAACCCCTTAAAATCCAGATGATCACGATTAGGGATATAGGGATTCAAGCCACTGGTATGGGTTAAAAGCTGACGCAGGGTGACTTTATCTTCTTGAAAATCAGGGTAATAATATCTCAGAGTATCATCTAAATGGATTTTTCCCATCTGCAATAACTGTAAACAGATAGTCCCCACACCAATAACCTTACTCACACTGGCCAAATCATAGCTAAGATTGGCTTTCGTTGGCTTACCTGGCTCACTTTCTCCAAAATAAAATTCTTGCCATTTTCCATTATTAAAAAGGGCTAGACTAGCCCCTAAATAAATACGATCTTGAATCTGTTCTTGAATTTTTTCTTTTATTTTATCCATATTATTTTACAAACCAAAGTTCGATACGACTGAGATCTGAAATCACAAGAATTTTTTCAGCACGATCTAGATACACTTCTAGCCCTTTAGCTTCAAAATAAGTCTTAAGCTGCGATAAGTCTGTATCAGGATTAACTTTAAATTCCAAGATTTCCAAATCCCAAGTGACATTTGGCTCAACTTGGAGGTCACATCCTTCTTCTACCACAAAGGACAAATTTAAGGGAAGGGCATCCCCAAATAAATCTTGATAAAAGTCTTGAGCATCTTTAGAGGGAACTCGTAATACTATCTCTTGAATCACAAAATCACTCAAACCCCAATCCTCAGTATGAGATTGAAAATCAGCTGTTTCAATCTCTACCAATGTGGACAAGTCATCCTCAGCATGCAGTAAAAAACGATCCTGCTCTGGAGAGGTGGCTTCAAAAGCAAAACCATTTTCTCCCCTATACAGCTTGTCATAGTCCACTCCTTTGGCTAGGAGGTTTTCAATATCTGCTGCTTGATGGCATTTCACTACTATCTGCTTCAATTTTTTCTTTCCATCACGAACACGGCGAGTTCGCATAGATGGTGATTCTTCAATAATAAATTTAATCGTCTGATCCTCTTTACTAGAAAAAAGAGCCAAACCATTTTCTTCAGAATGTAAGTTAAAACCTAGGGTCTCACGATAAAAAGCACTGTTTTTATCCTTATTATTCACTCGAATAAAAGGCAGGCTAAATACCATATTCTTAAATAATGTCATAATTCCTCCAACCCTATTATTTTAAAAAAATTTTTTTATTTTGACAAATAATTATATGGAAATTAGTCAGAATTTTTCATTATCTAACTAAGATCAACTATCTCACATTTATAAAAAAACCACATCCTAATAGGATGTGGTTTCACGAACGATTAGTTCATATAAAGATATTTAAATAGAGCTACAGCAAGGATTGATGCCAAGATTGGAGCAACAACTGGTACCCATGCATACCACCATTTTGAATCACCTTTAGCTTGACCAAGAACTGTTTTTGGTAAGAAGTGGTGAGCAAGACGAGGACCAAGGTCACGTGCTGGGTTAAGCGCTGGACCAGTAGGACCACCTAATGCCGCAACAAGAGCCATAACAAGGAAACCAATTGCAATGTGAGCTGAGGCAAGTGAACCTGTTACAAATGGAGCCACTTGAGTTTCAGCAGTTGTTTGATCATAACCATTTGCAATAAGGCGACCAACTAGCTCTGCACCAAAGAAGTTTTTCGTAAGAGCAAGTGCGCCAAAGAATAGAACGAATGAACCTGCAAACTCGTTGAGGAAACCATTAATCCATGATGCTTTGTGGCTTTCTTTAGTACCATCATCAAGAGCTGAGATAGTAGAGAATGAGCCTAAGATATGATTTGAATTTTCAGTTTTTAAGAAGTAAGGTTTGTAAACTGTTACCACCACTAATTGACCAAAAATCGCCCCCAATACTTGAGCTACAATATATGGTGCAACGTGTTCCCAAGGGAAGAGTCCTGAAACTGCCAAACCAAGTGTGAAGGCAGGGTTGATGTGGTTACCTGAAACGTTACCAAACATCATAGCTGGCATCATTACTGCCAAACCATAACCGATTGCAATAACAACCCAACCACTGTTATTTCCTTTTGTCCCTTTAAGGTCTACGTTAGCAACTGAACCATTACCAATAATCAGCAAGAGTGCCGTTGCAATAAACTCAGTAATGTACTTTAAAGTCCATGTGATATCCATGTTGTGTCTGAATTCCTTTCAAAATTGTAAATATTTTTAGACATCTAACATTCTATCAAGTATAATGGATAAAGTAAAGCACTTCTTAAAATAAAAACGCTTACTTGTGAGGTTCCCCTATGAAATTTAACCAATACAGTTATATTCCAACAACGATGGAAAAGGCACTTAGCGAACTAACGCATCTTGGCTTTCCACTTTCTTTAGCTCTCACACCTAAAGAAAATTTAACAGTCTTTCTAAAACGTCTTTTTTTTAATTACCCTGAAAGTGATGAGGTTTTAAAAGATTGGATTGCGGATGAACAGACAGACTTACTTGATTTTTTACAGTCTAATCAAGCTCTTAGTCCTGAAATCTTTTACACTATTGCCTTACAGGCACTTGAGTTTGTTCCTAATTTTGATTTTAGTGATGCAGGACGTTTTGTTCAGGATTGTCAATTTCCTATCCTATATGATGAAGCTAACCTCATTTTAAATCTCTATCAATTATTAACGTGCCGAACAAAGTCAGGTAATAGCCTAATCGATAAACTTGTCAGCACAGGCTTGATACAGGCAGATAATACCTACCATTTTTTTAATGGAAAAAGTCTAGCCACTTTTGATACCTCTCATCTTATTCGGGAAGTTGTCTATGTCGAAACACCCCTTGATACGCAAAATAAAGGACAATACGATCTTGTACGAGTCCGTATTATTCGGCCGAGAACATCCCATCAATTACCAGTCATCATGACCCAAAGTCCTTACAATGAAGGCATCAATGATAAAGCGTCTGATGATAAACTTTATCAAATGGAGGGTGAACTCTCTGTCAAACCTCCACATACAATCTCTGTTGAAAATAAGGAACTAACCTTTGCAAAAATTCCTAAAACACCTGTTCCAGAAGCAGAGCAACTCGAAACATTTAGTCATATCCGCAGTTACACCTTAAATGATTATATGCTAGCTAGAGGATTTGCTTCTATCTACGTTTCTGGAATTGGAACTTTAGGTTCTGATGGGTTTATGACATCTGGAGATTACCAACAAGTTGCCAGTTATCAAGCAGTTGTCGATTGGTTAAACGGCAGAGCAAATGCTTATAGCAGCCGTAAACGTGATCAAAAGGTCACCGCTCACTGGGCTTCTGGCTTGGTGGCTACTAGCGGAATTTCTTATCTAGGAACCTTATCCACAGGACTGGCTACTACTGGTGTTGAGGGCTTAAAAGTCATTATTGCAGAAGCTGGAATTAGCTCTTGGTATGACTACTATCGTGAAAATGGTTTGGTATGTAGCCCTGGAGGCTATCCTGGTGAGGATCTAGATGTCCTTACAGAACTGACCTACTCTCGTAATCTACTTGCTGGAGATTACCTTAAAAACAACGCCCTTTATCAAACACAACTAGATCAACAGTCCCAGTCTCTTGATAGGCTATCTGGCGATTATAATCAATTTTGGCATGATCGTAACTATCTCATCCATGCCAACAAAGTGAACTGTGAGGTCATTTACACCCACGGTTTACAAGACTGGAACGTGAAACCAGGACAGGTCTATCATATCTTGCAGGCACTTCCTGATACTGTTAAAAAACATGTCTTTTTGCATCAAGGGGCCCATGTTTATATGAACAATTGGCAGTCCATTGATTTTAGAGAAACCATAAATGCACTTTTGTGTGATCGCATCCTAGATAGCGGGACACATTTTAAACTGCCTACTGTTATTTGGCAAGACAATAACCTTGAACAAACATGGAGAAACTTAGAAACATTTGGAAGCTCCCATAACAAGCGTCTTAGCCTTGGCCAAGAAGAAAAAACCATCCCTAATGCCTATACTCAAGATGATTTTGAGCGTTATGGTAAAAACTTTCATCACTTTAAAGCTGATCTGTTTAGCCAAAAAACTAAGGCAGTGACGATCGATTTCCCTATCAAACAGGATTTATGGATCAATGGTCCAATCAAACTAAACCTTCGCCTAAAATCCTCTACCAATAAAGGCATCCTCTCTGCCCAGATACTAGATCATACCACTAAAAAAGGTTTTGGAGACAATCCTCGTCCTCTATTTGCTCAAAGCCTAGATAATGGTGTCAACTTTTCACGTGAAAACCTAGTGGAACTTCCCTTTGCAACGCAAGAGAAGCGCGTGGTCACAAAAGGATTTTTAAACTTGCAAAATCGCACTCATTTGCTAAAAGTAGAGCCTGTTGTTCCAAATGAATGGATGTCCATTGAACTTTCTTTACAACCTACTATTTATCAATTTTTAGCTGGTGATACCTTGCGGTTAGTTCTTTATACAACAGATTTTGAACACACCATACGTGATAATACCGACTATCATTTAACAGTAGATTTGGCACAGTCAACAATAAACTTACCAGTTCAACCAAATACAAACTAATTAGATTAGATAGAACAGTTAGCAACCAATATCAAAATAGATACCTTTGAGAGAATCCTAGATGCTCTAGAAACAGATGTTGAACATTTTTTTGATATTAGCATCAAGGAAAATAATCCTGAAGTTTCACAATTACTGGATTCACTGTCAGAGCTACCAAAAGACAAACAAGAAAAAAGCATTAAAGCTTTTCAAAGTTTGTTAGAACAAATGAAATAAATATAAGGTGACCAAAAATAGCTTCCCTCATAAAAGGAAGCTATTTTACATATTAAAAGGGAACTGCTCTAAATATCAAACTTATTAGTACAACTTCCTCAATCCAAATTTTGAGTTATGTCCTAAACATGATATAATAACTAAGAAAGAAAAAGTCGCTTCTGCCTTTGAAAATTTTTAACAATAAGGCAAAATAGGGCAACAAAAATTCAACAAGAGGGTCTAAACCCTTGATACGAAAGGAATCTTAAAAATCTTATGATGAACATGCAAAACATGATGAAGCAAGCACAGAAGCTTCAAAAACAAATGGAAAAAGCACAAGCTGACTTAGCGGCAACAACCTTTACAGGAAAATCTGCGCAAGATTTGGTTACAGCCAACTTCACTGGAGACAAAAAATTAGTTTCCATCAATTTCAAAGAAGCCGTTGTTGATCCTGATGATCTTGAAACACTTGAAGATATGACGGCACAAGCTATCAATGATGCCCTTAGTCAGATTGATGACGCTACCAAAAAGTCTCTCGGAGCTTTTGCTGGAAAACTACCCTTTTAAATGACCTTAAAAACTCCCATAGAGATAGCAAGTGCTAACCTTTATGGGAGTTTTAATACCAATATTAAAAAGGAGATATTATGAAAAAGAGTTTTAGTCGTTTTAGGACAGAATTTATTGCCATTTTGGTCCTTGCCTTATGTATCTCAGGAATGCAATTTCAATTTTCTAGTTTATCGAAATTAGCCCTTCCTACCAAAGATTTTCCCTTATTTTTATTGGCTTGTAGCTTATTGGCACTTTATCTGATTCCCTTTATCTTTTTAACCAACTACCTCAAAAAACGCTTTCACATTCCTCAACCGATAATCATCAGCAGCTGGATCCTTGGCTTACTCATACCAGCAAATATTGGATCATTGGGCAATGATGGTCTCTCTTATATCCTCCTAACTTTAGACCCTAAACGCCATATTTTAAATGACTGGGGAGCTTCTCTAACAGCGCCTTTTGCAGAAGAGATTGGAAAAGGATTAGTTGTATTGCTAGTATTCTTACTCTTTAGAAAGTTATCCCTAAAGGCAGGGCTAGTCGTCGGGATGATTGCTGGTATGGGATTTCAGCTCTCTGAAGACATTTACTACCTCTCTCAAGCAGCGATTAACAAGGAGCAAAATGTTTTCTCTATGGCATTTGAACGCATCGCCTCATCTGGCGTCAGCCACTGGGTCTTTACGGCTATCTTTTCACTGGGCCTCCTTGCTCTTGTCTCAAAAAGCAACTTCATTTCTAAACAAAAAGCTATCCTTTTTCTCCTAGCGCCTGTAGCCCTTCACTTCCTGTGGAACTCTCCACTTGATTTTACAGGTATTGAAACTTTTTATGGGACATTAAACTGGATTATTTTACTACTAGCCTTCAAAACAGTCAATCAACTACCAGATAATAAGGAAGAATCTATAAAATAAGGCTCTATAATTTCTATAATGGGTAAATCCACTATAGAGATTATGGAGTCTTTTTAAGTGTAAAAAAGCTCCATATGACCTATGATGAAAAGCGTTCAAGTAAATCATTAGAAAGAGTTCATATGGAACTCCTTAAACATACTACAGATGTAGGCGGATTAAAAGATAGAATCATTAAAATCCTGATTGTTTTACAGCTTCACACCTACATCTAGATATGTGCAAAATTGGACTATCAAACACCTGACTGTTCCTATTATCAAGGAAAAAGGATTCCCAAATAAGGAGAAGTAAGAAATCTGATTTTTTATCAAAATAACACCTAACAGAATGACGCCTGTTTCAAGCTCCCCTCATTGATGGTATAATAGCTCTATACTTTTAGAAGGGATAGTTATGAAAAAGAAAAAAATGTCTTTTATCAAAAGAATGATGATCACAATTGTTGTACTAGCTATTGGCTCTCTTACCAGCTTCCTTTACATCTATCATAATTTTTCCACCTACTTCATCTATTATGCCAAGCATATCCCCCACGAAAAAGGTGCCAATCCTGAAATGGTATTTATTTTAGACTATCTAGACTATCTAGGAGAATCTTCCATTAAAGGATTACAGTATAATACAGACGGGTATAATGCGATCGTAAAAAATGATTCTTTTTCAGTAAGGCAAGGCGTCTTTCGCGTCTCTTCTAAATATGAAGTCTCACTCTTCAAGGATACAAATGAAGAGAAAATCCGCATATATTTGTTTGATAAGAGTGGGAAATTCATAGCTTACTATTATCAGAAGCCTGGTGTAAAGAAAGACATTTATGATAAGAGTGCTATCAGACAAAAAGAGGCACAGAGCTATGTGGATGAGGTGATCAATCCCATTGTTGAAAAGATGGAGACAAAGCCAAGCGTGAACTTACAATGGCTGTTCAATAAGATTTATCAAAAACGATTTGAATAGAAAGCAATTATCCTGTCAAGAAATCAAGTAAAAAACGAAAGAAATCATCAATGAAAAAGAAAAAAATGCCTTTTATCAAAAGAATGATGATCACAATTGTTGTGCTAGCTATTGGCTCTTTTACCAGCTTCCTTTATATTGACCATAATTTTTCCACCTACTTCATCTATTATGCCAAGCATATCCCTCACGAAAAAGGTGCTAATCCTGAAATGGTATTTATTGTAGACTATCTAGACTATCTAGGAGAATCCTCTATCAAAGGATTAAAATATAGTACAGATGGGTATAATGCGATTGTAAAAAATCATTCTTTTTCAGTAAGGCAAGGCGTCCTTCACATCTCTTCTAAATATGAAGTCTCAATCTACAAGGATACAAATGAAGAGAAAATCCGCATATATTTGTTTGATAAGAGTGGGAAATTCATAGCTTACTATTATCAGAAGCCTGGTGTAAAGAAAGACATTTATGATAAGAGTGCTATCAGACAAAAAGAGGCACAGAGCTATGTGGATGAGGTGATCAATCCCATTGTTGAAAAGATGGAGACAAAGCCAAGCGTGAACTTACAATGGCTGTTCAATAAGATTTATCAAAAACGATTTGAATAGAAAGCAATTATCCTGTCCAGAAATCAAGTAAAAAACGGAGAAGATAAGCAATGAAAAAGAAAAAAATGTCTTTTATCAAAAGAATGATGATCACAATTGTTGTGCTAGCTATTGGCTCTCTTACCAGCTTCCTTTACATCTATCATAATTTTTCCACCTACTTCATCTATTATGCCAAGCATATCCCTCACGAAAAAGGTGCTAATCCTGAAATGGTATTTATTTTAGACTATCTAGACTATCTAGGAGAATCCTCTATCAAAGGTTTAAGATACGATACGGATGGTCATAATGCAATCATTAAAAATCATTCATTTTTTGTAGGTCAAGGAAATTTTAAGCCCTCTTCTAAATATCTAGTTCTAATCTTCAAGGGTACAGATGAAGAGATATACCGCACTTATTTGTTTGATAAGAGTGGGAAATTCATGGCTTACTATTATCAGAAGCCTGGTGTAAAGAAAAGCATTTATGACAAGAGTGCTGTCAGACAAAAAGAGGCACAGAGCTATGTGGATGAGGTGATCAATCCCATTGTTGAAAAGATGGAAGTAAAACCAAGCGTGAACTTACAATGGCTGTTCAATAAGATTTATCAAAAAAGATTTGAATAAAAAGCTAATATAAAAAACTATTCCCACATCATACATGTGGGAATAGTTTTTTTATGGGGTAACAACTTAATGTAATGGCATTGGACACCAGCTCTCTTTATTTACTGCGCTCCTTCGCTAGCTCCAAACAGTAGGAGATGGCCTTACAATTCGGACAGCTTAGTTTTCGTGTTTTAGGTGTATGCTTTGCCTTTATAAAAGACAGATAAGTAGGCTTAAAAGTCTTGTGACAGTGCGGACACAGATAAACCATTTTTTGATAGTAATATCGGGTAAGACCATAAACACCCACTAAAAAGGCTGCAGCTGTTAGTCCTCCTAATAAAAGAGAGTGCCTTTGATCTGCCCAATGAAAAGCTAACGTAACAACCACTACAATTACCAGTAAATAAAAGAAAAACAACCTAAAAGTCTGATGCCAAAGTTTTTGATTTTTCATGATAAGCGAAACGTCTGAGAGAATCTCAAGTGAAGAGTTGGGATAGGTTTTCAAGCTGTTAAGCAGAGTGACAGCTGTATCAAGTTTAGTTTTCTGTTCTAAAAGGACCATTTTTAAATGTCCAATGTGCTCCTGTAAGATCAATTCAAGGACTGCACTAGAATCATCCTCAGCCAGTAAGCTTTTTATCTGTTCTATGGAAAAATCCATCTCCCTTAGAAAACAGATCATTTTCAGCTGTCGTAAATCTCTATCGCTATAAATACGCCTACCACCCTCTGTCAACTCAGAGGGTACTAAAATACCTCGTTGGTCATAGTACTGTACTGTTCGAACTGACACACCAGCTAGCTTTGCCAACTCCCCTGTCGAATAGGTATCAGACATTTCCTACACCTTCTTTCTATATACTGATGAGACAAAGTATCAATCCTGTGCACCTGATTTCCCTTTGTTCTTATCCATTATAGAAGATCACCCTAGGTCACAAACAAGCCCTTACCTAAGGTGATTTTTTATCAATCCAACCAATTTCCTAGACTTGCAAAAGGATTATCAATGCTCACTTCTTCTTGTTTTTCTAGAAGTTGGCGGTTTTCATCAAACTCAAGGAATTTTTCATAGACTTGGGCTGTCATCCGTGCATCCTCCAAGCTATTGTGTCCTTGACCTTTAATGTCTAAAAAATTAGCGACTGTCTGTAATTTTAAATTAGCAATCCCATTCAAATCTGTGCTACGGCGTTCAAAGGCTTGATCATAAAGATCAACTTGATAAAGCGAGGTCAAATCCAATCCATTTTCTAATAGCAAAGGAAGGTCACTTTTTTGAGCATTATAGCCAATTAAAGGGACTTGACCTACAAAATCTTTAAAACTCGCTAACACCTGCTCTATCTGTGGTGCCGATTGAATTTTTTCAGCTGTAATACCTGTTAAACCATTGATAAAACTCTGTAAAGGAACCCTACTGTAAATATAGCTGTCAAAACTGTCAACTTCAATCCCTTGACAATAACGCACCGCTGAAACTTGAATAATATGGCTGACATCATCAACTGTATTAAATTCCAAATCAAAAGCAATATACTCTGTTAATGTCTTCATCTCATTTCCTCCAAAAAAGAGTGGAAACCATCTCAACACCCCACTCTTTTTATCTTATCTGCTTATTTTTTAAAAAGACGTGCAAAGAAACCTTTACGAGCTTCAACTTCTTTTTGGCTTTGAATTTCTTCCACTTCAGCTTTGGCTTCATTCAAAGCTAATTGTAACTTTTTACTATCTTCCATCGCTGCCAAAGTCAACTGTTGTTGTTGATCTAGCTGCTTATCTTTTTCTGCGATTTGAACATCCTTGACACGCAATTGTTCATCTTTTTCAGCTAGTTGCACGTCCTTAGCCTTGATCTGATCATAGAGACGTGTGATCTCAGTATTTTTTTCATCTACTAAGATTTGTAGTAACTCACGGTCATTAGCCTCTTCTTTCACAGGTTGATCTTCAAAAATGGTCTTATTGTAAATCTGCTCAAGCTTTAACAGTCCTTCACGCTTAACCACTGTCACCCCTTTGTCATTTTTGGTTAAATCTTCTTCTGGAAGAGACTTGACACGGTTGTTGACAGCTTGACGACTGACACCCAAAATCTCAGCAATTTCACTAACGGTTTTTTCAACTGACATTCTATGTTCACCTCGATTATTATTTCATTTATGATAGCACAGTTGACAACAACTGTCAATCTGACTTGACACCTCACATTAGTGAAAAATAGTGCTTTTATGGTAAAATAAAAACATGACACATTTTGATACTATCGTAATCGGAGGAGGGCCTGCAGGCATGATGGCAACTATTGCTTCTAGCTTCTACGGTCAAAAAACTCTCCTCCTTGAAAAAAATCGTAAACTCGGTAAAAAATTAGCTGGAACTGGTGGTGGACGTTGTAATGTCACCAATAATGGTAGTCTTGACGACCTATTGGCTGGTATCCCAGGAAATGGTCGCTTCCTCTACAGTGTCTTCTCACAGTTTGACAATCATGATATTATTAACTTTTTTGAAGAAAACGGCGTCAAACTCAAAGTAGAAGACCACGGACGAATGTTTCCCACAACGGATAAATCTCGAACGATTATCGATTGTTTGGAAAAGAAGATACTAGAACTGGGTGGGCAGATCAAAACGCAGTTTGAAGTGGTTTCAGTCAAAAAAATCGATCAACTTTTCCACATCAAATCTAATGATACTCATTTTACCTGTGACAAACTCATTGTCACTACTGGCGGAAAGTCTTACCCATCCACAGGATCCACAGGATTCGGTCATGAGATTGCCCGACACTTCAAACTAGAGGTGACAGCTCTTGAAGCCGCTGAAAGTCCCCTCTTAACCGATTTTCCGCATAAAGCACTCCAAGGAATCTCCTTAGATGATGTGACCTTGAGCTATGGTAAACACCTTATCACGCATGACCTACTCTTTACCCATTTTGGACTTTCTGGTCCTGCTGCTCTGCGACTATCTAGCTTTGTAAAAGGAGGAGAAACAGCACATCTTGATTTTCTTCCACAAACAAGTGAGGAAGAATTGTTGACCTTATTTGAAGCACAACGTGAAAAATCCTGTAAAAATGTCTTAAAAGGCTTACTGCCTGAACGTCTAGCTGATTTTTTAGCGCAGCCTTTCCCAGAAAAAATCAAGCAACTTTCTCCACAAGAAAAGCAAGGCCTTGTGGAAAACCTCAAAGCTTTTCCTATCAACATCACAGGAAAAATGTCTTTAGCTAAATCTTTTGTCACTAAGGGTGGCGTAGATTTAAAAGAAATCAATCCTAAGACCCTGGAAAGTAAAAAAGTTCCTGGACTTCATTTTGCAGGAGAAGTGTTAGATATTAACGCCCATACAGGTGGCTTCAACATCACTTCTGCCCTCTGCACAGGCTGGGTGGCAGGAACACCAAGGTATTAAACCTCCAATAGACAATAAGCAAGGCTAGACCAATACCACGGTCTAGCCTTGTTTTATGCTATAGTATGTTTCGTAATGCTTTTATATCGTCATCTGTCGTTGACCAGCTGGTTGCTAGACGAATGACTGTATGGTTATCATCATACTTTTCCCAAAAACTATAAGCGATGTTTTGAGAAAGTGAATCTAGCTGGCTATTTTCAACAATAATAAACTGCTGGTTGGTTGGGGATTCTAAATAAAAACGATAACCTTTTTCTTTTAAAATAGCTTTTAATTCTTCTGCTAAAACTAACGCCTTTTTCCCGATTTCCATATAGAGACTGTCTGTAAAAAACTGATCAAACTGAATCCCATACAAACGTCCCTTAGCTAACAAGGCACCGTGTTGTTTGACAATGGTCATAAAGTGCTTTGGCATGTTCTTTTTGGTAAAGACCAAGGCTTCACCTGCTAGAGCTCCCATTTTTGTGCCACCGATATAAAAAACTGAGCAGAGTCTTGCAATTGTAGGTAAATCAAGATCTGTCTCCTTGGCAGCTAAACCATAGCCTAGACGTGCACCATCTAAAAAGAGAGGAATCTGATAATCGTGACAAATTCGAGATAAATCTTCTAACTCTTGCTGGCTATAGAGTGTTCCATATTCGGTCGGATGGGAAATATAAACCATCCCAGGATAAACCATGTGGCTGTGGTTACCATCTGCATAAAAGGTTTCCAGGTAATCAGCTACAGCTTTTGCTGATAGCTTGCCATCTTGGTGGGGAAGCGTTAGGACTTTGTGTCCCGTATATTCAATAGCACCAGCTTCATGTACAGCAATATGTCCTGTCTCTGCTGCAATAACACCTTCATAAGACTGCAATAAGCTAGCAATGGCGACTTGGTTAGTCTGTGTTCCTCCTGTCAGAAAAACAACCTCCGCCTCATCTAGCTGACAAGCCTCTCTAATCTTTTCGATAGCAGACTGGGTATAGCTATCTGTGCCATAACCTGATAGGTTTTCCTCATTACTTTTGACCAAGGCTTCTAAAAGTTTAGGGTGACACCCTTCATTGTAATCATTTTCAAAATGTAACATTCTATCCTCCTTACATCACAAAACGCAAAAATGCAACACAAATAATCCCAACTGCTACAGCTAACATCACATTTTTCGTCTTAGCAACAACAAAAAAAGTCGGTAAAACAGCTAAAAACTCAACCCATTTTAAGCGAGGCAGCTGGGTGACTTCCTCTGTGAAAATACTAGATAAAATCAAGGCAAAGATGATGGTAATCGGCAAGTAACTTAAAAACTGGACAACCTTATCTGGTAATTTAGCTAATTTCACCAAGAAATAAGGCAAGATACGAGGAATCCATGTGACTAAAGCTGCTAAAAAAATGGCCCAAAAAACATATGCACTAATCATTGATCATTACCCCCACAAAACATCCTAAAAGGGTGGCACCTAAAACCGCCAAAGACTCACTCACAATAATAGCTAATACAAAATAGGAAATCAAAACACTTAGCAAAATCCAAGCGACTTTTTGCACTGAGATACGCCTAATCATCCCTTCGAGTTGATTAACTAAAATAGCTACAAACATAGCAACTAAAGCAAAGTCAATCCCAAAACGATCTGGATTTGGAATTAAACCTCCTAAGATAGTCCCTACAACCGTTGCCAAAAACCAAGACAAATAGCTCGCAAAGTTATTCCCATACATCCAAAAAGGAGAGATAACTTTTTGCTCCAAACGATGTCCCAATAAGACCCCATAACTCTCATCAGTCATAAAGGAGCCAATCAGCACTTGCTGATAGAGCTTAGCTTGTGGAAAAATTGTGGACACATGAAGATTCATCAAAAAGTGCCTAATATTAATCAAAAATACCGTCATGGCAATAGTGGATAAAGGTGCCTTGGTCAGAAGCATGGCACATAAAACAAATTGCCCACTCCCTGAGTAAACCAGTAAACACATAAGCCCCATCTCAAATGGGGATAATCCAGCTTTACTCCCTACTATTCCACAGGCTAAGCCAATAGAGAGATAACCCAAAACAGTTGGAGTTGCCGCTTTTGCCCCAAGCTGCATTTCTTTAAACATAAAAACTCCTTGTACAGTTAGTGATTGCCCTATTATAAAACACCCTTGGCAATATAGCAAGGGTGCTTATGGACTTAGTTTTCTAAATAGTCAAATGCCAAACTCGGCTTGGCATTAAGGTCTAAGGAGGCAAAATTGCCCTTATCATACTCTACTGCTGCTGCATAAGCAATCATACCAGCATTGTCCCCGCAAAGTCGTAAAGGAGGAATGATGACCTTAACATCCCTTATCTCCTCTGCTAAGCGTTCTCGTAAGCCTTGATTGGCAGCGACGCCACCTGCAACCACTAATGTATTAACAGGGTAGCGCTCTAGCGCTTTTTTCGTCTTGACCAAAAGAATATCTAAAACAGCTGCTTGAAATGAGGCACAAAGATCCTCCAATACCAAATCCTCACCTTTTTGCTGAGCATTATGATGCAGATTGATGAAGGCAGACTTCAAACCTGAGAAAGAAAACTCTAGGTTGTCTTCTTTAATCATAGCACGAGGAAACTGATAAACATCCTGTCCTTTATGGGCTAACTCATCAATCTCACGTCCAGCAGGATAGGTCAGCCCCATAACACGACCAACCTTATCATAAGCTTCACCAACAGCATCATCTCGCGTTTCTCCAACGATATGGTACTCTCCTGGTGCTGTCACATAAACAAGCTCTGTGTGTCCTCCTGACACCAATAAAGCGAGTAAAGGATACTCTAGCTCCTCAACTTCTCTTGCTGCCATTAGGTGACCTGCCATATGATTGACTGGAATTAAGGGTAAGCCATGTGCCCAAGCAAATGCCTTAGCTGCTGCCATTCCAACCAAGAGCGCTCCCACTAAACCTGGTCCGTAGGTAACCGCAACTGCATCTAAGTCACTGGCTACAACCCCTGCTTCTGATAAGGCATCCTCAATACAAGTCGTAATAACCTCCACATGATGACGACTGGCTACCTCAGGGACGACACCACCAAAACGCTTATGGCTCTCCACTTGACTAGCAATGATATTAGATAATAGTTCCTTACCATTTTTTAATACAGCTACACTGGTCTCATCACAGGAAGACTCAATAGCTAAAATATATTGATCTGTTGTCATTTTTTATCCTCTATCTCTTTTCATTAGAATAGCATCTTCTGATGGTGCTTGATAATAGTTTTTTCGCTTACCGACTACTTCAAAACCAAATTTAGCATATAAGGTTTGGGCAGAGCGGTTACTCTCTCTAACTTCTAGAAAAACAGGCACACCAAGATCGACTAAAAAAGTCATCAAACGTTCCCCAAATCCTTTGGATTGATGGGATTTTTTAACGGCAATATTCGTCAGCTCACACTCCCCCACCAGATGTTGAAGGGATAAAAAGCCTACCATTTCTCCATCTTCGTACACATAAAAATACTCTGCTTGAGGCTGGGATAAGTCCGTCAAGACTTGTTGATAAGTCCAAGGCGACTGTATGTAAACGTCTTCTAAAATAGCAAAAACTGACTGAGCTAAATCTTCTCTTTTATCTTCCAGCATCTTAAACTCGCTTAATGTAATCTGTGTCTGTTTCTTGATTTGTTTTTAACCAATTTTCCTCAGCTTCTACTTTTTTCAAGTATTCTGGCACAAAAGCATCAATGGCGACAGGATCTAGCGACAAGGCAACTTTCCCTATCTCATAGGCACTTGGAAGAACTGGAGTAATCTCTGCTTTTGGGAGAGCATTTTTAATCTGATCAGAAAAATTGCCAACCTCCCCAACAAAGCTGACCTTTTCGTAGCCTTTGACGGCTTCTAAAACTTGCTCAAAGCTAGCATGACAATCTGGCTTGATTGCTCTGCCTTTTTCATAAAAACCAACATAAACATTATTTCGACGAGCATCCATCACTGGCACCACCAGATGTGAGCTAGGGTGATTTAAGGCAATAGCTTGTAGGCTAGACACCCCTACTAGATCAATCTTTAAACTGTAGGCTAAGGTCTTAGCCGTTGCTACGGCAACACGCAAGCCTGTGTAAGAACCTGGACCTTGTGCCACAGCAATGCGGTCCAAATCACTTGGTTGCCAGCCCACTTGTTGCATCAAAAAATCAATGCTTGGCATGAGGCTGATACTATGATTTTTTTTAATATTAAGGGTTAGCTCCCCTTGTAATTGCTCATCTTCTAACAAGGCTAAAGAGAGCGCTTGACTTGATGTATCAAAGGATAAAACTTTCATTTCTTAACTGTCCTCACTTGATTCTATCCTTTATTGTATGATATAATTGTGATAATTGCAACGAATCAAGGTTAAATCCATTACACTATAACAATTGAATATGAGGTGGCTATTTAACAGTCACTTAACCCAGTGGTCATCTGCTATCATCTTTTAAAAAAGTAGTAAACCAATCTTGGGGTGGGAGTCTGACGCTTTTGCAAGTCACATTTCGCCCACTCTCTTTTTATTAGTTCAATTCAGATGGGCTTAACCCATTCAAAACCAGAAAGGAAATCTCATGATTTATAAAGTATTTTATCAAGAACGCAAAGACCGTAGCCCAAAACGTGAACAAACCAAAGCCCTCTATGTAGAGGTGGAAGCTTCAACTGAACTTGAAGGACGTATTATTGCGCGTAAACTTGTTGAGGACAAAACAGACTATAATATTGAGTTTGTTGAGTTATTATCTGACAAACACCTTGAATACGAAAAAGAAACAGGTGTCTTTGAATTAACGGAGTTGTAAGATGTCAAATATCAATTTAAAACCCGAAGAAGTTGGGGTTTATGCCATTGGTGGCCTTGGTGAGATTGGTAAGAACACTTACGGTATTGAATACCAAGATGAAATTATCATTGTTGATGCTGGGATTAAGTTTCCTGAGGATGATCTCTTAGGGATTGACTATGTTATCCCCGATTATTCTTACATTGTTGAAAATATCGATCGTGTCAAAGCACTTGTGATTACTCACGGGCACGAAGACCATATTGGTGGTATCCCTTTTCTTCTCAAACAAGCTAATATCCCAATCTATGCAGGTCCTCTAGCGCTAGCTTTAATCAAGGGAAAACTCGAAGAGCATGGTTTGCTACGTGATGCTAAGATGCATGAAATCAACCACAACACAGAGTTAACCTTTAAAAATCTCAGTGTTACTTTCTTTCGGACAACCCACTCTATCCCAGAGCCTTTAGGAATTGTCATTCACACGCCTCAAGGTCGTGTGGTTTGTACAGGTGACTTTAAGTTTGATTTTACACCAGTCGGTGAGCCCGCAGATCTACATCGTATGGCTGCTCTTGGTGAGGAGGGTGTCCTTTGCCTCTTGTCAGACTCAACCAATGCAGAAGTGCCAACTTTTACCAATTCCGAAAAAGTTGTTGGTCAGTCCATCATGAAAATTATTGAAGGCATTCATGGACGTATCATTTTCGCCTCTTTTGCCTCAAACATTTTCCGTCTGCAACAGGCCGCTGAGGCTGCTGTGAAAACAGGACGTAAAATCGCAGTCTTTGGACGCTCAATGGAAAAAGCTATTGTCAATGGTATTGAGCTTGGCTACATCAAGGTTCCGAAGGGGACCTTTATCGAACCTAATGAAATCAAAGACTACCATGCTTCTGAAATTCTCATCATGTGTACAGGAAGCCAAGGGGAGTCAATGGCTGCTCTAGCTCGTATCGCTAACGGTACCCACCGTCAAGTCACTTTACAGCCTGGTGATACCGTTATTTTCTCATCTAGCCCAATTCCAGGTAATACGACAAGTGTCAATAAATTGATTAACACTATCCAAGAAGCTGGAGTGGATGTGATTCATGGTAAAATCAACAACATCCATACTTCTGGGCACGGTGGACAACAAGAGCAAAAATTAATGCTCCGTTTGATGAAACCCAAGTACTTTATGCCAGTTCACGGTGAATACCGTATGCAAAAAGTTCATGCTGGTCTAGCGGTAGATACTGGGGTTGAAAAAGATAATATCTTTATCATGGAAAATGGTGATGTCCTTGCTTTAACAAAGGATTCCGCTCGCATTTCTGGTAAGTTTAACGCTCAAGATGTCTATGTTGACGGTAATCGCATCGGAGAAATCGGTGCTGCTGTCCTTCGTGATCGTCGTGATCTAGCTGAGGATGGTGTTGTCTTAGCAGTAGCTACAGTTGACTTCAACTCTAAGATGATTTTAGCTGGACCAGACTTGTTGAGTCGTGGCTTCATCTATATGCGCGAATCAGGTGATCTGATCCGTGAAAGCCAACGTATCCTTTTTAATGCCATCCGCATTGCCTTAAAAAATAAAGATGCTAGTATCCAATCTGTTAATGGTGCAATTGTCAATGCTCTTCGTCCTTTTCTTTATGAAAAAACTGAGCGTGAGCCCATTATTATTCCTATGGTACTAACACCTGATCACAAATAGAAAAAACCATTTCGGCTAGCTATATTAGCTGAAATGGTTTTTCTTTTTATAATCCATCGTGGTCATACCTGTCCATGGCTAGCCTTTATTTTATCTCTATATCTTATAAGCTAACAAATCCAACATAAACTAAAAACAAGAGACCTATCTAGGCCTCTTGTTTTAATAATGCTCTCGTCATACGAAGTCATAAGAGCGATCTCTTTTCATCATCTTTGAAATATCAATGTTAGACAAGCTTTTTATGACAAAGAATGGTAAAGACTCTTAATTGAGCTTATGAAAAGGGATTGGCTATTAATCTTCTTTACGACGACGTTTTGCTACAAGTCCAAGCGAAGCAAGAATCATGCTAGCACCTAGTGCAACGGCTGATGTGGTATCTTCTTCACCAGTGTTAGGTAATTGTTTACCTTTTGCTTCGAATTGATTGCTTGTTGAAGCATCAGATTGAATGGTGATACCACGTGTAGCAGAAACGGCTTTCTTACCAGTTTGAACTGCCACTTCTTCATCAATTACTTCAATAATGTCTGCTTCTGTTAATTCTGAAACATTACCTGCGGCATCTTTAGTGTAAGCTGTAACAACTGTGTTAGCCTTGATAACATCCCCAGGAATAATAACTTGTCCTGTTTCTGGGTTAACAAATACTACTGTGTTATCAGTTGTCCATTTACCATCTTCACCTTTCTTAACAACGACAGTTTGTGTATTACCATCTTGATCAACATAAGTAATCACAAGTTCTGTTGCATCATCAGAAGGGGTCACAACGATATTACCATTACCATCATCTGTAATCTCTGGAGCTACTGGAGCAGTTGTATCTGGAACCGTTACTTCAGTTGGTGTTGATGTGTTACCTGCTTCGTCTGTTGCTTTTGCAGAAACTTT
>CAMCQB010000019.1 GCA_945876895.1 uncultured Streptococcus sp.
TCAAAATTGGCAGAAAAATTTAAATTCTGGAAAGAAGAGGAGTGTTGGAATTTGACAATTTTAGAAAGTCAAGCCCTAACTAATCCTTTTTATCATTTGTAAGGAGAGAAAAATGAAACGTATAGCAGTTATTGGAGCAGGAATTGTAGGCTCTACAGCAGCCTATTACCTTTCAAAAGAAGAGTGTCAAGTCACCGTTTTTGATCACGGTGTTGGGCAGGCTACTAAGGCAGCAGCAGGGATTATTAGTCCTTGGTTTTCACGTCGTCGTAATAAAGCTTGGTACAAAATGGCACGTCTCGGTGCAGATTTTTATCCTCAATTAGTTCAAGATTTACAAGCAGATGGACAAGAGGTTGATTTTTATGATCAATCTGGTGTCATTATGATTAAATCACGCTTGGATTGGCTAGATGAACTTTATGCTATTGCTAAAGCGAGAAAAGAAGAGTCCCCTTTAATCGGTGATTTAAAAATTTTAAGTCGTGAAGAGACACTGGAGCGATTCCCTGATTTAGATGGTTTTGAGAAAGTGTTATATGCTTCTGGAGCAGCGCGTGTAGAGGGGAGTAAATTAACCAAGACTCTTCTGAAAGCAAGTGGTGTGGAAGTTGTTGAAGGTGAGAAGGTTTCCTTTACAGTCTTAGAATCAGGACAATATGATATTCAGGGGCGCATTTTTGATCGCATTATTTTAGCAGTTGGAGCTTGGTTACCAAGCTTATTAGAAGAGCATGGGTATGATGTTTGGGTGCGTCCACAAAAAGGACAGATTAATGATTACCTATTTGAAAACTTAGAAACAGGTCGATATCCAGTAGTGATGCCTCATGGGGAGATTGATATTATTCCCTTTAAACACGGTAAACTATCTGTGGGAGCAAGCCACGAAAATGATATGGGGTATGATTTGAGTGTTGATGAGGAGATATTAAACCGACAAGAAGAACGTGCTAAACCTTATTTTCCAAAATTAGACGAAGCCATTTCACGCACATCACGTGTTGGGATTAGAGCTTACACTAGAGACTTTTCACCTTTCTTTGGAGAGGTACCTGGTTTACAAGGAGTTTATGCAGCAAGTGGCCTGGGATCTTCAGGACTAACCATTGGTCCTTTGATTGCAAAACAAATGGTTCAGCTTGCAACAGATCAAAAAACAGATCTGGACCCATTTGAGTACGATATTCGTAAGCATCTATCAAAACGAGATTAGAAAGAATGTTTCGATAAGATGCTAAAAATAAAAAATGAGTTTGGGAAAATCCAAACTCATTTTTGCTATTAAACTGGTTTATTTTTGTTTAATTTCCTCTTAAAAAAGCTAATGATGCATCCTAACCAAGTCAGTAACGTTATTCCTAAACCAATCATAAAACTCATTGGAGTTTTGTAGGCTAAAATAGCGACATTTTTCCCTTTTTTCTGGTTAATATAAGGGGTGCCGATGGTTGTTAATTGCCTATCTTTGCTAGTGATGACCTGACCGTTTACTGTTAGAGTAGAATGGTGGTATAAAATAATAGGGAGGTTGATTTTTGTATCTGTATCCGATGTCCACTCTAGAATGAGTTGACTATTTTGAACAGAAGTTTTAAAGTTTTTCCTTGGTAAAATAACCAGCTCTTCGTATAAATCGTATTTATTGCTAGATGACTTTCTGTAAATAGGGAGGTAGTCGGGTGTAGATTTGTGGACCAGATTTAAGAATTTACTCTTATCAGGGTCGAAAATAGCTTGCCTAATAGCGTCAGCATCTCCTTCATAGGTCATATGTTTCCGTCGTTGAACAGGTTGATTGGTATCAAATTGTTTCGCAAAATTTTCTTGCGTGGTGTAAATGACCTGTCCGACTCCCATTAATAATGCAATCATCAAAATGACAGAATAAAATGATTTTGAAGGTTGACTTTTTTCAACCAACATCGCTAGGCAAATCAATAGAAAAATAGTGGCTGGGATAAAGAATCGAAATGGGAATTGGATAATTTCAACAATAGTAATCTTAGCAGTTACAAGACTCTCCCAAGGAAATAGACTGCTAGCTAAAAATAAAAAGATCAGAAGATTAAGATAGGTCATCTTAAGTTCTGGGGAAGATTTTCTGAAATAAACTGCTCCAGCTAAAAGAGTAATGCCTAAAAGGGCTATCAATGGCAGAGGGTCAAATAAGAGTTTAGAGCTTAATTGACTGATAGTATATTCCGCGAGTCGCTGATTGACAAATGGTTGTTTTAACTCGTTTTGACTAGAGAGTTGTAGCAGAGGCAACCAAATATTTATGGTTAATAGGGTAAACATGGCAATTGCCATGATCCCATCTTTTAGAATCTTTAATTTCTCATTTGATTTGATAAAGCCGTAGAAATAAAAAGGGAGATAGGATAAGACCAAGAAAGTGGATGTTAGGACATGGACTTGGAACATCAGGGCCACACTCACGCCTAATTGTCGTCTTTTAATCTTTCCTGTTTGGATAAAGTCAAAAGCAGGTATTAAACATAAGGGATAAAAAGCTGCTCCCCAACTACTAAATCCTTGACGCATGGTCCAGTATTGGATTGAAAAGGTAGTGAGATAAAATAGTGAGATAGGAAGGGCATACTGTAAGCGAACTCCTATCTTTCTTAACAGGAGGTATAATGAATGTCCTGCGATACTCCCGATTAAAATCCGAGAAAGAATTTGATAGGTTAGCCAATTTTTTGAAATCAAGACCAAGAGACCTTGAAAGTAAGCAAAAATTGGACCATAAAGAGCATTGATGATACGCCCTGACTGTTCAAAACTAAATAGAGAGATGAAGTAGTGCCACTGTCCAGTTTTTATCTGCATAGCTGTCTCGTAGAAACGATTATAGTGGAAAAGCACATCAGATCCTAAGATGGCTTTTTGGGTGATGATTTGAGGTAAACAAAGTAAAATACTAAATAAAACAATGATGAGACTAACACCTAGCCTCGTTTGATATTTTTTTGTCATAGCCTTATTATATGATTTTTGAAAAAGATTTACAAGAATGGTACAATGGAGTAGCTATTGAAAGATGGAAGAGAGATAAAAGAGAGATGGAAAAATTAAGTATAGTAGTACCTTGTTATAATGAAGAATCTACGATCCGTTCATTTTTAGCTGAAACGCAAAAGGTAGAGGAAATTTTAAGAGATCAGCTAATATTTGACTATATTTTTGTAAATGATGGATCAACCGATAACACCTTGCCTGTCTTACGTCAAGTTAGCGAAGAAAATGTTAATGTGCATTATTTGTCATTCTCTCGTAATTTTGGGAAAGAAGCAGGCCTTTTAGCAGGTTTAGAAGCAGCAGATGGCGACTATGTTACCGTTATGGATGTTGATTTGCAAGATCCTCCAGAATTATTGGTTGAGATGTATGCCAAAATTAAAGAAGGTTATGATGTCGTTGGGACTCGTCGTGGAGATCGAACAGGAGAGCCTCCTATCCGCTCGTTTTTTGCTAAGGCATTTTATCGATTGATTAACGCGGTGTCTGATACTGAGATGGTCGATGGTGCGCGTGATTTTCGATTGATGACTCGGCAGGTCGTTGATAGCATTTTAGAATTGGGTGAGGTCAATCGTTTTTCTAAGGGACTTTTTGCTTGGGTAGGATACGATGTTACCTATATTAGTTATAAAAATCGAGAGCGGGTTGCAGGAGAGACCTCATGGAATTTTTGGAGTCTTTTGCGTTATTCTATTGATGGATTTATCAATTTCTCAGAAGCGCCACTTAACCTTGCTATGTGGTCAGGACTAGGCTTCTTTTTTCTATCTATTTTGGGAATTTTGTTTGTGGTGATTCGTAAACTAACTATAGGTGGTAGCGTAACAGGATGGGCTAGCCTTGTTTCTATTATTCTATTTATTGGAGGCCTGCAGTTGTTATCATTAGGTATTATTGGAAAATATATTGCAAAAATTTTCTTAGAAGTGAAAAAAAGACCCGTCTATATCGTTAAAGAAAAAGGATGAAATAAATCTATTTTTAGTGTAAAATAGAGCTAACTTATTGTGAGGAGAAGATTATGATTTTAGTAACAGGTGCTAATGGCCAGCTTGGGACAGAACTACGTCATTTACTTGATGAACGAAATGAAGCGTATGTTGCAGTCGATGTCGCTGAAATGGATATCACAGATGCAGAAAAAGTCGATGAGGTCTTTGCGCAAGTCAAGCCGACTTTGGTTTACCACTGTGCTGCTTATACAGCGGTAGATGCTGCAGAAGATGAAGGCAAAGAACTAAATTACGCTATCAATGTTACGGGTTCTGAAAATGTTGCCAAGGCTTGTGCCAAATATGATGCAACTCTTGTTTATATTTCAACAGATTATGTTTTTGATGGCAAAAAACCAGTAGGACAAGAGTGGGAAGTTGATGACACTCCAGATCCACAAACAGAGTATGGACGTACTAAACGTCTGGGTGAGATTGCTGTGGAAACATATGCTCCTAAATTTTATACCATTCGTACAGCTTGGGTATTTGGTAATTACGGAAAAAACTTTGTTTTTACCATGCAAGCTTTGGCAGAAAAGCATCCGCGTTTAACAGTTGTTAATGATCAGCATGGTCGCCCAACTTGGACACGTACCTTGGCTGAATTTATGACTTACTTGGCAGAAAATCAAAAAGAATTTGGTTATTATCACTTGTCAAATGATGCAACAGAAGATACCACTTGGTATGATTTTGCAAAGGAAATTCTAAAAGATACAGATGTAGAGGTCGCTCCAGTTGACTCTAGCCAATTCCCAGCTAAAGCAAAACGCCCACTAAATTCAACAATGAGTCTCAAAAAAGCTAAGGAAACGGGATTTGTTATTCCGACTTGGCAAGATGCACTCAAGGAATTTTATCAACAAGAAAAAAAATAAAATGATTAAGGTTGAAGGTCAGGCTTCAACCTTTTTGATTTTAAGCAAAGACTCTATAATTATGCTATAATAGAATATAAGTGCAGTTTTAAAGGAGCAAGATCATGCAAGATGTTTTTATCATTGGAAGTCGAGGGTTACCAGCTCAATATGGTGGCTTTGAAACTTTTGTAGAAGAACTGATTCGTCATCAACAAAATAAGGCGATTCGTTATCATGTGGCTTGCTTAAGTGACTCATCCCACCATCATCATTTTGATTATAAGGGGGCAGATTGCTTTACCATCAATCCCCCAAAGCTAGGCCCTGCACGTGTCATTGCCTATGACATAATGGCGATTTCATATGCTATTAGCTTAATCAAAAAAAATCACCTGAAAAATCCGATTGTTTATATTTTAGGAAATACGGTAGGAGCTTTTATCGCTCCTTTAGCTAAGAGGATTAAAGCAGTTGGGGGGCGATTATTTGTTAATCCTGATGGTTTGGAGTGGAAACGTTCTAAGTGGATCAAACCTATTCAAATTTATCTGAAATATTCAGAAAAAGTGATGACAAAGCATGCTGATCTGATGATTTCGGATAACATGGGAATTGATGACTATCTTAAACAATCTTATCCATGGGTTAAGACACGTTTTATTGCTTATGGTACAGATATGACCCCATCACCTCTGACTAGCCAGTCGGAGAAAGTTCGTAGTTTTTTTGATCAGTGGGCTAGTAAGGAAAAAGAGTATTTTCTAATTGTTGGACGATTTGTACCAGAAAATAATTACGCTTTAGCGATTGAAGCTTTTATGGCTTCAAAGACTCAGAAAGATTTAATGGTTATCTGTAATCATCAAGGAAATGCCTATTTTGAACAACTAAAATCTTTGACAGGTTTTGAAAATGATAACCGCATCAAATTTGTCGGAACTGTTTATGATAAAGCATTATTGACCTACATCAGAGAACAGGCTTTTGCTTATATTCATGGTCATGAAGTTGGAGGCACCAATCCAGGCTTATTAGAAGCTTTAGCCCATACGGAGCTTAATCTGGTGTTAGATGTCAATTTTAACCGAAAGGTTGCTGAAAATACAGCTTTGTATTGGTCTAAAGAAATCGCTAGTTTGACTGCTTTAATTGATACAGAAGTTGATGATGATAAGCGCCAACGCTTGTCAGAAGAGGCAAAGGCTCATATGAGTGAAGACTATACTTGGGAAAAAATTGTGGGAGAGTATGAGGATTTATTTTTAAATGAAAGTTAATATCTTAATGGCCACCTACAATGGTGAGAAATACTTAGAAGAACAGATTGCAAGTATTCAGAATCAAACCTTTCAAGATTGGGAACTTTTAATAAGAGATGATGGCTCAACAGATCAAACAAGAGCCATTATCCAAAGATTTGAAGAAAGTGATCAACGGATTCGTCTCATCAATCCAAATAGTATGGAAAATATGGGAGTGATTAAGAGTTTTTATACCTTGGTAAAGCATGAAGTGGCGGATTTTTACTTTTTTAGTGATCAAGATGACATTTGGCTCCCCAATAAATTACAACTGTGTTTAGAGGCTGCTCAGAATGAAAGAAAAGATCTACCACTAATGATTTATACGGATTTACGAGTTGTGGATCAGGAACTTAATGTCATCCATGATAGTATGATTAAAAGTCAGTCCCATCACGCCAATACAGAGTTGCGACAAGAGTTGACTGAAAATACAGTGACAGGTGGAACAAGCCTGATTAATCATGCCTTAGCACAACAATGGCAAGTCTATGAAGGGATTTTAATGCATGATTGGTATTTAGCGTTGCTAGCATCTGCCTTAGGGAAGTTACTTTATTTAGATTCCCCAACTGAGCTTTATCGACAACATGAAAATAATGTTTTAGGAGCTAGAACGTGGTCTAAACGGATTAGAACTTGGCTAAAACCACATCAATTGGTAGATAAATATTGGTGGTTAATTTCTTCTAGTCAAAAACAAGCTCAACAATTGTTGTCTTTAGACTTATCAAAGAAAGATCGTGAAATGGTAGAGGCGTTTATTGGTATTATGAAAGAAAATACGCTCACTCGTATGAAGCATTTAAAAAAATATCGATTAGCTAAGAATCGTTGGTTTCATACGCTTATTTTTACCACATTGATTGTGACTAAATTTGGATATAGGAGTAATTAAATGAACTTTTTTAGTCAAAAAAATAGAATTCTTTTAAAAGAATTGATTAAAACAGATTTTAAATTACGTTATCAAGGTAGCGCTATTGGTTATCTATGGTCAATATTGAAGCCCTTGATGATGTTTGCAATTATGTACGTCGTCTTTATTCATTTTCTTCGGTTAGGTGGAGATGTTCCTCATTTTCCAGTAGCGCTCTTGTTGGCTAATGTTATTTGGTCCTTTTTTTCAGAAGCAACCTCTATGGGAATGGTTTCTATTGTAACACGAGGGGACCTCTTACGTAAGTTAAGTTTTTCAAAACACATCATTGTTTTATCAGCTGTATCGGGAGCCTTGATTAATTTGGGGATTAACCTATTAGTTGTTCTTCTATTTGCTATTTTAAATGGTGTGAGTCTTTCTTGGGCTGCTATTTTTGCACCATTATTGTTTATTGAATTATTCGTTTTGGCCTTAGGAATTGCCTTGTTACTATCGACCTTATTTGTGCGTTACCGTGATTTAGCACCTGTTTGGGAGGTTATCATGCAAGCAGGGATGTATGCAACACCTATTATCTACCCGATTACTTTTGTATCAAATCAAAATTTAATGGCAGCTAAGGTGATGATGTTAAATCCTTTAGCACAAATCATTCAAGATTTACGTTATATTTTGATTGATAAGGCCAATGTGACAATTTGGCAAATGTCACATCATGTGTGGTACATTGCGATTCCCTATCTTTTACCATTTGTGATTTTTGCTATCGGATACAAAGTTTTTAGTGACCAATCTAAGAGATTTGCGGAGATTATTTAATGATGAAAAATAATATTGCAGTAAAGGTCGATCATGTTAGTAAGTACTTTAAATTACCGACTGAAAGTACCTATAGCTTACGAACAGCCTTGGTTAATCGTTTTAGAGGTATAAAAGGCTATAAAGAGTACCACGTGCTAAAAGATATCAATTTTGAAGTGAATAAAGGTGATTTTTTTGGGATTGTTGGACGAAATGGTTCAGGAAAATCAACCCTTTTAAAAATTATTTCTCAGATTTACGTGCCTGAAAAAGGGACTGTTACTGTAGATGGGAAATTAGTATCTTTTATCGAATTGGGAGTGGGATTTAACCCTGAATTGACAGGTCGTGAGAATGTCTATATGAATGGCGCCATGCTTGGCTTTACAACAAAAGAAATTGATGATATGTATGATGATATCGTTGAGTTCGCTGAGCTTGGAGAGTTCATGAACCAGAAGCTAAAAAATTATTCGAGTGGAATGCAGGTGCGTCTGGCGTTTTCAGTTGCGATTAAAGCACAAGGTGATATCTTAATTTTAGATGAGGTACTTGCGGTTGGTGATGAGGCTTTTCAGCGAAAATGTAATGATTATTTTTTAGAGCGTAAAACCAGTGGTAAAACAACTATCTTAGTCACTCATGATATGGGAGCTGTTAAAAAATATTGCAATAGAGCGGTTTTGATTGAGGATGGTTTGGTAAAAGCCTATGGTGAGCCATTTGATGTTGCCAACCAATATAGCTTTGATAATACCGAGCATGTTGTTGAGGATACAGTCGAGGAAGTCAATCAGGTTGAAGAACAAGTGATCCAAGTCAATCAACTAGAAGTGAAATTATTATCACCTAACCGTATGACACCAAAAGATAAAATCAAATTTGAAATTACTTATGATGTTTTGGAAGAAATCGATACTTTTGTAGCACTATCTTTAACGGATATCGATAGAAATATTTGGATTTACAATGATAATTCTATGGATTATCCGACACATGGTAAAGGACGAAAAGTTGTCACCTATGAATGTGACTTACAACATCTCAATGACATCAAATTAAAACTAGAAGTAACGGTACGTGATATGGATCGTCAAATGTTAGCTTTTTCAAGCGCCAGTCATACCCCTGTTATTTTAATGAATCGTGATGATATTTCACCTGAGGATGTCTCTGCACTAGATTCAGCTAGTGGTCTTGTTCAAAGAAACGGGAAATGGGATTTTAGTTAGAACTTAAAACAAGGAGTGAGAATTTGAAAGTTTCAGTAATTTGTACAAACTTTAATAAAGGAGAGTGGATAAGAGAAGCCGTTGAAAGTCTCTGTCAACAAAAAACAACTTTTCCATATGAGATTATTGTTGTTGACGATGCTTCGACAGATGAATCTCCAGCTCTCATTAATAAGTTAGCTGAAACGTATCCAAATTTGATTCGCCCCTTTTTTAATAAGCAAAACAAAGGTATTACAAAAACTTGGATAGATATCTGTAAGGAAGCAAGAGGAGAGTACATTGCACGTTGTGATGGGGATGATTACTGGATAGATTCTTATAAATTACAAAAACAAGTGGATCTTCTTGAACAGACACCCGATTCTAAGTGGAGTAACACTGATTTTGACATGGTAGATGCTAAGGGTCAGACGATTCATACAGATGTTTTAGCCAATCGCATCATTCCCTTTATGGATAGTTTTGAAAAAATGTTAGTCTATAAAGGAATGACCATGGCTTCAACTTGGTTAGTCGATACTAAACTCATGTTAGAAGTTAATAAACAGATAGCTCTTGATACCGCTGATGATACATTTAATATCCAACTGGAGCTATTCAAACGGACAAAATTAACTTTCTTACCAGAGTCTACGACGGTCTATCGCATGGATGATGAATCTGATTCCCGAACGCAAGATTTTGGGAAATTGGAAAGACGTTTCACCAAGTTATTAGAGACGCAAAAAGAATACAGTCAAACCCTATCTACTGATACAGCAAAAAAAGTGATTGAACTGCTTTTGCAAAGAAATCATGAGTTTGAGCTCAGTCTAGTGAGACGAGAGTATCCTAATTCTCAAATTCCAACTCAACTTGTTACTATTTACTGGTCTAGTGATGGTCATTTTAGCGAAAAACAAAGACTGCAATACCCATTAAAGACAGCTGACCAATTAGAGTTTGAAATTCCAGAAGAAGCAAGTTATATTCGTTTAGATTTATCTGAGTTACCCAGTTATTATCAGTATATTAGTCTAGTGGACGGCGAATTTTGTACAGAGCTCTCACCTATATCTACGAACGCAATAGAGATTGATGGGGCATATTATTTTACAAAAATGGATCCATATTTAATCTTCAGAACAGATAAGTTTTATGGGAATCGCTTCCGTTTGTCTTATCAAATGTTTAATGTTGACAGTGTTTTTAAAGAGGACTTTCTAGTTAATCGTTTGGTTAGAGAATACTCTCAAAGTAAAGATAAGATTAAGCAACTAGAGCATTATCAAAGTGATTTTGTCAACTTGAAACGAGAGAGAGATGAATTTAAACGGCAGGTTGAAGAGTTAATTGTTCGATATCATTCGGTCATCTACTCACGTCGTTGGATCATTCCAACAAAAATTATAAATTTATTTAGGAGAAAGAAATGAAGCGTTTATTATTATATGTTCATTTCAATAAATACAATCGTGTTAGTTCACACGTCATTTATCAACTAGAAAAATTACGTCCCCTATTTACGCATGTTGTCTTTATTTCTAATAGTGAGGTTGAGGATAGTTACCAACTTTTATTGAGAGAAAATAATTTGATAACTGATTTTATCCAAAGAGAAAACGTAGGGTTTGACTTTGCTGCTTGGCGTGATGGGATGAGTTATATCGGTTATGATGAAATTACTCATTATGATTCGATTACTATTATGAACGACACCTGTTTTGGTCCCTTATGGGATATGAAAGACCACTATTTAACATATGAATCTGATTCTACGGTTGATTTCTGGGGTCTAACGAATAACAGAGCAACAAAAGAATTTCCAGAACATATTCAGAGTTATTTTATATCATTTAAAAAAGCAATCATCCAATCTCCAAAGTTTTTAGAGTTTTGGAAAGGAGTAGAAAATTTTACAGCTGTTCAGGATGTTATTGATCATTATGAGACAAAGGTGACAACTGTCTTTTTAGATGAAGGATTTCGTTATCAGACGATTTTTGATACAACTTCAGAAGATGCTAGTCACATGCTTCATGCTGATTTTAGTTACTATAATCCAACAGCTATTTTGAAAAAAGAGGTTCCTTTCATTAAAGTAAAGGCAATCGATGCTAACCAGCATATTACTCCTTACTTATTAAATGACATTGAACAACGCTCAGACTATCCGATTGATTTAATTGTTTCTCATATGTCTGAAATCAATTATCCTGATTTTAAATATCTCTTGGGGCATAAACTCCTTAGAGAGCAAGCGTGGCCTGAAAAAAATGATCATAAAATAGCAATTCATTTGCATGTGTTTTATGTTGATCTTTTAGAGGAGTTTTTAACAGCTTTCAAATCACTTCACTTTGATTATGATTTACTGATTACAACAGATACTGCTGAAAAAGAAGTTGAGATTAAGAAAGTTTTATCCACTCAAAATCAAGAAGCTCGTATTTTTGTCACAGGAAATATCGGCCGTGATGTTTTGCCAATGTTGAAATTAAAAGAACAGTTAAAAACTTATGACTACATTGGGCATTTTCATACTAAAAAATCAAAAGAAGCAGATTTTTGGGCAGGAGAGTCATGGCGACAAGAGTTGATTGAAATGATGATTAAACCTGCTGATAATATTATCGCTAATTTTGTTGCTAATCCTAAAATTGGACTTGTGATTGCAGATATTCCTAGTTTTTTCCGCTACAATAAAATTGTAGATGCTTGGAATGAGCATTTAATTGCACCTGAAATGAATAATCTTTGGAAAAAAATGGGAATGACCAAGCAGATTGACTTTAATCAGCTTCATACTTTTGTTATGAGTTATGGCACATTTGTTTGGTTTAAGTACGATGCTTTAAAGCCATTATTTGATTTGAATTTAGAGGATAGTGATGTCCCATCAGAACCTCTTCCGCAAAATTCTATTCTCCATGCGATTGAGCGTCTGTTGGTTTATATTGCTTGGAATCAACATTATGACTTTAGAATTTCTTATAATAGCATTCATTTGACAGCCTTTATTGATAATAAATTATTAAATGAACGCGGGCAAACAGCTCCAAATACATTTGTCGATTTTACCTATATGGGTGGTATAAAAGGAGCTATGAAATATATTGTGATTGGACCCGCAAGAGCCATCAAGTATATTATAAATAGACTAGTAGAAAAGATGAGGAAATAATGGAATCAAGAAAAAATAAATCAAAAAAATGGTTGGAAAATCCCAAAATGATTAGAGCGCTTATGATCTCCCTATTATTTTTTATATCAAACGGTGCTTTACTTTTAGTTCAACTTTTCGGTCATTTTAATATTCTTTATGCTCTGTTTATCTATCTTCCGGCGACAGCTATCGCCTATTATCTTTTTGTGATTAGATCAAAGTTCAACTTTTGGTTCGCTTGTAAAATTCTTCTGATTTATTTGATGTATCAGGTGGTGAGTTACTTTGTTTTGATGACCTTAAACATCAACAATGCTGACTTTAAGTGGTTTGATTTGGTAAAAAATCAATTTTTTCAGGCTAACTATTTCCTACCCCTATTTTATATGATGGGGATTACTTTAGGAATTTTTTATCTTAAATCTCGTCCTAAGCCTTTAAAAATACGATTTCAACGCCATGTTTCGATTAGAGAAAATTTTTTCATTGCTCAATTCTTGACAGCCTTTATTTTGAGTGATAGTAAATTTATTGATTTTATCGAGAGAAGTAGCTTCTTTAATGTGGAGACATTAGTTGAACGACTATCTGCTTTATGGTATTATTCATGGTTGTACTTATTTATTTCTTTTGTAACTTATTTGTTTATCAAAGGAATAACAGATATTATAAACAATAGGGTTAGTATTAGCTCAGCTTTATCAATGAGCCTCCTGTTTGCAATTTTGTTTAACTACACTGTCCAGATTGGAATAGATAATAAGGGAACTGTTGTTGATCGTTTTATTTTACCTGGTGCTTTTAGCTTCCAAGTCTGTCTATATACAGGCCTCTTTTTCTTAATCTATTTGCTGTCTAATCGTTTTCTTTTTTCAACTGTTTTTGTATTGGTATCAGGAACCATTTTCTCACTTGCCAATGCTATCAAATATACTTATCGTAATGAACCCATTCTTCCTAGTGATTTAGGATGGGTAAAACAAATTGGTTTGGTTTTAGGATTTGTTGACAAAGGGTATATTTTCTCAGCTATCGCTGGCATTCTGTTAGTGGGAGTTATTTATTATTTTATTAGAAAAATCATTTGGGTTGATAAAGTAACTGATAACAAGTGGCTTCGTTTTTCAACTTCTTTTGGGGTTGTATTGCTATTTTCCATGACCTTTAATATCCTTAAAGGAAATGAAAATGGAAAAGTTCCCTCCAAGTTGCCCATCATATCAACCTTAAATAATATTGTTGATATCAATTGGATGGGAAATTCAGTTAATGCAAAAATGAAGTCACTTTCTTTTGTATGGGTTAAACAATTAGTGACGCCAGTAATGGAAAAACCTAAAGGATACAGCCATCAAAAAATTAAGGAAATTGAAGCAAAGTATGCAGCAGTAGCAAAAGAATTAAATGCTTCGAGAAAAAATAATATTGAAGATCAAACGGTTATTTATATTCTGAGTGAGAGTTATTCTGACCCAACTCGTATCCCAGGTGTCCAATTATCAAAGGAAATTACACCTTATCTTAATTCACTCAGAGAAAGCTACAGTAGTGGATTAATGAAATCAGATGGATACGGCGGTGGAACGGCCAATATGGAGTTTCAAACCTTAACTGGTCTTCCGATGTATAACCTCTCTCCTAATATTTCAACGATTTATACAGAAGTGGCTTCCAATATGCCTTATATCCCTTCGATAAGTGATTTGTATAGTAGTAAAAATAGAATTGCAGTTCATCTGGAATCAGGAGCTAATTATTCAAGAAATGCTATCTATACAAAGTTAGGATTCGATAAATTTATCGCCCTAACAAATTCAGACACTAAAGCGACAAATGTTAAAGATGCTGGTTTACATCCAAGCGATTCTTCAACTTATCAAAATGTCCTAGACCAGCTATCAAAAGATTCTCCTCAATTCTTTTCAGTGATGACTATGCAAAATCATATGCCTTGGTCAGTTGGAGATCCAGCAGATATTGTAGGAACTGGAGAAGGTTTTTCAGATGAAGAGAATGCAACATTAACCAGTTATGCTCGTTTATTGAATATTACAGACCAGGCAACAGAGGAATTTTTTAATACTTTAGAAAAACAAGATAAAAAAATATCGGTTGTCTTTTATGGTGATCACTTACCTGGATTTTATCCATCAAGTAGTTTTGCCTCTGATCCACAACTCCAATATGAAACGGATTATGTGATTTGGAGTAACTATGAAACGGAAAAAATTGATCAGCCTCTATTAAACTCTAGTGATTTCATTGCTGCATTATTAGAAACAACGAACTCAAAAGTTTCTCCTTATTACGCTTTGTTAACTGAGGTTATGAAAAATAGTAGTGTTGATCAAGAAAAATTAAGTTCAAATGCTCAAGAAATAGCTAATGATTTAAAAATGATTGAGTATGATTTGGTTAGCCGTGACGGTTATTTAACTAATGATAGTTCATTTTTTAAAATAGGAGAATAAAATGACGGAAAAAATAGCAATATTGCTACCTGCTTATAATGAAGAAGTTACCATTGTAAAAGTAATTGAAGATTTTAAAAAAGCTCTTCCTCAAGCAGAAATCTATGTTTATGACAATAATTCAAAAGACAAGACGAACCAGCTTGCCAAAGAAGCGGGAGCTATAGTAAGATTTGAACCTCGCCAAGGAAAAGGTAATGTTGTTCGTTCAATGTTTAGAGAGATTGATGCTGATTATTATATTATGGCTGATGCTGATGACACTTATCCTGCAGCTGAGGTTGAAAAGCTCTTGGAGCCATTACGAACAGGAATGGCAGATATGACAATCGGAGATCGTCTATCTAACGGAACATATGAAAAAGAAAATAAACGTGGTTTCCATGGCTTTGGAAATAATTTAGTCCGTATCCTAATCAATAAATTGTACAAGGGAAATTACAACGATATTATGACAGGTTATCGAGGTTTTAACCGTTTGTTTGTTAAGACTTTTCCTGTTTTATCGCCAGGTTTTGAGATTGAAACAGAACTTTCAATCCATTCACTAGATAAACGGTTTAAGTTAGTAGAAGTTCCGATTACTTATAAAGATCGACCAGAAGGAAGTGAATCAAAGCTAAGTACATTTTCAGATGGCTTCAAAGTTTTACGTATGATTTTTAATCTCTTTAAAGATTATAAACCTCTTATCTTCTTTAGTTTGTTAACGTTTCTTTTCTTTATCTGTGGATTAGTAGCTGGCATTCCTGTTATTAGTGAGTTTGCTAAAATAGGATTGATTAATAAATTACCATCAGCAGTGTTAGCAACAGGTTTTATGATTTTATCTGCTCTATCTTTTGTAGCTGGCTTTATTCTAGATACGGTTGTAAGACAGAATCGGATGCAATATGAACTAAAAGTTTATGACTTTTACAAAAGTAATTCGTAAGATATGATAGCTAAAGCAAAGAAATTTTTAGGTATAAAAGACCATAATTCCTCGAATTTTATAGTATGGAGCTTGGTTTTAATATTTTTTGCGGGTCTTCTTTCGTTATGGATTCGTCAGCCAATGACATGGTTAGATGAACCATCACATTATGCACGGAGTATTCAAATAGCTCATGGAGATATAATTAAAGTAAGTCATGGAGATTTCTCAAAAGTTGGGGGTAGAATTTCTATTACTCAAGAAGAATTCATAGAGAGAGCTTGGGACCATTCAAAAAATCCACCTCTAAACCCTAACTGGTATGGTAATTATAGAGATTTAAATTATAGTGATAAACAGATGTTTCGGGTTGCTACGAATGCGATTCCCTATACCCCGTTTGTCTATAGTCCCTATATCCTAATTGCCTCTATTAACAATATGTTAAAATTACCTGTTTCTCTCGAATATCAGTTGATGAGACTTACCGGATTTATTTTATTTTTTGTGATTTTTTTGTTGTCAATTAAGAAGACTCCGATTGGAAAACTTCCGATGACAATGATTGGTCTCATTCCAACAGTACTGATTACGTGGACATCTGTTTCAGCAGATGGTTTCTCATTGGTTGTATCACTTTTATTTACTTCTATTATTTTATCACTATATTATAAACTAGCTTACGATGAAGAGATAAATCTCCAGGATATATTAGAGCTGTCGATAGCTACACTACTAGTATCTTTGTCTAAAATTCCTATATTTGTTATTCTATTTTTACTTCTTCCGTGGATGATTATAGCTTTTTTCAAAGGGAATATTAGAAAAAAAGAGATTTTTATTGAGCTTTTTGTAGTATTATTTTCTACTTTGTTTTTTATCTGGTGGTTTTTAAGTATAAAGGATATTAATACAGGTGCTTATTTTAATAGAAATGTTGATACAGCTAAACAATTAGCTTACATTATGGATGATATACCACGGTTTTTTAATATTTTATGGACAAGTATTCTAAATTATAATTTTGTCGAATTTCAATTAGGATACATAAATACCAATATTAACACCCCCCCTGTCCCAACTATTTTAACAATAATATATTTTATAGGAGTAGTATTAGCTACAATTTTCGAAACATCAGAGACTTCTAATCAAGAAAAAAATAAAAATACCTCTCTCATATTATTTTGGTTAAGCTTTTCAAAAGTAATAGTTATCTTTCTTTATACATTTCTTGTCTTTCTAAGTCTGTATTTACAATTTTCGGAAGTAGGCACCAATCAAATACTTGGCGTTCAGCCAAGATATTTTATGCCACTCTATGGTCTGTTATTTAGTTTTGGTTTCAGAAGTAAGAGGAGTCTAAAACCACTAGACTACTTATTTTCAATATTAACACTATCTCCTATGGTGTATTATATTTTAATACTAGTTTCTTGTTTCTATTAAGGGGGGAAGTATATGGTTTTGCTGAATAAATTTTTTAAATATAGGTATCTCATAGCTCTTTTAGTCTTTGTTATAGGGGTTAGCCTCAATTTACACGGCAGTTCAATTAGTAACTGGAATAAGTATGGTATGAGCCAGACTATTTGGAATTCGCAATCAACTACACAAAATGATTTTAATAGTGATTCCGATAAAATTGATATTGAAAGTAACCTCAAGAATTGGATTAGTATTCCTCCAAGAGTGGATGGAACCATTGTTGGTGTCCCAAGGATGATTAGGACAGATGAATGGTTAGTACAAACTCCATTTTATCTTTCACAGGCAAACAGTGGAAATCAATTAATTAATCCCACTTATGAACTTTCGGGACAAAATATGATTGTAGCATATAATGCTCCAGTTAAGCATATTTCTGTTATTGGAAAGCCATTCAATTGGGGTTTCCTTTTTCTCGGAGCTTCTAGGGGGCTTTCTTGGTACTGGTGTTTCAAAATTATTGGAATGTTACTTTTATCTTTTGAGTTTGGAATGATTATTACCAAAAAAAATAAGCTCTTATCTTTATTAGGAAGTGCATGGATCACCTTTTCTCCATCAGTTCAATGGTGGTTTATGCAACATTTGGGAGATATTGTCTTTTTCTCATTGCTAATTATGGTGACGATCTATCATTTCTTGTTTACAGATAGTAAGAAGAAAAAGTTACTTTATGCGAGTTTGCTATCAAGTGCTCTCATTGGTTTTGTTTTGGTGATATATCCAGCTTTTCAGGTTCCTTTTGCTTATCTTATTTCAGCCTTCTTTTTAATCTACTTTATTCGTGCCTGGAAGATGAGATTGTTCACAAGATTTGATTGGATTGTTATGTTAGGAACTCTTCTTTTTTCAGGAGGGATTATCGGATATACCTTATGGGAGAGTCGAGAAGCAATTGCTTTAACCTTAAACACAGTCTATCCAGGGAGCAGAGTGTCTGTTGGTGGTGGATTAATGCTTCATCAATTGATTGAATTTCTGCTTAATATTGCGCTTCCATTCAAAATTCCAACTTTTAGTAATCAAGTTGAGTTAGCAAGTAGTTTCCAGTTTCTGCCCCTTTTCTTTCTGGCAATTCCTTTTTTGATAAAAAAAGATCAGGTGAAAAATAATACTTTTGGACTATTTCTTGTTATTTATACGTTACTATTGACCGCGTATGCTTTTATAACGGTACCAGAATTATTATCTAAGGTTACACTTTTTAGTTTTGTAACCAGTAGTCGTGCTTGGCAAACCGTTTCAGTAATTGGTGTATTTGCATCCATTTGGTTTTTATCTTATATTTGGGAAATGAAAGATAAAAAGATATGGGTACTATTGTTGACCATGCTACCGAGTTCTCTCTTATTAGCTTACCTTGTAGTGGTAGATAGAAATTATATATCTTATCTAGATAATAATGAAATGCTCAAAATATTGGGATTATACTTAGTTATTTATCTGCTATTTATTTTTAGAAGCAAACTTGCCATTTTTTCAATGCTAGTGCTGATATTGCTTTCAGGTTGGACAGTTAATCCGATTGTTAGAGGCATTGGAGTTATTGAAAATAAAGCTATTTCTGTGACAATTAAGAAGATTGTCAAACAAGATCAAAATGCTATCTGGATGACTGAAAATGGGAAATTGTATCAACTTCCTCAGATGTTGGGGGCGCATTCCATTGATGGTGTTAGGTTTTATCCTGATTTAAAATTGATGAAAAAACTGGATCCTAAAAACCAGTTTGAGACAAATTGGAACAGATATTCCCATCTTAACTATATTTTAACCACAGAAGAGACCAAGATGACAAATCCATCACCAGATTCTTTATCTATTCAGTTAAATGTCAAGTCTTTAGATAGCTTAGAGGTAGATTATATTTTGACGAATAGAGATTTAGTAAGTTTATTTGGGTCAGACAAATTTTCAAAAGTTTACGGTGCCGACCAAGATGGAAATATGATATTTCAATATAAAAACTAGTAACATGAGTTGCTAGTTTTTATAAAAGCATATCTGATATTTTATCGGGTCAATAAATAAATTAAAGGAGTTCTATTTTTGCCACAAAATTTAAAAGCAAAGCACAAACGCCGAAGAAAAAGAGAAGTAATGAATTTGGCCCTACTTTTATTTGTATTATTATCCTTGTTGACGTGTTATATTTTATTGAGAGGACAAGAAATTGTCATGACGGGACAAGATTCCATATTACGAACATGCTTTCCTTCCTTCTTTAAGGATAATGCAACAACAGAAAATAGTAAGGCGAAATACCAATCTGGTGATCAAGTCATGCTAAAAAATCTTTCAGATGTTTCTAGTCAATTGGAGAATCAATATAATAAAATCGGAACTATTGAAAAGGTAGAGAAAAAATCCTCTGAACAAAAAGAGTATTTTGAATATACTGTTAGATTTTCAGCAGATACTCTTATTGATAATATTTCAGAAGATCAATTAAAGACAGCAACATCTAAGTATAAGGTTGGAGATAGCATTGAATTGTCTCCTACAACTGGACTGAATGGTTCAGGGAAAATAACATCTGTTTCTGTAAAAGAGACAGAGTCAAGCTCTCAAATTTTTTATAATGCAACCATTGATGGCATTGGTCAGGTTGTAGATATTACAGATTCAGAGATTTCGACCATTTATGACGTTCCACTGAAGACGGACAATTCTCCTGAAGAAAATTTAAAAGTTTTAAGTGATGCAACGAGTGCAGCAAGTAAGAATAACTACACTATTTTAAATTTTCCTTCTGGAGATTATAAGATTGGTACAAGTGATCCATCTAAAAATTATGTTATTTTATCTTCGAATACGGAATTTCGAGGAAATGGAGTTAATCTCATTATTGATGGAACAATGTACTGGTTTGGTCTAGCGACTGGTAGTCAAGCAACTGATGGATTGACTAATTTCACCATGCATGATATAAACATTAAAGCTAATGATTTGGTAAATGGAGATCACTTTATGGTGATGGCTAATCATGGTAACAATTGGTCAGTTTATAATAATACATTTACTTTGGTTCATAAATCAGGAAGTCATATATTTGATTTAGGAGGAGTTCAAAATGCCACTTTTGAAACCA
>CAMCQB010000020.1 GCA_945876895.1 uncultured Streptococcus sp.
CTTACTAGTTGAAGCTTTTGAGGGAAACGAAGATATTACGGTTGTGACAAATTCTATCCATCACGCCTCTAGATTAGTTGAGAAGGGGATCAAGACTATTATTGTCGGTGGATTTGTGAAACATTCTACGGATGCTAGTGTTGGTAATCTAGCAGTTGAGCAAATAAGACAATTGAACTTTGATAAGGCTTTCTTAGGTATGAATGGGGTTGATGAAAATTTTTTGACAACGCCTGATATGGATGAAGCTGTTGTTAAAAGGTTAATTATTGAAAATGCTAAACAAGCTTATGTTTTGGTAGATTCTTCAAAAATAGGACAGGCCTCATTTGTAAAAGTGGCTCCTGTTGAAAAAGTTGTTATTATTACCAATAACCATTCAGATGGGCTATTGGAAAAAATAAAAGAAAAAACGAAGGTAGTAGAGGTATGATTTATACAGTAACTCTTAATCCTTCTATCGACTTTATTGTCCGTATTGATTCGGTTGAAATTGGTAGTGTCAACCGCATGGATAGTGATGATAAGTATGTTGGTGGAAAAGGGATTAATGTTAGTCGTATTTTAAAACGACTTGGGCATGATAATACAGCAACTGGTTTTATTGGTGGCTTTACAGGTCAATTTATTAAAGACGGCTTGCAAATCGAAGGTATTGCTAGCCAATTTATTGAAGTTGATCAGGATACGCGCATCAATGTTAAAATCAAGGCTGATCAAGAAACAGAAATCAATGGTGCAGGTCCAGTAGTAACAGAAGCGCAGGTAGAAGCATTAAAGTCTATATTATCCTCGCTAACTAATGAAGATACTGTTGTATTTGCAGGATCAGCTCCAGCTAATCTTGGGAATCAAATTTATAATGAATTGATTCCTGTAGCCAAAAAAGCAGGAGCGGAAGTCGTTTGTGATTTTGAAGGACAAACCTTGCTTGATTCATTGGCCTATCAACCTTTGTTAGTAAAACCTAATAATCATGAGTTGGAAGCAATTTTTGGTGTGAAACTTAATGGCTTAGCTGATGTTGAGAAGTATGCCCGTGAAATCTTGGCTAAGGGTGCAAAAAATGTTATCATCTCTATGGCTGGTGACGGAGCATTATTAGTAACACCAGAAGCGGCTTATTTTGCGAAACCTATTAAGGGTACCGTGAAAAACTCAGTCGGAGCAGGAGATTCGATGGTTGCAGGGTTCACAGGTGAATTTGTGACGAGTCACGATCCTGTTGAAGCTCTTAAATGGGGAGTTGCATGTGGGACTTCAACAGCCTTTTCCGATGATTTAGCTAGTATTGAATTTATTAAAGAAACTTATGAAAAAGTAGAGGTAGAAAAATTATGAAGATTCAAGACGTCTTAAGAAAAGAAGTGATGCTTCTTGACTTACAAGCAACAAGCAAGGAAGCAGTAATTGATGAGATGATTACGAGTCTTGTCGATAAAGGTGTTGTGACGGATTTTGATACATTTAAAACTGGTATCATGAACCGCGAAGCACAAACCACTACAGGTCTTGGTGATGGAATTGCTATGCCACATAGCAAAAATGCAGCTGTCAAAGAAGCAACTGTTCTTTTTGCAAAATCAAGCAAGGGCGTTGATTATGAGAGTCTAGATGGTCAACCTACAGATCTTTTCTTCATGATTGCTGCTCCAGATGGTGCTAATGATACACACTTGGCTGCGCTTGCTGAGCTATCAAAATACTTGATGAAACCTGGTTTTGCAGATAAGTTACGCCAAGTAACATCAGCTGAAGAAGTGATCGCAGTCTTTGATGAAGCAGAAGCGGCTGATAAAGCAGCATCAGAAAAAACAGTCACTCCTGTATCAGATGATAAAGATTTTATTGTGGCTGTAACAGCATGTACAACTGGTATCGCTCACACTTATATGGCAGAAGAGTCACTCAAGAAAGTAGCCGAAGAGATGGGTGTAGCGATCAAAGTAGAAACAAATGGTGCTTCTGGAGTAGGAAATCGTTTGACTGCTGAAGATATCAAACGTGCTAAAGGTGTTATCATTGCAGCAGATAAAGCAGTTGAAATGGATCGTTTTGACGGTAAACCACTGGTGTCACGCCCAGTTGCTGATGGTATCAAGAAAACTGAAGAATTGATCAATATCATTGTGAACAATCAAGCAGATACTTACGTTGCGGCAAACGGTGCTAGCACAGAATCGAAGGAAGAGGCAACTAGTCTAGGTGGTGCATTCTACAAACATTTGATGAGCGGTGTTTCTCAAATGCTACCATTTGTTATTGGTGGCGGTATCATGATTGCTATCGCTTTCCTTCTTGATGGTGCCTTGGGAGTTCCTAATGACCAACTTGGGAATCTTGGATCTTACCATGAAATAGCATCGATGTTTATGAAAATCGGTGGCGCTGCTTTTGGATTAATGCTTCCTGTATTTGCAGGTTATGTAGCTTATTCTATTGCTGAAAAACCAGGTTTAGTAGCAGGTTTTGTTGCAGGTGCAATCGCTAAAGAGGGATATGCTATTGGAAAAATTGCCTACGCTGCAGGTGGAGAGAAAACATCAGCTTTAGCAGGAGTGTCATCAGGTTTCCTAGGTGCTCTTGTAGGTGGTTTCTTAGCAGGTGCCGTTGTTCTCGCAATTAAAAAATATGTTAAAGTACCACGTTCACTTGAAGGGGCTAAATCTATTCTTCTACTACCATTACTTGGTACAGTCTTTACAGGTTTCTTAATGCTCTTTGTGAATATTCCAATGGCAGCGATCAACACTGCTATGAATAACTTCCTAGGTGGACTAGGTGGCGGATCAGCTGTCCTTCTTGGTCTTGTTCTTGGTGGAATGATGGCTGTAGATATGGGTGGACCTGTCAATAAAGCAGCTTATGTCTTTGGTACAGGAACTTTAGCAGCAACTGTTTCTACAGGTGGATCTGTCGCAATGGCTGCTGTAATGGCAGGGGGAATGGTACCTCCACTTGCAGTATTTGTTGCAACGGTTCTATTTAAAGATAAATTTACAGAAGAAGAACGCAATTCAGGATTAACAAATATTGTTATGGGACTATCATTCATTACAGAAGGGGCTATCCCATTTGGTGCTGCGGACCCTGCTCGCGCAATTCCTAGCTTTGTTGTCGGTTCAGCTGTGACAGGTGCTTTAGTTGGTCTTTCAGGTATCAAATTAATGGCACCACACGGAGGAATCTTCGTTATCGCTCTTACAAGTAACGCTTTACTTTACCTTCTATATGTTGCCATTGGTGCAGTCATTAGTGGTGTCTTGTATGGAGCCCTTCGTAAAGCAAAATAATTGATAAAAAACATCTCCTATAAAGTGAGATGTTTTTTGTTATAGTTTTAAACTATATAAAGCGATAAAGGTATAGTTTAAAACTATATAATGAGATAGAAAACTACAAGAACAAAACCTATTGAAATTAAGTGTTTTATAGGTTATTATAAATTGCGTAAAGAAAAAATAATATAACTTAAAACTATATCTTTGGGTTTGTTATAGTTTTAAGATGGTGTGGAGGATTTATATGACACAAGTGACAAGTTTGGGCTACCCGCGTTTAGGTGAAAATCGTGAATGGAAAAAATTGATTGAAAGCTATTGGGCTGGAAATATTACTCAAGAGGAGTTGTTTGATCAAGGTAAAGCGCTTCGCATTGATTTCTTGAAGAAGCAAGAAGCAGCCGGCCTGGATTTAATACCAGTTGGAGATTTTTCTTTTTACGATCATATCTTGGATTTGTCTCTACAGTTTAATATTATTCCAGAGCGATTAGCAGATCGCTCCAATGATATTGATCTCTATTTCACTATTGCCAGAGGTGATAAAGAGAATGTAGCTTCTGCCTTGAAAAAATGGTTTAATACCAATTACCACTACATTGTACCAGAATGGGAAAATGTCACCCCACGTTTAACCAATACACGATTACTAGATCTTTATATTGAAGCTAAAGTTTTAGTTGGTGACAAGGCAAAACCTGTCATCACAGGGCCGATTACTTATGTAGCTCTCTCAAATGGGGTTACTGATGTTGCAGCAGCAGTAGATAGTTTGGTCCCACTTTATGCAACGATTTTTAAACAGCTGACAGAAGCTGGGGCAACTTATATTCAAGTTGATGAGCCAATCTTTGTGACAGATGAGGGTGCAGCCTATCTTGACTTGGCAAAAACGGTCTATACGCAATTGACAACAGCAGTGCCAGAGGCAAAAATTATTTTCCAAACCTATTTTGAAGCCTTGATTGATGCTGAAAAACTGGCGGAGCTTCCAGTGGCAGCCTTCGGTTTAGATTTTGTGCATGGCTTAGATGAAAACCTAGCTGCAGTTCAATCTGGTCTCTTTAAAGACAAGGAAGTTTTTGCTGGTGTGGTTGATGGGCGTAATGTCTGGGCAGCTGATTTTGTGGCAACGACAGATCTATTAAAGGAAATCCAGAAGAACGTTGCAAACTTACTTGTTCAACCATCTTGCTCATTACTTCATGTTCCTGTCACTACAAAAAATGAAACCGATCTTGATCCTGTTTTGTTTAAAGGGCTGTCATTTGCAGATGAAAAGTTAGCTGAAATCAAGCTCTTAGCTGAGAACTTAGATGGCATTGCCAATCCAAAATTTGCAGAGCATGTTGCAGATTTTGAAGCCTTACAAGCTGCGGACTTCCGCAATGTTGACTTGGAAGACTTGGAAAATGTTCCTGTTAAACGTCAAACAGATTTTGCAGAGCGCCGCCGTATTCAACAAGAAAGGCTCAAGCTTCCTGCTCTTCCAACAATGACCATCGGTTCTTTCCCTCAATCGCCGGAAGTTCGTTCAACACGCTTAAAATGGAAACGTGGTGACATCACAGATGCAGCTTATGAAAACTTCATCAATGTTGAAATTGAGCGTTGGATTCGTATCCAAGAGGATCTTGATCTTGATGTTTTAGTTCACGGTGAGTTTGAACGTGTGGATATGGTAGAATTCTTCGGTCAAAAACTTGCAGGTTTTACAACGACCAAACTTGGTTGGGTCCAATCTTACGGATCACGCGCGGTTAAACCCCCAATTATTTATGGAGATGTGCAGCATATTCAACCGCTTACGGTAAAAGAAACTGTTTATGCGCAAAGTTTAACAGATCGTCCTGTCAAAGGGATGCTAACCGGTCCGATTACGATTACAAACTGGTCATTTGAGCGAACAGATATTTCTCGTGCGGACTTGTTTAACCAAATTGGTCTCGCCATTAAAGACGAAATCGCACTTTTGGAAGAAGCAGGGATTGCTATTATTCAAGTCGATGAAGCAGCACTTCGTGAAGGGCTTCCTCTTCGAAAAGCTAAGCAAAAAGCGTATTTGGATGACTCAGTTCATGCTTTCCGTATCGCGACATCATCAGTAGAGGATCGCACACAGATTCATACGCATATGTGTTACTCAAACTTTGATGAAATTATTGATTCGATTCGTGAGCTAGATGCAGATGTTATTTCCATCGAGACCAGTCGTAGCCACGGGGAATTGATTGCGGCATTTGAAACGGCAGTTTATCCACTTGGCATTGGTTTGGGAGTTTATGATATTCACTCACCACGTGTGCCAAGTAAACCAGAAATTATTGAAAATATTGAGCGTCCATTACAAAATCTTGCTCTTGAGCAGTTCTGGGTAAATCCTGACTGTGGCTTGAAAACACGTCGTGAACCTGAAACAGTTGCGGCTTTGAAGGTCATGGTTGAAGCTACCAAAGACGTTCGTAAATCACTATCACTTTAAAAAGGAGACAAAGACATGGCGCGTTTATTGGAAGCATTAAAAACAACTATTTTAGTGGCTGACGGTGCCATGGGAACTCTTCTTTATGCGCATGGTCTAGAAACCTGTCATGAAGCCTATAATCTAACTCACCCTGATGAAATTGTCGCTATTCACCGAGCCTATATTGAAGCAGGTGCTGACATCATTCAGACCAATACCTATGGGGCAAAGCGTCATCGGTTGAAAGCTTATGGTTATGAGGATAAGACGAGGGAAATCAATCATCAAGCGGTCACATTAGCTAAACAAGCTGCAACGTCTGAAACCTTTGTATTAGGTACCATAGGTGCTTCTAGAGGGCAGAGGCAGTGTGACTTAACCTTAGATGAGATAGTAGCGGAAACACTTGAGCAAGCTACATATTTGTTGGAAACAGGACAACTGGATGGCTTACTACTTGAGACCTACTATGATCTAGACGAGTTACTAGCTGTTTTGGATAAGCTGCGCCCGTTGACGGATCTTCCATTGATTACTAATTTGTCCTTGATTGAGGCAGGGGTTTTAGAAAATGGGAAACCTCTTGTTGAAGCTTTTAGTCAGCTGGTCATGGCCGGTGCTGATGTTGTTGGTCTTAACTGCCATCTAGGGCCTTATCATATGATTAAGTCGTTAAAGCAAGTCCCTCTTTTTGCCCAGTCTTATCTGTCAGTTTATCCAAATGCTAGTCTCCTATCTTTGGAAGGAGATGGCGATAAAAGTCACTACCACTTTAGTAAAAATGCGGATTATTTTGAGTACAGCAGTAAACTCTTTGTAGAAGAAGGCGTGCGCTTAATTGGTGGCTGTTGTGGGACAACACCAGACCATGTCAGAGCTATCAAGCGAGGCATTAAAGGTTTAAAACCACTTGAGCGAAAAATTGTGACCCCTCTGATTAGTGAGGAAGAACTGATTAAGGTGGTGTCGCAAGGAGAGACAATCGTTGATAGGGTTAAAAAAGACATCACAGTGATTGCTGAGCTTGATCCTCCAAAAAGCTTGGATATAGACAAATTTATCGAAGCAGCTAAAGCACTAGATCAAAAAGACATTGCAGCCATTACCTTGGCAGATAATTCCTTAGCAAAGACACGAATTTGCAATGTGAGTTTGGCTTCTTTGTTAAAAGATGAGTTGGAAACCCCATTTTTACTACATATAGCTTGTCGTGATCATAATTTGATTGGCTTGCAATCTCGTTTGATGGGAATGGATATCCTAGGTTTTGACAATGTTTTAGCTATTACAGGCGATCCTTCGAAAATGGGAGATTTCCCAGGTGCAACCAGTGTTTATGATGTAACGAGTTTTAAACTTTTAAGTCTAATTCAACAGTTAAACCAAGGCAAAGGTTATAGTGGTGCTTCTCTAAAAAAAGCAACGCGTTTTACGGCTGCCGCTGCCTTCAACCCCAATGTTCGTAATCTTTCTCGATCAGGCAAGATGATTGAAAAGAAAATAGCAGCAGGAGCAGACTATTTCATTACGCAACCGATTTTTAATTCAGAGCTTATCGATGAGATGGCTTTGGTGACAAAAGATTATGATGCGCCATTCTTTGTGGGGATTATGCCAATTACAAGCTACAATAATGCTGTTTTTCTCCATAATGAAGTGCCAGGTATTCAATTATCCCAACAGTTTCTAGAAAAGTTAGAGCAAGTCAAGGATGATAAATCACTCTGTCAACAGGTTGCTTTAGAAGAAAGTAAACGGTTAATTGATAAAGCATTAGAGCATTATAAAGGCATTTATTTGATTACCCCTTTTATGCGTTATGATTTGACCATTGAATTGATTGATTATATCGAAGAAAAGAAGAAACTCCTTAGCATACAGATTGGAGCTTAAATAAAAGACGTCCCTAAGTAACTGATGACTTAGGGACGTCTTTTATGTAATAAATAGTAGAAACAGCAGTTGATTAGCCAAATGACTAGACCATACAGACTAGCTATCAGGCTTAAATGCGAGCTATATTCGACCAAGTCCAAAGAAAAAAGTAATACTGACAAGAGATGAGTAGGAAAAGAAGCAAAACTAAACCCCAAAATCCTTTTGGTGGTGGAAAATCTGCTCCCCACAGCAATAAAAGTAGCCAAACGCTATAAGATAAGAGAGGTTCAATGATTAGATTTTTTAATCATAGGCGCCTTTGATAACGCAACATAACAATACCATCGACGACCGTGCTTTCAACTAGCTTGAGAGGTAGTTCAGGTAAAGGTTGTGCAAATAATCGACGCCCCTCTCCTAAAATGGTTGGAATAATACCAATGATATATTCGTCAATGAGATCGTCTTTGATTAAGTTATCTGCTAGTTTAGCCCCACCATAGAGCCAGATATCACTGCCGTCTTCTTGTTTTAGTTTTTTAATAACAGATAGAATGTCCGTCGTAAACTGAAGATTTCCTTTATTTTCCTTTGGTGTTCGACTTGCTACGACAAATGTCTTTAGATTGTGATGAGGAATATCTTCAATAGGACAATCCTTCAGGGCTTCGTGACCGATAATAACGGTATCGCAAGACTTAAAAAACTGCTCATTGTCAAATTGCAGTTCCGTATTTAAGCTATTGTCGCCTTGCCCTCTAATCCAATCATACTGGCCATCTTTTCGACAGATATAGCCATCTAGACTAATCGCGATATTTAAAACTAAGCGTCGCATAAAATCTCCTTTTCTTATTTTGTCATTTTATTATAGCATAAAAATTTTAATTGAAGTTGATACCTATTTTACATAATTTTAATACTGTAATATCAATTTTATTCTTGACAATTTGCTGTCATAGCGTTATAATAGTGAAAATTAAATAACCTTTAATTTAGTCCAGAGAGGCTGCAAAGGTTCCAAGTAACAAATGGGTGCATAGTACCCTGTTTTCGTGTAACCTTGCTTTAGCAAGGTTCTTTTTTTACAAAAATATCGTAAAAACATGAAAACTGGAATCAGAAGCTGATCTTTTAGCATTTAGAAAGGACAGTATGATTTTAAAAGAAAAGATGACCTTGGTTTCTCAAAGCGAGATTGCACCACAGATTTTTGAAATGGTACTTGAGGGACAGATGGTTGATGAGATGGCGATTGGACAGTTTTTACACATTAAAGTTCCGGACTCTAGTATGTTACTCAGACGCCCTATTTCGATTTCTCAAGTTGACAAGAAATCTCAGCAGGCCACGTTGATTTATCGTGTCGAAGGTGGGGGGACAGCTATTTTTTCTCGTTTACCCATTGCTAGCCAGCTAGACTGCATGGGACCACAAGGAAATGGCTTTGAGATATCATTTTTGAAAGCTGGTGATAAGGCTTTGATTATCGGTGGTGGGATTGGGGTTCCTCCGCTTGTCGAATTGGCAAAACAGCTGTCAAACAAAGGGGTTGAGGTGATCTCTGTTATTGGATTTGCGACAAAGGACGCTGTGATTTTAGAAGAAGATTTAGCTAAGTACGGTCAGGTTTATGTGACAACAGACGATGGTTCTTACGGTACAAAAGGGTATGTCTCAACCATTCTTGATCAGCTTGAGCTAAGTGCAGATGCTGTTTATGCCTGTGGGGCACCAGGGATGTTACGTTATGTGGATGAGCAGTTTTCGGATCATCCACACGCCTATATCTCGATGGAATCACGCATGGCCTGTGGTATGGGGGCTTGCTATGCTTGCGTTGTTCATGTCAAAGACCAATCAGATGCAGTGAATAAACGCGTTTGTGAAGATGGTCCTGTCTTTGAAACAGGTCAGATTATCTTAGATTAGGAGGGGTTATGTCAAATAGACTAGCTGTAAACTTACCAGGGTTAGACCTGAAAAATCCCATTATTCCTGCTTCGGGTTGCTTTGGCTTTGGGCAAGAGTTTGCCAAATATTACGACCTTGATCGCCTCGGATCTATCATGATTAAAGCGACCACAAAAAATCCTCGCTTTGGTAATCCGACACCTCGTGTGGCAGAAACCCCATCAGGGATGTTGAATGCGATTGGACTTCAAAACCCTGGTGTTGATGCTGTTTTAGCTGAGAAATTACCTTGGTTAGAAAAGAACTATCCTCAGTTACCGATTATTGCCAATGTCGCGGGTTTTTCTAATGAAGAGTATGCTTATGTTTCTAAAAAAATATCAAGAGCTAAAAATGTGGCAGCAATTGAGTTAAATATTTCTTGTCCCAATGTGGATCACGGTAATGCAGGCTTATTGATTGGGCAAGTGCCAGAGCTGGCTTATAAGGCGGTTAAGGCAAGTGTGCAACATTCGGATGTCCCTGTTTATGTTAAGCTGACACCTAGTGTGGCAGATATCACTCAAGTTGCCAAAGCAGTTGAAGATGCGGGAGCGACTGGTTTTACCATGATTAATACTCTAGTTGGTATGCGATTTGATTTAAAAACGAGACGACCAATCATTGCTAACGGTACGGGTGGTATGAGTGGCCCAGCCGTTTTTCCTGTAGCGCTCAAGCTGATTCACCAAGTGGCACAGAGTTCTAAACTACCTATTATCGGGATGGGTGGTGTTGACTCCGCTGAAAAAGCCTTAGAGATGATGATAGCTGGTGCCTCTGCTATCGGAGTAGGGACAGCCAACTTTGTAGATCCTTATGCTTGTCCGAGCATTATCGATGACTTGCCTGCTGTTATGGATAAATACGGCATTACTAGCTTAGAAGCATTGAGAAAGGAAGTAAGAGATGAAAGAAAATAGACCTGTTATTGCCCTTGATTTTCCAACATTTGAGGATGTTAAGGAATTTTTAGCAAAATTTCCAGAAGATGAACGCTTATATGTCAAGATTGGAATGGAGCTTTATTATGCTGGAGGACCTGAGATTGTCCGTTATGTCAAAGATTTAGGTCACAGTGTTTTTCTTGATTTGAAACTACACGATATCCCAAATACAGTAAAATCAGCCATGCGGGTTTTATCTCAACTAGGTGTTGATATGACCAATGTTCATGCGGCAGGTGGAGTTGAGATGATGATCGCTGCGCGTGAGGGTTTAGGAGATGGACCAGTGTTAATCGCAGTGACACAGCTGACATCCACTTCAGAAGAGCAAATGCGTGATTTTCAAAATATTCAAACCAGTTTGGAAGAATCTGTCGTTCACTATGCCAAGAAAACAGCAGAAGCAGGTTTGGATGGTGTCGTCTGTTCAGCTCATGAAGTGGCTAAGATTAAAAAGGCGACAGGAGAAGATTTTGTCTGCTTGACACCAGGCATTCGCCCATCAGGTGCTAGCACTGGTGACCAAAAACGGGTGATGACGCCAGCAGATGCTGCTCAAATTGGTTCTGATTACATCGTCGTCGGCAGACCCATCACCCAAGCAAAAGATCCAGTTGCCGCCTATCATAGTATCAAATCAGAGTGGGAACAAGCCTAATTATAAAGTGTAAAAGAAAGGAAAAATATTATGACATTAGCAACACAAATCGCATCAGACTTATTAGACATTAAAGCAGTTTACCTTAAGCCAGAAGATCCATTTACTTGGGCATCAGGGATTAAATCGCCTATTTATACCGATAACCGTATCACATTGTCTTACCCTGAAACGCGTACCTTAATTGAAAATGGCTTTGTTGAAAAAATCAAGGAGGCTTTTCCAGAAGTCGAGGTCATTGCAGGAACGGCAACAGCAGGCATTCCTCACGGTGCTATTATTGCTGATAAGATGGACCTGCCATTTGCCTATATCCGTAGCAAACCAAAAAATCACGGGGCAGGAAATCAGATTGAAGGGCGTGTGGTCAAAGGACAGAAAATGGTCATTATTGAAGATTTGATTTCAACAGGAGGCTCAGTCCTTGATGCTGTTGCCGCAGCCAAACGTGAGGGGGCAGATGTGTTAGGAGTGGCTGCAATCTTTACGTATGAGTTGCCAAAAGCAGAGCAAAACTTCAAAGAAGCAGGTGTTGAGCTTGTGACCTTATCAAACTATACCGAGCTTATCAAAGTGGCTAAGGTCCAAGGTTATATCAACGCAGACGGCTTACAATTACTCAAAAAATTCAAAGAAAATCAAGAAACGTGGCAAGATTAATCAAATGCTTTGCATTCTTGAGCCTTGAGTGATAAAATGACAAAAAAGTACAATGAAAGTGAGACTGAGTTCAATAGAACTTTAGTCTCTTTTTATTATAGGAGAAGGTCATGAATAATTGGGATGCGATAGAGTTTGCGCAACAGATTCGACAAAAGAAGGTGTCAACAGAGGAAGCTGTGCGTTATTGTATTGATCAAATCGAAAAGTTAAATCCAAAAATTAATGCCGTCGTTTCCAAACAATACGATGAGGCCTTGGTGTTGGCTAAAACAAAGAGTTTTACAGATAAGGTATTTGGTGGGGTGCCTATATTATTAAAGGACTTAGGCCAGCAACAAAAGGGACAACCTTCAACCAGTGGCTCACGTTTATTTGCTTCTTATAAAGCTGTTCAAACGGATAATTTTGTCAAAAAATTGGAAGATTTGGGCTTTATTGTGTTGGGACGAACCAACACCCCTGAGTTTGGTTTTAAAAATGTTAGTGATAGTAGCCTTCATGGAACAGTTAAATTGCCACTAGACTTAAATAGGCATGCAGGTGGCTCAAGCGGTGGGGCAGCGGCGGCTTTATCTAGTGGTATGGTTCCGCTTGTTGCTGCTAGTGATGGTGGTGGCTCTATTCGTATTCCAGCGAGTTTTAATGGTTTGCTAGGCTTAAAGCCGACTAGAGGACGCATACCTGTAGGTCCAACCTCTTTTAGAGGATGGCAAGGAGCATCTAGTAACTTTGCTTTGACCAAGTCTGTTAGAGATACAAAGACACTGCTATTTTATTTGCAAACTTGTCAGATGGAAAGTCCTTTCCCACTGCCTATTTTAAAAAAAGCAGAGCTAGAAAATCAGCTCACTCAGTCATTGAAAATTGCCTATTCTTATCGCTCACCTATCGGAAATTCGATTTCAAAAGCTGCAAAGAAAGCTATGGACAAAACTTTACGATTTCTGGAAAAGCAAGGGTATGAGCTGATAGAAGTTGATCAAACAGGAGTGGATGGTATTGAGGCGATGAAGTCGTATTATATCATGAACAGCGTAGAGACAGCTGCTATGTTTGATGATATTGAGGAAGCTATCGGAAGACAAGTTACGGTAGAAGATATGGAGGTCATGACCTGGGCCATATATCAAAGCGGTCAGAGCATTCTTGCCAAAGATTTTTCTAAAACATTGTCGCAATGGGACCAATATAGTCGAATCATGTCAGAGTTTCATCAAACATATGACCTTTATCTCACCCCAACAACCACAGATGTAGCTCCGCCGTTAGATGCTTTTAATTTGTCGAGTGATCTGAAAGAAAAGTTGTTCCATCTCTCAGAATATACGATGTTGGAACAACAAGATATTATCTGGACCATGTTTGAGAAAAGTTTAGCTTGGACGCCTTTTACGCAACAAGCTAATTTGACAGGGCAACCATCAATGAGTTTACCTGTTTATAAAACGAAAGATGGCTTACCGATAGGTGTTCAGATAACAGCTGCAAAAGGGAGAGAGGACATCTTGTTGCAGTTAGCGCAGCTTTTTGAAAATGAGCAACAATTAGAATATGGCTTTGTGCAATGACTAACAAGCAAATTCTTTGAAAGTCAAACTTTCTTATGGTAAATTTTTCTTGTAAACACTTTCAGTTTGCGAAAAAATTATGAAAAAGGAAGTTTTAATTATGAAAAAACTTTTATCGCTAGTTGCCCTACTAGCTAGTCTAGTTCTAGTTGCTTGCTCAAATAGTACATCGTCAAGCAAGTCAGAAGCTCAGTCAAATTGGGATAAGATTGAAAAAGCTGGCAAACTTACAGTTGCAACTTCTGGGACGCTTTATCCACAAAGTTATCATGATGACAATAATAAATTAACAGGTTATGATGTTGAAATCATGAAAGAAGTTGCTAAGCGTTTAAAGCTTGAAGTAGAATTTGTTGAGATGGGTGTTGACGGCATGCTGTCCTCTCTTAATAGTGGTCAAGTCGATGTCGCAGGTTACTCTATTGAAAAAGATAGTAAAAATGCAGAAAAATTCCTATTTACCACTTCTCACAAATATTCATTTGGATCCATGGTAGTTCGTCAATCGGATGATTCTGGAATTTCAAAACTAGAAGATCTTAAAGGCAAAAAGGCAGCAGGGGCTGCGACAACTTCTTATATGAAAGTTGCCAAAAAATTTGGTGCAGAACTTGTGATTTATGACAATGTCACTAATGATGTTTACCTTCAAGATGTTGCCAATGGTCGTACGGATGTTATTTTAAATGACTTTTACTTACAAACAATGGCCACTAAAGCTCTTCCAGAAATCCCTGTAAAAGTCTTGGAAAATGTTTACTATAATCCATCTGAATCAAATTTTGCGATTAAAAAAGGAAATACTGTTCTTCAAGAAAAAATCAATGAACAACTTGAAGCGATGCGTAAAGATGGCACGTTGAAAAAGCTTTCTGAAAAATTCTTTGCAGGTCAAGATGTATCTGTTGAAAAAGATTACGACTTTGAGAAAATTGATGTTTCTGATGTTGAATAATTAGGACATTACGATGAAATTTATTGATATTGAACTGATCATCAACAGTTTTTGGTTTGTTCTTTCTGGTATAAAATACACTTTAGGGATTACCTTATTTAGTTTCTCCTGTGGTTTAGTTTTGGGATTTTTTATATCTCTTGCACGCTTATCTCCAAATACTATTCTTAGTCGGTTGGCGCGGATCTATGTTTCTATTATGCGTGGTGTCCCGATGATTGTTGTTTTGTTTGTTTTATATTTTGGAATGCCTTATTTTGGTCTTCAATTACCTGCTCTACTTTGTGCTCTAATTGGTTTTTCGATTGTGAGCAGTGCCTATATTTCAGAGATTTTTCGCTCAGCAATCGCTTCAGTTGATAAGGGGCAGTGGGAAGCAGCTAGGGCTTTAGGACTTCCAAAAGCAACGATTATTCGTCGAATTATTTTACCTCAAGCTTTTCGCCTAGCAGTACCACCGCTTAGTAATGTCATGTTAGATATGATTAAATCTACCTCTCTAACCGCTATGATTACAGTACCTGATATTTTTCAAAATGCAAAAATTGTAGGTTGAAGAGAGTGGGATTACATGTCGATGTATTTTATAGTCGCGTTTATTTATTGGTTTTTATGTTTTATTTTATAGCATTTCCAAGTCTATCTAGAAAAACGTTTGGCAGTTTATCGATAAAAGGTTCGGTTTTTCCGAGCCTTTTTTTCATCAATATTTCTAATTTAACAAAATTTTAAAAAAGCTATAAAATGCGCTAATTACTGCTGTATTTCTGATATAATATTAGGGAGAAGGAGGTTGTGATGAAACATAGCGATTGGCATGATAAGATTAAAGCTAATTTAGAGGTTGGCTATTTTTCTAAGATAAACCAATTTTTAGAGGCTGTTTATACAACTGGGATTATTTATCCTCCTAGAGAGGCTGTCTTCAAAGCTTTGGAGATGACGGCTCTATCTGATGTCAAGGTTGTGATTTTAGGGCAAGATCCCTACCATAATCCAGCTCAAGCACAAGGGCTATCTTTTTCCGTTCCAGATGCAATCCCCGCGCCTCCTTCGCTTCAAAATATACTAAAAGAGCTATCTGATGATATTGGGGTTCGTCAAAGTCATGACCTGACATCTTGGGCTAGACAAGGCGTTTTACTGTTAAATGCTAGTTTAACTGTTCCTCAAAATCAACCGAACGCTCATGCCAATGGGATTTGGGAACCATTTACGGATGCTATTATTCGCTTAGTGAACCAAAAGGAAGATCCTGTTGTATTTATCTTGTGGGGTGGATTTGCGCGTAAAAAGAAAAAATTAATCACGAATCCTACTCATTTGATTGTTGAGAGTGCCCATCCGAGTCCCTTGTCAGCTTATCGTGGTTTTTTTGGTTCGAAACCTTTTTCTAGAAGTAATGAATTTTTAATAAAAACCAATCAAACTCCTATTAATTGGTTAGAATAAGTCTGATAAAAGTGTAGAACTATTGAAAGAGGATAAAGAATGTTATTGATAAAAAACGGTCGTCTCGTTGATCCCCAAAGTCAAACTGATGGCATTTATGATCTTTTGGTGAATGACGGAAAGATTATAGCTATTGGAAAAGACTTAAAAGAGGATCAAGCTGAGGTCATTGATGCAAGTGGTTGTGTAGTAGCTCCTGGTTTGGTTGACATTCATGTTCATTTCAGAGAGCCAGGTCAGACGCATAAGGAAGATATCCATACTGGAGCCTTAGCAGCGGCAGCAGGAGGCTTTACTACGGTAGTGATGATGGCTAATACCAATCCAACTATTTCTGATGTTGAAACCTTGACTGAGGTTTTGGAGAGTGCTAGTAAAGAAGCTATTCATGTCAAGTCTGTTGCGACAATCACTACAGCTTTTGATGGAGAAAATTTAACGGATTTTGAAGGCTTGCTAGCGGCAGGAGCTGTTGGATTTTCGGATGATGGCATTCCACTTACTAGCAGTAAAGTACTTAAAGAAGCCATGGATCTAGCTAAGAAAAATGGAACTTTTATCAGTTTACACGAGGAAGACCCTGAGTTAAATGGCGTTTTGGGCTTAAATGAAAATATTGCTGAGAAGCATTTTCAAGTTTGTGGAGCAACAGGTGTCGCAGAGTATAGTATGATTGCTCGAGATGTGATGATTGCTTATGATCGACAAGCAAAAGTGCATATTCAACATCTATCTAAGGCAGAGAGTGTTGAAGTTGTAGCATTTGCTCAAAAATTAGGCGCTCAAGTGACAGCGGAAGTGGCACCACAACATTTTTCAAAAACAGAACAACTCTTACTTGAAAAAGGAGCCAATGCTAAGATGAACCCACCATTGCGGTTAGAATCTGATAGGAAAGCGGTCATAGAAGGCTTGAAGTCTGGTGTTATATCTGTTATTGCAACAGACCATGCCCCTCACCATCAAGATGAAAAAAATGTAGCAGACGTGACTCAAGCACCATCAGGAATGACAGGTCTTGAAACATCGCTTTCATTAGGTTTGACTCATCTAGTGAGCGAAGGTCATCTTAGTCTTTCTGAACTTTTGGAGAAGATGGCTTACAATCCAGCGCAATTATATGGATTTGATGCTGGTTATCTTGCTGAAGGTGGTCCAGCAGACATCGTGATTTTTGATCCAGATGCTAGCCGTGTAGTCGGATCTGATTTTGCATCAAAAGCAAGTAACTCTCCATTTATTGGAGAAAGCTTGAAAGGACAGGTGAAATATACCATCTGTCAAGGAAATATTGTTTATAGAAGTTAAGGATAGGAAAAGTGAAAAAGAAAAAATTATTGGTACCAAGTTTATCAACTATTGCATTAGCAACAGCTTTATTTTCAGTCAATGCTCAAGCAGACGAAATAGTTGCTACAGATGTAGCCTCAACAGACGTAACTTTAGCAGTAGAGACGGCTTCTTCAGAAGCTAGTCCATTGTCAGTAGATATTGTCTCAGTGTCAGAGTCAGCTTCTTCAGAAGTAAATCCAGCCTCAACAGCAACATCTGAAAGTACTGAAGTGGCAACAAGTGAGTTGACTCAAGCAACAGCAAGTAGTCTCACAGCTGTTTCAGAAACATCTGAAACCATTGCATCTGACAGCTCATCAGATGAGATGGTTATCCTTCATACGAATGACATGCATGGACGTATTGAAGAAGCTAAAGGTGTTATTGGAGTAGCTAAAGAAGCAACAATTGTCGCAGAAGAATGTGCTAAAGATCAAACAACAATTGTTGTTGATGCTGGGGACGCCTTTCAAGGTTTGCCAATCACCAATAGTTCAAAAGGTGAAGATGTCGCTAAGATTATGAATGAAATCGGCTATGATGCCATGACATTGGGAAATCATGAGTTTGACTTTGGATTGGATCAGTTGAAAAAGTTAGATGAGCTACTAACATTCCCTCTGATTAGTTCAAATGTTTATGTTAACGGTGCGCGTTTATTTGAGGCTTCAACTGTAATTGATAAAAACAAAGAGATAGTTGGGGATGAAGTTGTTGTGATTGGTGTGACAACACCTGAAACAGCGACTAAAACACATCCCAAAAATGTTGAAGGGGTAACATTTACAGACCCTATTTCTGAAGTGGAAACTGTTATTGCTGAGATTGAAGCGCGTGCTAAAGCTACAGGTGTAAACTATAAACGTTATATCATTTTAGCGCATCTCGGTATTGATACGACAACTCCTGTTGAATGGCAAGGCAAAACGTTAGCTGAAGCATTGTCTAAAAATAGTCTTTTATCGGATAAACAAGTAGTGGTCATTGATGGTCACTCCCACACCTTGGAGTCAGCTACTTATGGCAATGTCACTTATAACCAAACTGGCAGTTATCTTAACAACCTTGGTAAAATAACCCTGAACTCAGATAGAGTCCTTGCGGGTGTGATTTCTGCTTCAGAAACAGCAGATGTGACTGCTAATGAAAAAGTTGCTGCTCTAGTTGCCGATGCTAAGGCTCGCCTAGAAGCTGAAAATGCAGTAGTGATTGTTGAAAATAATTCAGTCGAATTAAATGGCGAACGTACGAATGTGCGTGTCCGTGAAACCAACCTTGGTAATGCTGTTGCCGATGCTTTATGGACTTATGGTCAAACAGGATTTGCTCATAAGACTAATCTAGCTGTTACCAATGGTGGTGGTCTGCGTGAGACGATTAAAAAAGACGCCCCTATTACAAGAGGTGATATCGTAGCAGTATTACCATTTGGTAATAGTATTTCACAAATTACAGTTACTGGACAACAAATCAAAGAGATGTTCGTGAAATCACTAGGCTCTATTTTACAGGTAAATGCTGATGGTGGATCTGTGCTTGATGAAAATGGACGCCCCCTACTAGAAGCAAGTGGAGGCTTCCTACAGGTTTCAGGTGCAAAGGTTTATTACGATACAGCCCTAGATCCAGAATCTCGAATTTTAGCGATTCAGATATATGACCACGATACGGCATCTTATTTGGATCTTGATTTAGATAAGACCTACTATTTAGCAACGAATGACTTCCTTGCAGCAGGTGGGGATGGCTATACTATGCTCGGTGGTCCTCGCGAAGAAGGTCCTTCTATGGATACCGTTTTTGCAGACTACCTAGCCACAGCTGATCTTAGTCAGTATCAAGTGGTGAATCCGAACTCTCGTACGATTTCAGTAGATAGTCAATTGGATACAGATCAAGATGGTTTTGCGGATTATCTCGAAGTGATAGCAGGAACAAACCACACTGATCAAAACGATTACCCTGGTAAAGTCACAGACACAACCAATACTTCAAAAACAGATCCTATTCAAACTGAGACTCAGAAAGACTCTGCTTCTAGTGGGACAACTTATACAAAATCTTCGTCTCATGGAACAGCTCGTCCTTATGTTCAACAAACGTTGAATTACTCAACAAATGCGGCTCAAACTTCTGTCAAGACACTTGCTGTCCCTGTGACTTACGTTACCTCTCCTAAAGAAAACCAGTTACCGTTGACTAACTCAAAAGAGTCAGCCCTAGCTATTTTATTAGGTGTTAGTCTCACAACCTACGGACTTTATGCTATACGTAAAAAATCAGTATAATCAAAAAAGAAAAGGCCTATTTGCCTTTTCTTTTTGATATAGTATAATAGAATGAAAACGAACCCTTAGAAAGAAATTGAGATGTCACAAACAACTATTGACTTAGAAAAATATCAACAACTTGCTCAACAAAAACAGGGGGAACATCGAAAATTTTTGGCTAGCCTAAAGAAAAAAGCACCCAAAAATTTAGATAAGCTGGTACAAGCAGTTCATCAAGAAGTATTCCAAGAAATTGATTGTACGGCCTGTGCTAACTGTTGTAAGACTCTGGGGCCTCTCTTTACTGAAGCAGATATCACCAGAATTGCTAAACATTTTAGAATGAAGCTTCCTGTTTTTGAAGAGATGTATTTGCAGGTGGATGAAGATGGCGATAAGGTTTTTCAATCTATGCCTTGTCCATTTTTAGGGGATGATAACTTGTGTAGTATTTATGATGTTAGGCCGAAAGCCTGTCGAGAATTTCCTCATACTGATCGTAAGAAGATTTATCAAATCAATCACCTAACGATAAAAAATACCTTAACCTGCCCCGCTGCCTACTTATTTGTTGAAAAGTTACGTGAGAGAATATAAAAATCAGCCTTTAAGCTGATTTTTTCTTTTGTTTTAAAAGGTTTAGCCCGAAAGGAACTAAGTTTTCCTCATGACGCTTAATACGCCCAAGGTTATCTTTATGACGAATAAAAATAAGAATGGCTAAGAGTGTCACAATAGTGGTGAAAATCATATCATACTGAGGGAGAATAAGGCCAATCAAAGGAAATA
>CAMCQB010000021.1 GCA_945876895.1 uncultured Streptococcus sp.
GAAAAATTAAAAACTGATTTTATAGTAAATATGAGTCATGAACTTAGAACTCCTATCGCTGTGATTAAGGGTCATTTAGATTTGTTGCAGCGTTGGGGGAAAAATGATCCTGAAATTCTAGAAGAGAGCTTAGAGGTTAGTTCAGTAGAAATTAATCGTATGAATATCATGATTAATGATATGCTTGAGATGGTGCGTATCACAGGAAGTTTTGAGCAGCATCAAAATGATACTTGTATAGTTCAAACATCCAGTGCCGCCATTGTGGGGAACTTTAAAGGATTACACTCTGATTTTGACATCACCTTAAGTGATCAGATAGCTCAGCCTATTACGATTAAGATGTATAAAAATCATTTTGAACAAGCGTTGACTATCCTAATGGATAACGCTATTAAATATTCTAGAGATAAAAAGGTTATTGACTTATCAATAGGTTTAGAGGATCAATATGCTTTGATCAGGGTTAAAGATCAGGGAGAAGGAATTTCTAAAGAAGATTTACAGCATATTTTTGAGCGCTTTTATAGGTCTGATAAGTCACGCCATCGTGTAAGTACACAAGCTGGTTTAGGAATTGGGTTATCTATTTTGAGTGAAATTGTGGAAGCTTATCATTGTCAGATAGATGTTGTGAGTAAAGTTGATAAAGGAACAGAGTTTATATTGCGTATCCCTATTGTAAGGGAAAATGATCATTAGTATCATAGATGATATTTCTATTGAGAGGTTGGTGCAATCCAACCTCTTTATGTATTCTTTTAAAAACACTGTCCTATCTTACTTTCTTTTATTGTGCTTCAAAATATGATACAATAAAGAATACGAATTCTTTGGGAGATAGGGGTGTTTTCATGCGTTGTCCAAAATGTAATTGTAATAAATCAAGTGTGATTGATAGTCGTCAAGCAGAAGAAGGAACGACCATTAGACGTCGTCGAGAGTGTGACCAGTGTCATTACCGTTTTACAACTTTTGAGAGAATAGAGGATATTCCGCTTGTTGTGGTAAAAAAAGATGGGACGCGAGAATCCTTTTCTCGCGAGAAAATCTATACAGGTATTATAAGGAGTGCTCAAAAACGTCCAGTATCAGCTGAGGTGATCGATCAAGCTATTGCTCGTATTGAGCAGACGATTCGCAGTGACTATGATAATGAGGTTCCCAGTGAGGTTATTGGGAATCTAGTGATGGATGAGTTGGCGGATTTAGATGAGATTACTTATGTTCGTTTTGCAAGTGTTTATCGTAGCTTTAAAGATGTCGATGAGTTGGAAGAGTTGTTGCACCAGTTGACTAAAAGTATGCGCACAAAGAAAAAGAGATTAGATAAAGATGCGAGCGAATGATTCCTTCTACTATCTTGATAAAGGGAGGATAGAGGTTGCTGATCCTTTGACGATGCAACTGTATTATCCCATTATTAAAGCTGATGCTTATATTTTATATTGCTATTTACAGGCCTTCTATGATCAAGGGAAAAAGCGACATGCCTTTCATGAGATTTTAAATCATACTCTCTATAACATGCAACGATTCGAGGAGGCTTTGGCAGTTTTGACGGCTCTAGATCTTGTTCGTTTCTATCAAGATCGTCAAGCTTATATCATTGATGTGAGAGCGCCTTTATCTAAAGAAAATTTCCTATCACATGCTCTGTATCGTCATTTATTAGAAGGGGCTATTGGACAAGTTGCAGTTTCTGAGATGGACGAAGAGATTCCAGAAGCTAGAAATCTTTCTAAGAAGTTTTCGGAAGTATTTGGAAATCAAGGAGAAATTGTTCCATCAGAGCATCCAAAGGTAGCTAAAAACTATTTTGACTTAGATAGTTTTAAACGGTTGATGAGAAGAGATGGGCTTAGTTTTACGGATGAAGAAATGGATCTAGTAGCTATTTTTAACCTCTCTGAGCGTTATAAACTAACATGGTATGATACTTATCAATTGGCGAGAGAAACAGCTAGTCAAAATAAGATTTTAGTTTCACGAATGGTGGCCAAAAAGGAAAGTCAGAATTCCCCTTCTACCAATGACTTTAGTGAGAAAGAAAAAATTGTCATCAAAGAAGCTAGAGAAGATAGCCCTGAGGTATTTTTAGCTAAAATTAAAAAGCCAAAGCAGGCAATAGTGACTAGAGATGAAGTTAAAATTTTAGCAGAAATGGCTCAGATGGGATTGCTTGATGAAGTGATTAACATTATGGTACTCTATACCATGAATAAGACTCAATCTGCTAATTTGCATAAAAACTATGTGCTAAAATTAGCCAATGATTTTGTGAGCAAGGGGATTTCGCGAGCTGATGATGCGATGAAGTATCTTCGGACTGTCGGAGAGAAAAAATCTCAAGCGAAAGAAAAAATGAATAAAACCAATATCCCTAAATGGAGTAATCAAAATTATCAAAATCAAACCAGTCAAGATGAGCAAGAAAAACTAGAAGCCTATCGGCAAAAAGCCCTAGAGCGACTGAGAGATTTGGGAAAGGAGGACTAGATGGAAAAGATAAGCATCCAATACCCCACACGTTTTAACCCAAGAGAGCTAAAAGAGCAGATTTTAAAAGATCCAGACGTGGCCATATTTATAAAAGAGCAAGGTCTAACTCCTGATCAGGTACAGTTGAGTTTAACCAAACTGAATCAGTTTCGTATGGAGCGTGATCGTTTTAATCGTGGTGATGAGGCTTATGTTGCTAAAGGCTATCAGCCCATATTAGTGATGAACGAAGGCTATGCTGATGTCTCTTATAAGGAAACGAAAGAACATCATCAAGCGCAGGAAAAACAGGCAGTGAGCGATCGTATTCATCTGGTCAATCTCCCTAAGTCATATAAGCAGATTGGGCTAGAAGATATTATGCTTGATGATATTAAGCGTATCGAAGCTTTTGAAGCTATTGTGAGTTTTGTAGAGCATTTTCCTCAGATAACAAAAGGTCTATACCTTTATGGTGACATGGGGGTTGGCAAGTCCTTTATGTTAGCTGCCTTAGCAAGAGATTTGTCTGAGAAAAAAGGGTTAAGTACCACTTTGCTTCATTTTCCAAGCTTTGCGATTGATATTCGACATGCCATCAAAACAGGGAATGTCAAAGAAGAAATTGATCGCATTAAAATGGCTGAAATTTTAGTGTTAGATGACATTGGTGCAGAACAAGCTAGTGCTTGGATACGTGATGAGGTCTTACAAGTTATTTTACAGTACCGTATGCTTGAAAATCTGCCAACCTTTTTTACGTCTAATTATAGTATGGCTGATTTGGAGAAAAAATTATCTTCTGGCAAAGCTGATGGTGAGGTTTGGGAAGCCAAGCGTGTGATGGAGCGCATACGTTATTTGGCTACAGAATTGCATTTAGAAGGGGAGAATCGTAGATGACAGATATGATTGATTTGATGTTAAAACATACTTCTGTTAGGCGTTTTACCAATCGTCCAATAGCAGCTGCGGAGTTAGATCAGATTATTGAGGCAGGTAGAGCAGCATCTTCGTGGAAAAACTTTCAATCCTATTCCATCATTGTTATTACCTCTGCAGAGAAAAAAGAGGAACTTTACGAACTCACCCCTCAACCTGCTATTTTGCAAGCTCAGGCGATTTTATTATTTGTAGGTGATTTGAACCGAGCAAGTAAGGCAGCTGATTTACATCAAACGGCTTTTGATGCTAGAGGGAGTGAAAATCTTTTGATTTCCTCTGTTGATGCAAGTTTAGCGGGACAAAATTGTCTCCTTGCAGCAGAGAGTATGGGATACGGAGGTGTTTTCATTGGGATGATTCGCCACAAAGCTATGGAAGTCGCGACTTGCTTTAACCTTCCAGAATATACTTATCCTATTTTTTGTATTGCACTTGGAGAACCTGCGCAAGAACATCCTGTTAAACCACGCTTACCAAAAGAAGCTGTCGTCTTTGATGAAGTGTATAAGGAACAGGATTCATCTGTAGTGCTGGCTTATGATGAAGTCCAAAGGATTTATGCGGGTGATCGTCAAACGGAAACTTGGTCTGAACGCCTGATTTCACAATTTGGACAGGCTGAGCAAAAAGAAACAGAAAAATTATTAAAAAAACATAAACTATTGTAACAAGAAAGAGAGTATTATGGCTTTACCAACTATCGCTATTGTCGGGCGTCCGAATGTCGGAAAATCGACTTTGTTTAACCGTATCGCAGGTGAGCGTATCTCTATAGTAGAAGACGTTGAAGGGGTAACCCGTGACCGTATTTACACAACAGCCGAATGGTTGAACCGTAAGTTTTCAATCATTGATACAGGTGGTATTGATGATGTCGATGCACCATTTATGGAGCAAATCAAACACCAGGCTGATATTGCGATGAGTGAGGCAGATGTCATTGTTTTTGTAGTATCTGGTAAAGAAGGGGTGACAGATGCTGATGAGTATGTGTCAAAGATTTTATACCGTACCCACAAGCCAGTTATTTTAGTGGTTAATAAGGTAGATAACCCAGAGATGCGTAATGATATCTATGATTTTTACTCACTTGGTTTGGGAGATCCTTATCCTGTGTCATCTGTTCATGGTATTGGAACAGGAGATGTTTTAGATGCGATTGTAGAGAATCTTCCAACTGAGGAAGAAGAAGAAAATCCAGATATTATCAAGTTTAGTTTAATTGGTCGTCCAAATGTCGGAAAATCAAGCTTAATTAATGCCATCTTAGGAGAGGATCGTGTGATTGCAAGTCCTATTGCTGGAACGACACGTGACGCTATTGATACAAGCTTTGTCGATAGTGATGGGCAGGAGTTTACTATGATTGATACAGCAGGAATGCGTAAATCTGGTAAGGTTTATGAAAATACAGAAAAATACTCTGTGATGCGTTCCATGCGTGCGATTGATCGCTCTGACGTTGTCTTGATGGTGCTTAATGCGGAAGAAGGAATTCGAGAATATGACAAACGTATTGCGGGATTTGCACATGAAGCTGGTAAAGGGATTATCATTGTGGTTAATAAGTGGGATACGCTAGAAAAAGATAATCATACCATGAAACAATGGGAAGATGATATCCGTGATAATTTCCAATACATTTCCTATGCTCCGATTATTTTTGTTTCTGCTTTGACGAAACAACGTTTACACAAATTACCAGAAATGATTAAACGCATCAGTCAAAATCAAAATATGCGCATTCCATCTGCTGTTTTAAATGACGTTATTATGGATGCTATAGCAATTAACCCAACGCCAACAGATAAAGGAAAACGCCTTAAAATTTTCTATGCTACTCAGGTTGCAGTGAAACCACCTACTTTTGTGATTTTTGTTAATGAAGAAGAGTTGATGCATTTTTCTTACCTTCGTTTCTTAGAAAATCAAATCCGTCAAGCTTTTGTCTTTGAAGGAACACCGATTCATTTGATTGCACGTAAACGAAAATAAAAGCTCCTGTAACATAAATGTGCCATCTTTGGTCTAACAGAAGTAGAGAAAGATTTTTATCTTACTTTTTATTTGAGATAGGCAAGCTTAAAATGGACGCAGAAAAATAATCTCAAACTCTAACCGTGAGAAGTTAAGATTAGCTTAACTTCTTTTTTATTTTTAAAGTATGCTATAATAGAGGGATAAAGAAAAAGAGGTATCAGTATGGCTAAACTTATCCCAGGGCGAATTCGTAACGAAGGGATTGAGTTATATCAATCGGGAAAATTTGAATTAATAGAAGAAAAAGATTCGGTCATTAAAGCGATGGTAGATGGTAAAATGATTTCATTTTCTTTGGATACAGAGGAAGTTAATTGCCAATGTGATTTCTTTAAATCTAAACAATACTGTCTTCATCAAGCCGCTTTAGAATATTTTATGAAAAATGATTCAGAAGGACAAAAACTGGTTTCTGGTATTAAGGAAGAAAAGAAAGAAAAGCAGGCAACACAGGCAATCACTTCATTTGGAAGTCGTTTTCTTGATCACTTATCTCTAAATGATGATGATACCTTGCGTTACCAATTGTTAGCTGTTGGTGAACAGAGTTTATATACCAATGATATTTGGTGGACCTTACGCATTCGTCGCTTACCAGATGAGAGAAGCTATATCATCCGTGATATTAGAGCTTTTTTACTGGTCATAGAGGAAGAATCTTTTTATCAAATCGGAAAAAATTATTATGAACCTTTATCCTTGTTGAATTTTGATGCCTCAAGTCAAGAATTGATTACGTTTTTGTGGCGCGTGATTCCTCGAGGTGACCGTTTAGATAGTGAACATATTTTACCAAATCATTCTAGACATTTGGCCTTACCCTTGGGATATTTTGAAGAAGGCTTAGAGTTACTACAGGCCTTACCAGAATCTCAATTAACTTATGCTGATAGAATTTATAAGCAGGTTACCATTCACGATTTGGTGGGAGAAGAAGGGCTGATTCAATTTAAAATTGACGTGCATCGCCAGTACATTGAATTGATGATTAAAGAAAAGGACTATAGTAGTTTATTTGATCACCGCTATCTTTTTTATAAAGGTATTTTTTACCATTTGAATCAGAAGCAAAGAAAGTTAGTGGCTAATTTAAAAACCCTTCCGATAGATGAGGATGGGGCAAAGTATCTTCGCTTTAATTTAGAAGAACAAGCAAAATTAGCAGCTAGTTTATTGGATTTTCAAGAGGTTGGTCAAGTTGAGGCTCCTAAAACTTTTCAAATTCGTGATTTTACTCCCAAATTTTATTTTGATAGTTTAAACACAGGGGAAATTAGTTTATCTTTGCGTTATGATTATGGGCAGCTAGAAGTAGTGACAGAAGATAGTCTGTTGTCACTCCCCTTTGCTAGTAATTTTAAAAAAGAGGAAAAAATCAAGCGTTTGATGGCACAAGCAGGTTTCGAGGGTTATTTTTCAGCCTATCGCGCCCCACTTTTACCATCTGACTTATATACTTTTTTTGAAGAAACGCTTAATCGTTTTAGAAAAATCGGTCAAGTCTATATCGGTGATACCTTAGCGGGTTTCCATTTAGAAGAAAAACCAAGAGTATCAATAGCAACCAAGGGAAGTTTGTTAGATGTTTCATTTGATTTTTCTAATATCGTAGAAGATGATGTGGATGAGGCCTTGACAGCACTGTATCAAAATGCACCTTATTTTATTAGTCAATCAGGAAAGTTGATTTTATTTGATGAAGAGACTCAAAAAGTTGCTCAAGTCCTCCAAAAATTACGTGCCAAAGCAGCAGTTAATGGGCATTTAGAGTTATCAGGAGTAGCCACTTATCAAATTGCAGATCATTTTAAAAATATATCTAATATTAGTTTTTCAGATGATTTTAAAAAGATGGCACAGGACTTAACACACCCAGAAAATTACCCTCTTCCAAGTTTAAGAGTTCAAGCGGAGTTGAGAGATTATCAATTATCAGGAGTTAGGTGGCTATCTATGCTAGATCACTATGGTTTTGGTGGGATTTTAGCAGATGATATGGGACTAGGAAAAACCCTTCAGACCATTGCCTTTTTATCCTCTAAATTAACTAAGGCATCTAAGGTCTTAATTTTATCGCCTTCCAGTCTGATTTATAATTGGCAAGATGAATTTAAAAAATTCTCACCAGACTTAGACGTGGTTGTTGCTTACGGCTCTAAAGTTAACCGCGATGAGCTTATTCAGCAAGCGCATCAGGTTACCATCACAAGTTATTCTTCTTTTAGGCAAGATTTTGAGGTTTATCGCCAGTATCAGTTTGACTATTTAATCTTAGATGAAGCACAAGTGATGAAAAATACTCAGACCAAGATTGCTCAACATTTAAGAGAGTTTGAAGCCAAGCAGTGCTTTGCTTTATCTGGAACACCTGTGGAAAATAAGCTTTTGGAAATTTGGTCGATTTTTCAGATTGTTTTACCAGGATTACTTCCTAATAAGAAAACATTTTTAAAATTAGATCCAAAGACTGTATCGCGTTATATTAAACCTTTTGTGATGCGACGTAAAAAAGAAGATGTTCTACCTGAGTTACCTGATTTGATAGAAACGACTTATGCCAATGAGTTAGCAGATAGTCAAAAAGCGATTTATCTCGCACAATTACGACAAATGCAAGAAAGAATTAAAGGTGCTTCAGATTCTGATCTTAATCGCAGTAAAATTGAGATTTTATCAGGTATCACTAGGCTACGCCAGATTTGTGATACTCCTAAACTTTTTATGACTTATGAAGGAGAGTCAGGAAAGATTAACAGTTTAAGAGAGCTCTTGCAACAAATTAAAGATAGTGGTCACCGAGCACTGGTCTTTTCTCAGTTTCGAGGAATGTTAGATATCGCAGAAGAGGAGCTGACCAAGATTGGTCTGACAAGTTATAAAATCACAGGTTCTACACCTGCTGATCAACGCCAAGAAATTACAAGGGCATTTAATAATGGCTCAAAAGATCTGGTTTTGATTTCTTTAAAAGCAGGTGGGGTTGGTTTGAACTTGACGGGAGCTGATACTGTTGTCTTGATTGACCTTTGGTGGAATCCAGCTGTAGAGATGCAAGCGATTAGTCGTGCTCATCGTTTAGGGCAACGAGAAAATGTTGAGGTCTATCGTTTGATTACACGCGGAACAATCGAAGAGAAAATTTTAGAGTTACAAGAAAGTAAGAAACATCTAGTTGCCAGTGTTCTTGATGGGGACGCGACACAGTCTAATATGACAATAGAGGAAATAAAAGAGATTCTTGGAATGACTTAATAATTTTTAATAAATAAAAAGGTAAATTTTGAAAACTTTTCTATTTTAGTTTATAATAGGAATGCTATAGAAAGGAAGGGTAGCATGGATCGTAAAAAGAGGAAATTCCCCTTAGTGGCTGATCATGAAATTATTGTGGAACAGCCTAAAATCATGAAATTATATGAAACTGAGGATTTGATTACCAATATCCATGGTACTTATCAGGATAAGGATTATCAAGAGACTTTACAGGAACGTCCTATCTCATCGGCTATAAAGGAAGAAACAACTAGAGTATCACAAGTGGTGGTATCTGAGGATAAGACTTACGCTGAACAGATGAGGGAAAATTCTAAACGCGATTTGAAAAGAAAGCGCCAAGACTATCTATCCAATAAAATAAAAACCAGTCCAGTGCTATCAAGTAAAGCAAGTTCATCAATAAAAACAGAATCTTATCAAAAACCACAATCTAAAACTCAGTCTGGTCAAATACTAAAGTCATCTAAGCCAATGACAGAGTTATCTCGATTTTCTGATAAATTGAGACAAGAAACTTATATCTTAGCAGAACTTCCTAATCGCTATCAGCAACCTAAAAATCAAAAGAATACTACTAAAAAGAAAAATAACTATGATTTCTTAAAGAAAAGTCAGATTTACAATTATCCAGATAGGCAGTTAAAAACTGAAAAAAGGGTGGCTCAAGAGTTAAATTTGACTCGATTTGAAGATTGATATTAAAGGAGAAAACATGACGAAAACCTATCATTTTATAGGCATTAAAGGCTCAGGCATGAGCGCACTAGCTCTACTCTTACATCAAATGGGCTATCAAGTACAAGGGAGTGATGTTGAAAAATATTATTTTACTCAGCACGGTCTAGAAAAAGCTGGTATTTCATTACTTCCTTTTGATGAATCTAATATTTCAGATGATATTGAAGTGATTGCAGGGAATGCCTTTCGTCCAGATAATAATATCGAGGTTGCTTATGCTGTTGCTAACGGGATTCCTTTTAAACGTTACCACGAATTTTTAGGTGAGTTTATGCGTCGCTTTACAAGTCTTGGAGTGGCAGGAGCACATGGAAAAACCTCCACAACAGGCTTATTGGCACATGTGATGAAAAATATTACAGATACTTCCTTTTTGATTGGTGATGGTACTGGTCGAGGGTCGGCACATAGTCAATATTTCGTATTTGAATCAGATGAATATGAACGTCACTTTATGCCTTATCATCCAGAGTACAGTATTATTACCAATATCGATTTTGATCATCCAGACTATTTTACAGGTATTGATGATGTTTTTAATGCTTTTAACGACTATGCAAAGCAGATTCAAAAGGGACTGTTTATCTATGGTGAAGATGAGTTACTTCGTCAGATTACCTCAGATGCTCCAATTTATTACTATGGATTTGATGAAACAAATGACTTTGTAGCCTATGACATTAAACGTTCAACATCAGGTTCTAACTTTAAAGTGAAGTTTCAAGATAAGGTTTTGGGAGAATTTCATGTTCCTGCTTATGGACGCCACAATATTTTAAATGCAACGGCTGTAATTGCAAACCTATACATTGAAGGTTTTGATATGACTTTGGTGGCAGAGCATTTGAAAACTTTCTCAGGGGTGAAGCGACGTTTTTCTGAAAAATTGATTAACGACACAGTTATTATTGATGACTTTGCCCATCACCCAACAGAGATTGTCGCGACTTTAGATGCGGCACGTCAAAAATATCCAAGTAAAGAGATTGTAGCTATTTTCCAACCTCATACCTTTACACGTACGATTGCCCTTCTAGATGAGTTCGCGCAAGCTCTAAACGAAGCAGATTCTGTTTATTTAGCTCAAATCTATGGTAGTGCGCGTGAAGTGGATAAAGGAGAAGTAAAAGTTAAAGACTTAGCAGAGAAAATTAGTAAGCCTGCTAAGGTTGTGACAGTTGAAAATGTCTCACCGCTTCTCAACCATGATAATGCCGTTTATGTCTTTATGGGAGCAGGAGATATTCAGCTCTATGAACGCTCGTTTGAGGAGTTGTTATCTAATTTGACACAAAATAATCAATAAAAAATACTTAAGCTGGGATAATTTATTCCGGCTTAAGTCTTTATTTAGGAGGAAATATGATCATTAGACAAGCAAAAATGGAAGACTTAGCAGATATTGTTCGTATTGAACAAGCTAATTTCTCAGAAAATGAAGCCGCTACTCCAGAAGCTATGCGGGAGAGGGTAAAAAAAATTAGTGATACTTTTCTTATTTCAGAGATAGGTGGAAAAATATCGGGTTACATTGAGGGTCCCGTTATTCCACATGAGTATATTACTGATGAACTCTTTCATGAAGTGAAAGAAAATGATAATGAGGGTGGCTATATCGCTATTACCAGTCTTTCGGTTGATGAGGATTTTAAAGGACAAGGTGTTGGAACGGCACTTTTAGCTGCTATGAAAGATTTAGCAGTTTCAACTCATCGTCAAGGGATTACGTTGACTTGTCATGATGAGTTAATTTCCTACTATAGTATGAATGGATTTGAAGATAGAGGCCTATCTGAGTCCAACCATGGTGGTAGCGTTTGGTATAATATGGTTTGGGTAAATCCTTATTTTCATTAAAATGTGTTAAGAAACTGTAACAAATAATCCCAAATATTGCTTTTGTGAATGGATTACGGTATAATGGCGTTTGACAATGATTAGGAGGCCATATTTTGACCGATAATTTTGACGATAAACAAAAAGAAGTCAGAAGCTTTAAAGAGAAAATTTTAGAAGATATCAAGAAAGCCAATGAACAGAGAGAGGCTGCTTTGGCAGCGGCAAAAGCTCGAGAAGAAGAGTTGAAGCTCGCTATCGCTGAAGCTGAATTAGAAGCACGTCGTCGTGAAGAAGAACTTAAATTAGCAGAAGAAGCTAAACGTCGTGAAGAGGAGCTAACCAAAGCTTTAAAAGAAGCAGAGGAAAAAGAAAAAGCCCTTCGACTTCAAGCTGAAGAAAATGCAAGATTGGAGCGCTTAAAAGAAGAAGCACAAGAACGTGCTCAAGAAGAAGAGCGTAAGTTGGCGTTAGAGGAAGCTAGACGAGTTGAGGTTGAAAGACAAGCTCAAAAAGTAGCTGAAAAAATCGCTCAAGCACAGAAAATTAGAGAAGAAGCTTATAAAAAAGCAGCTAGTGAGCAAGCTTCCCAAAAATCAGATTCATTTTCTGATAAAGAAACAGCTTTCAAAAAAGAGGAAGATAGTCTTTTTTCTGAAGTAAGCTCTGATTTGGCCGAAACACCTCAACAGGTGGCTAAAGCTTCGCTTGCAAGTGTGTTAGCTCAAGAAAACCTTTCTAAAAATACGATATCTAGTACTGAGGAGTTCGTAGAAGAGCAAGTCTTGAGTGAAACATCAGATCAGGTAAATGAAGCTGGATTAGTCGAAAATATTTCGGTAGAGGAGCCGCAGTTTGTTGAAGAACCTGAATTAGAGGAGCTTGTGATTGATATTGATCATCTAGATGATCAATCAGAAAATCAGGCATTAATGCCATCAAATGATGACAGAGAGGAAGGTCTAGTAGACACAACTACTATGAGAAAACGAAAAACAAATGTGATTGCCATGCGTATTTCAGCAATTTTAGTCACGATTATCGTACTTCTAACTCTAGCGACAGCTTTTGTTGGTTATCGTTATATCTCTACTTCTTTGGCACCAGTCAACAGTAAATCAACAGAATATGTTCAGATTGAGGTGCCAGAAGGTGCAGGCAATAAGTTAATTGGAAATATTTTAGAAGAAGCAGGTTTGATTAAGAGCTCATCTGTTTTCAACTATTACACTAAGTTTAAAAACTTTGCTAACTTCAAGAGCGGTTACTATAATTTACAACCGAATATGTCCGTAGAGGAAATTGCAAAAGAATTGCAAAAAGGTGGGACTTCTGAACCAGTTAGTCCTGCTCTTGGTAAAGTTCGCATTACAGAAGGCTATACTATTAAGCAAATCGCAGCCTCTATTTCTAATAACGTCAATACAAAGACCACAAGTGATAAGACACCATTTACGAGCGAGGAGTTTTTAAATCTGATTCAGGATGATAGTTTTATTGCTAGTATGGTAGAGAAGTATCCACAGTTGTTAGGAAGTCTCCCATCAAAATCAGATGTGAAGTATCAACTTGAAGGTTATCTTTACCCCGCAACGTATGATTATTACGAAGATACTACTTTGGAAGATCTTGTTGAGCAAATGATTGCAGCTATGGATACTAATTTAGATCCATATTATAATAGTATCAGTAAACAAAACATGACAGTCAATGAAGTTTTGACTCTATCTTCTCTAGTTGAAAAAGAAGGCTCAAGCGATGAAGATCGTCAAAAAATTGCGGCAGTATTTAATAACCGATTAGCTCAGAATACGCCTCTTCAGTCTAATATTGCTATCTTGTATGCAATGGACAAATTAGGAGAAAAAACAACTTTAACAGAAGATGCAACGATTGATACCTCAATTGATTCGCCTTACAATATTTATGTGAATACAGGTTTAATGCCTGGTCCAGTAGATAGTCCTAGTTTGTCTGCTATTAAAGCAGTCATTACACCAGCTGAAACGAATGACCTTTATTTTGTAGCTGATGTGACAACTGGGAAGGTTTATTTTGCAGAAGATTATGAAACCCATTCTGCTAATGTTGAGAAATATGTTAATAGTAAATTAACGACATCATCAAGCAGTAATTAAAAGAAATGTGGGAAACCACATTCTTTTTAAAGAAAAAACAAAAAAAGAAAGAAAAGAGAAATAAAATGGCAGAAAAAACATATCCAATGACTTTAGCAGAAAAAGAACAGTTAGAACAAGAACTTGAAGAGTTAAAACTTGTTCGTCGTCCTGAAGTTGTTGAACGCATTAAAATTGCCCGTTCATATGGCGACCTATCTGAAAATAGTGAGTACGATGCTGCTAAAGATGAGCAAGCTTTTGTTGAAGGTCAAATTTCAACCATTGAAACCAAACTCCGTAACGCTGAGATTATCAATAGTGATGCTGTAGCTAAGGATGAAGTAGCGATTGGAAAGACAGTTACTGTCAAAGAAGTCGGTACAAATGATACAGATGTTTATTCTATTGTTGGAGCTGCAGGAGCGGATGTTTTTGCAGGGAAAATTTCCAATGAAAGTCCTTTAGCGCATGCTTTAATTGGGAAAAAAACTGGGGATAAAGTTGAAATCGACTCACCAGCTGGAAGCTATGAAGTAGAAATCATAAAAGTAGAGAAAACACTTTAATACTATTCTATTGCTAAAAAATATTATAAAGGGAGTAGGAAAGCCCCCAACGCATAAGAAAAGGTTCGTTAACCACAAATCTCTCACTAAGTTTATACACCTGGTGAGAGATTTGTGGTTATTTTCATTATTCTGTGGGTGAGGGCATAGCCATCATGGATGTCTATTTCCAGTCTCTTTATTAGTATAAGTATCCATCCACTACTAAGCTAATTAAAATAGTAAAGGAAGTCAGTTGAAAATCAGTTGAAAAATAGATAGTAAAAACCTGCTAAAAATAAGTTAGCAGGTTTTTACTATTGTTTAAAGAGCTAAGAGAAAATGATAGACTTTTTTAGTCATTTCTTCCTAGAATACGTAAAAGGTTTAGGAAAAGATTGATAAAATCAAGATAGAGGCTTAATGCCATAGAAATGGCCCAACCGTCTTGAACACGTCCACCAGTTTGATAATAGACATTTTTAATCATCTGGTTATCATAGGCAATAAGCCCTGAAAAAATCACAACGGAAATAATACTGATCATGAAACTCATTCCAGAACTTCCTAAGAAGATATTAACCAAACTAGCTAAAACAATCCCAATTAAGGCTGCCATTAAGGCCTTCCGCATTCCTGATAGATCCTTGTTTGTCACACGTCCAATCAGAGCCATCATAAAAAATAGAAGAGCAGAAGATAAGAAGGCAGAAAGAACGGTTGCTCCTGTATATTGTGCGATAATAAAGCTAAGTGTGAATCCATTTAAAGCTGAGTAAGTTAAAAAGATAGGTAAAGCTGCAGGGCTGTTTTTTCGTGCAGAACTTGAAGCGACAAAGACAAGTGCTAGCTCGATAAAGCCTGCTGCCATATATAACCAAGGAGCATTGGTCATGATGGCTACCATATTATCTCTAAAAACGGTTGTCATCAGAGCTGCTACTAGGGCTGATAAGCCGATTCCCATACCAACTAAGCTGTAAATTTTTGTAAAAAAGCTGGCTAAACCAGAGTCTGTTTGCGTGTAAACGGTTTGTTGATTCATATATTCTCCCTTGATATGTTAATGATGATGACTACCTAAAAATTTTCTGCTAAAACGTCGTGCTCTCGGCCACACCTTTTTTAAAGGACGCATAGCCTCACGCACTGCCCAATATTTATCGACAAAAGTGACGATATAACCTTCTTTGTAACGTGGGGGTGCAATAGTAGCTCCCCACATGTGTTTTAAGATAATATCTTCTTCTTTTTTGTTTAAGGTTGTGATTTTATTAGCATTTCTAACAGCAATACGTGGATGAGTCCACGCATGCCCTTTTTTAAACTTTGTGGTACGCCAATCGTAGTAAAACATGTCGTGTAATAGTCCACCACGGGCAGTACTTTTTGCATCCCAGCCAAAACGTTTGGCTAATTTGTAACTAGTGTAGCTAACATTTATCGAATGTTCTAGGCGATTAGAATGGTGATGTTGAACAATTTCTTCTAATCGTTGAACACGAGGATGTTGGATGAGATGGCCAACATGTTCCATATATTCTTTATCTTTGTAGGCTTTCATAATTTTTCACCTCTTGATTTATTATAGCACAAAAGCTTAAACAAGACTAAAAATCACTATTCCTGCGGCAACGGCAACATTTAAACTTTCTGCCTGACCAGGCATGGTAATATGGATAAGATGATCGGCCTGCTCTGCCATTTTTTTAGAAATACCACTGCCTTCATTTCCCATGACAAGAGCAAAGGAAGATGGTGCTTGAATTGCTTTATAATCAACGGATTGTGGTGCTAAAGTAGTGGCCAGAATGCAGATATGATCTTCCTGTAACTGTTTTATGATCTTAAAGATATCTTGTCGGTAGATAGGAAGGTGGAAATGGGATCCTTGCATGGCACGAAGTGTTTTGGCATTATAAAGATCAGCTGTTTTTTCTGATAAAAAGATGGCATCAAATCCTGCTGCATCAGCTGTTCGGATGATGGTTCCCACATTTCCAGGATCTTGAACATCTTCAAGAATCAAAAATTTACCTTTAAGCTGTTGAGGAAAGTCTAGATTAGGATATGCAATCTCTGCTACGACCCCTTGGGGTGTAGGAGTATCTGAGAGTTCTTTTAAGACGTCATTTGTCACTAAATGAACCTGCTCAATGTGGGTGACACGATCAGCATACAACTCAAGAGTAAAGAGATTTAAAATCTCTGCCCCATATTTTTGAGCTTCTTCAAGTAAATGCCATCCTTCAATGAGGTAAGAATGTTTTCGATGTTTTTTTTGCAATAATTTTTTAGTCTTTTTGATTAAATTATTGGATTTTGAGGTTATAATAGTCATATAGCTATTATAACCAATTTGAGGAGGGAAAGACAATGAAAAAAGTTCGTATTTTAGTTTCTGGTCGTGTTCAGGGAGTTGGTTTTCGCTATTCGACGTATGCCTTAGCTATCGAGTTAGGTGATATTTATGGGCGTGTTTGGAACAATGATGATGGTACAGTTGAAATTCTTGTTCAATCAGACGATAGTCATAAAATGGCTAAGTTTATTCAAGAAATTCGTAAAGGGCCATCGCGTTTAGCAAAAGTGGATTATTGTGATGTGCAAATGGCTGCTTTTTCCAATTATAGTGATTTTCGGATGGCCAACTAAAAAATCAGTCCCTAGAAGTATTGAGTATTTTTCAAAAAAACGTTAAAATAAGTAGATATTATCTATTTAGAAGGAATGATTACCATTGAAAAAGAAACTTAATCGCGTCCTTTTTTCAGGACTATCCTTGTCTTTACTTCTTTTTTTGTCAGGCTGTGTCCAACAAAAAAATGGAAAACCAACTGGTGAAGGCTGGGTTTATAAACTTTTAGTGGAGCCTATGGGCCATGCAATTAAATACTTTGCCAATGATTTGGGCTTAGGGTTTGGTTTGGCTATTATTATCGTGACCATTATTGTCCGATTTGTGATTCTCCCACTTGGTCTCCAACAATCTTGGAAGGCTGCTTATCAGTCTGAAAAAATGGCATTTTTAAAACCTGTTTTTGGTCCCATCCAAGAACGCATGAAAAATGCTGAGACACAAGAAGAGAAATTAGCTGCACAGACTGAATTTATGACAGCTCAACGAGAATATGGTGTGAGTCCTTTTGGTGGCATTGGCTGCTTACCGATCCTTATTCAGATGCCGTTTTTCTCAGCTCTATTTTATGCAGCTCGTTTTACTGAGGGTGTTGCAGAGAGTACTTTTCTTGGAATTGACTTAGGAAATCCAAGCTGGACTTTAACACTTAGCACAGCAGTCCTTTACTTTGTTCAATCATGGCTTTCGATGGTCGGTGCTCCTGAGGAGCAAAGACAGCAAATGCGTTCTATGATGTTCATGATGCCTTTGATGATGGTCTTCATGTCAATGAACCTTCCTGCAGGAGTGGGGCTATACTGGTTGGTCGGAGGTTTCTTCTCGATTTTCCAACAATTGATTACAATGTATGTGCTTAAGCCACGATTACGTCAAAAAGTTGCCAAAGAGTTTGAAGAAAATCCTCCAAAAGCTGTTCAATCTCATACACGCAAGGATGTCACGCCACAAGCTCAAAAATCGGTAGCTACTAAATCTAAAAGTAACCGCAATGCTGGTAAACAGCGTAAATAAAAATCTGACGCCTTATCTTACGTTGAGAGTAAACAGTCTCTTGCAGATAAGATGGTAGGCCACTTTATGAAGCGCTACAATAAGAAGCTGGGGATTTAACCTAGCTTTTTATGCTTTCTCCCTCTTATATTAAGCTTGTTATAAGCTTTTTAAGATAAGATAGTGATCAGAAAAGGTAATGATTCATTACTAATACTTATTTTTAGGAGGAGACAGGTGAAAAACCTACTGAAACACATTCATCCAGATCAGCCATTAAAAGAGCTCAAATGGTTTGATCTCATTATTTTAACTGCTATTATTTGGGGAAATTCTATTTATACTTCAACGCTTTATTGGATAGCATCCTTTTCAGCGACAGAAGCAGCCGATACAGGAGTCAGCTCGTTTACAGCTTCTGATAACCGGTGGGCACTAGGTAATCAAGCCAAATTGTTAGCTTTAGCCATCCTCTATCTGTTGATTCGTCGTTTTGATTTTAAACAGTTAAAGGTGAAGCTTTCTTGGAATGTGTTGTTATGGGGACCATTGATCTTTTTAGGTGCGGGACTGATCAGTGACTTAACTTTTACGCTCTATTCCTTTATTCCAGGTATCAAATCTGGCTATAGCTACTTAAGTTATTTACCTTATTATGATTGGTCTATTATGACACCTATTAAATACTTTATGTCATTAGATGCCAGTCGTATTATTTATTCTTTATTTAATGGTTTTTACGAAGAGTTTTTCTTCCTAGGTCTTTTGTTGAGTACAAGTCAAAAGAAACGTCCGTGGGTACTTCTATTTTCAACGATTGTTAGAACATCCTTCCACACTTACCAAGGTTTGCCGTCAGCGCTGGTTATTGGGGTTCCATTTGGTTTATTCTATTACTACCTTTATACGAGAAAAAATAACAATTTGACACCGTATTTCTTAGGTCATGCCTTAGCTGATATGGCTGGAACAAGTTTCTTTGCCTTATTTATCGCTTCTTAAGGGCAAGAGATAGTGTTAGATAGATAAGTTAGGGATGTTACCCTAGCTTTTTTCTTGTTAAAAATCATCTTTTATTCATTCTCATTTTTTGTTATAATACCCTTAATATATTTTTGAGGAGAGCCTATGAAGACACCATTTATCAGTAAAGAAGCTTTAGATAATATTACTGCAGAATACCCAACACCTTTTCATCTTTATGATGAAAAAGGAATTCGTGAGAAAGCACGTGCTTTAAATCAAGCATTTTCATGGAACAAAGGATTTAAAGAATACTTTGCGGTGAAAGCCACTCCAACACCAGCTATTTTAAAAATTCTTCAGGAAGAGAATTGTGGAGTAGATTGTGCGACAGAAGTCGAACTTTTAATGAGCCATAAAATGGGCTTTACGGATATCATGTTTTCTTCAAACGATACTCCTGCTCAAGAATATGTCTATGCTAAAGAGGTTGGGGCGACCATTAATTTAGATGCCTATGAGGATATTGCATTTTTAAGAGAGGTTGCAGGTCTTCCAGAAACAATTTCTTTGCGTTATAATCCAGGAGGGGTTTTTGCCTTAGGAACAGATATTATGGATCATCCAGAAGAATCAAAATTTGGCATGACCAAGGATCAGTTATTACAAGGATTTAAAGAGTTAAAAGAAGCAGGGGTTAAGGAGTTTGGGATCCATTCTTTTTTAGCTTCAAATACCGTTACCAATGATTACTATCCTGTTTTGGCACGTCAGTTATTCGAATTGGCTTTAGAGATTCGTGAAAAAACAGGGGTGACATTGAGCTTTATTAACCTCTCAGGTGGTATTGGCGTAAATTACCATCCTGATCAAGAGCCAAACGACATTGCTCTTATTGGTGATGGGGTAAGAAAGGCTTATGAGGAGGTTTTAACACCTGCTGGAATGGGTGATGTGAAAATCTTTACAGAGCTTGGACGTTTTATGTTAGCTCCACATGGTCTTTTAGTGACAAAGGTCTTACACCGTAAAGAAACCTACCGAAAATATGTTGGAGTAGATGCTAGTGCTGTCAACCTTCTTCGCCCAGCCATGTATGGTTCTTATCACCACATTACTAACATGGACAATCCTAATGGCAATGAAAAGGAAGTCGTTGATGTTGTTGGTGGACTTTGTGAAAATAATGATAAATTTGCTGTACAAAGAGAGCTACCTCTAACAAAAATTGGGGATACCTTAGTCATTCATGATGCGGGTGCGCATGGTTTTTCTATGGGTTACCAATATAATGCTAAACTTCGCTCAGCAGAATTACTCTACCAAGAAGATGGAACGATTCGCTTGATTCGTCGTGCTGAAACTCCATCAGATTATTTCACAACTGTTGAAGGATTTGATTTTTAAGATTGATAAGAAAGATTGAATTTAATTCAATCTTTCAGACTGAAGACAAACATCTCGATTGATGTTTGTCTTTTTCTGTTTATTGG
>CAMCQB010000022.1 GCA_945876895.1 uncultured Streptococcus sp.
TAGTCAGTCCCATGTTAAATCCGTAGAGAGTGACTGTATCATCCTCAGCTATAACATCATTATAAGTTGAAGAGTAAATTTGGGCTAAAATAATTTGATCATAGTCTCCATTAATAGCTACTCGTAAAATATGGTCTCCGTCACTTTCAGTATTTTGAACAACGGTTCCTGAGTGGTTTCTGTTTCAGTATCTGGATTTGTATCATTCAATCCAATGAGCATCACGAAAAGTAGAGTTATCATTGCACCAACACTAGACCATATTTTCTTTTTATTTCTAGGTTTTTGAACTAGAAAAACAATGAATAAAGTGGTTGCAACGATAACACCAATAAAACCTAATAAAAAAATATATTCCATACCAAATCTCCTAACATTATATACTTCAATCATTAATCTCTTATTTCAAGAAATCCATTATAACATTTTTATCCCCTCCTGAACTATTTACTTTTAATTATTTCTATCTATGAGCTTCGAACTACTTGTATTACAGTAAAAACTCTTACAGTAGGTTTTGGTTTGCTCAAATTTTATATTTGTAGTTTATGTTCAAGTGCTTGTGTCAAAACTTCTGAGTAGTTGATTTTTTCACGGTCTGCAAGACGGACGAGCCATTCTGGAACGGTAACATTTTTGCGGACAGTTTTGCTGTTTTTTAAAAAGGGAGTGGGGTCAACTTGGATAAGAGTAGCAAACCCATCAAGAACCTTTAACTTTTCTATATCGGTAGGATTTGGTAAGGGGATATCCTCGTCGATATAAGAAGCCAAAATCCCTTCTAACATTTCATGGGCGTTTTTCATAGCTTCTTCGAGTGTATCACCTTCAGTACCACCACCAAACTCTGGAAACTCAACCCAGTAACCATCAAGCTCTTTGTGAAAAATAGCGGGATATGATTTTAACATATGTACCTCCAAATAATAAAAAAGGAAAGATTTAGAACTAGCATAGCCCTAAATCCTTAAGGAGTTTCTTCTCTAGTCCATTTGCTAAATCCTTGTTTCCATGGATTGGAATAGTGACTATCTTAGAAATACCATCCTTTCTGAAATGGTGATGACTTCCTTTAACGCGGATTTCATACCATCCATTTTCCTTGGCAAGTTTTGCCAATTCTTTCCCTGTAAGTGGCATAGTATACCTAACCTCCTTACGATTTCTATTATACACATTATGCGTATTTATGTCAAAAAGAAGTTTATCGATGAAAAAAACTTATCAATATGTTTTCTACTTTTTTCATAAAATATATTGACAAGTGTAAAAAGTTATACTAAAATATTATTTGTTGTGATTGGGGTATAGCCAAGCGGTAAGGCAAGGGACTTTGACTCCCTCATGCGTTGGTTCGAATCCAGCTACCCCAGTAAGATAAAAAGACGTTAGGTGTTCCTAGCGTCTTTATTTTTTGTTTTTAAATTGTTTTCGATATTGGCTTGGTGTCAAGAAATAGTAGGCTTTAAATTGGCGATTAAAATTTGAAAGATTATTAAAGCCAACTTCAGTTGCAATTTCTAAAATGGGTTTGATAGAGTTGAGTAAAAGATCACTAGCTTCTTTTAAGCGAACTTGGATAATAAAATCTGTACAAGAGGTGCCAGTGTGTTGTTTAAAGACGGTCATAAAATGTGTCTTGCTATACCCCATATAATTGGCTAAAAAGTCAATGCTAAGATTCTCCCTATAATGATGGTGAATGTAGTCAATTAAATCACGGATTTTTTCATTTTTCCGATAGAGATCATCAGAAGTTTTTTTGACAATATAATGATGGCGATAAAGAAGGTATAGTAGTTCATTTAGCTTAGCTTTTAGTGGCAATTCAAAGTAAGGGGGTTCGGTTTTCACCAGTTCAAATATGTCAAATAGCACAGCTTTGATCTGATCGTATCCCTCTTGGTCTTTGGATAGACGTGGGACAAACTTAAAGGTGCTATTTTGAAGAGGTTGAAGGTAAAGTAAACTTGCCTTATCTAAAATGGAATACCCTATCATATCTAAGTGAAAAAGAAAAGAGTCTGTTTGGTGATGTTTATCCTCAATGGGATGAATGGAATGTGGAGCATTAGGTCTGATGAAAATGATATCCCCTTCCTGACTATCAAAATAATCATAGTCAATATGATACCTAGCACTCCCTGTGTGAACATAATTGATTTCTAGCTCATTATGCCAATGAAATAATACATCTGGTCGCCCATTTTCCACTTTTGTATGGTAAAAGGTATATGGTAATAGAGGATTAGGGTAGCTAATTTTATGTTGGAATTGCTCATCAGATAAAAAATCTTTCATAGAAACCTCGTCTATCATAGGATAGTATTATTATAACATAGAAGGGGGGAATCTTTCCTCCCTTCTATGTCAAGAGAATACAGGATTATTATTTAATTTGATGAATGATTATTAGCTTGCTTACACTTAGACAAATGGTCAGTATAATGTGCTTTGATATGCTCCTCGCCTAATATTTCAAATACCTGAATGGCTTGCTTCATTTTTTCGGTACCATTAGATGGATCTTTTTTGAACTCAAAATACCCCAATGCATATAAAAAGACAGTTTGTTCATAATAGTTTAGTTCATTATCTAGTAATTTTTTTATTTCTCTAATAAGAAAGGTACAATGATGAAACTCACCTTGATCAATACTGACAATTAAACAATTAATTGCTAATTGAGTGACAAGTTTTTTATTTGTTTTATTTAATGATGAGTAGATATAATTTTTCAACATTTCTTTAGTGAGCAAAAAACAAGAAGTATATGGAATTGTTCTGATGCAATTGGCTAATAAAATGATTTCGTAATAGCCCCATTTTTCAACCTTAAAGAGGTAGTCCGTTAACTGAAGTATCTCTTCGTCTGATGGGGTGATATGACAATCTAGAGTATGTAGGATGGACTTCACCATTGTTTTCTCATATTGATTTAAATCATAAGGAGAAGAGTCAGAAAGTACAGATATGATATTATTGATATTTTGCGACGAGTACTGTTTACGAATATATTGTACTAAACTAGCAAATGTTGTACTTTTGGTATGATCGTTGTTATATAAAGTAAGAAACTCCTCTAAGGTAATATGTAACTTATCTAAAATATTGATTAGTCGAATACAAGATATTTCTGATTCTCCACGTTCAAATCGAGAGATTTGTGATTTAGAGAGATTTTCATCCTCTAAAGAGGATAAGCTGACCCGCTTTCCTTGACGCACTTTTCTAAGCGTATTCCCAAGCTTTGATTTCATATTTTCCCACTTTCCCAACGAAATATAGCAATATTTTTATTTATTATACAATAAATAAAAATAAAAGGAGACATAATATGAAAAATTATCAAAACTTATCCCAGTCATGTTGTTGATTATGGATATTATCATTATTTCCGGAGGATAATATATTAAGGAGTAGCTGAGGTATGATTAGTTATCAAGAACTTATTGAAGGATATTTATTAACTCACCCAATTGAAGTGGATGATTTGGCACAAATTTTGAGTCAACTTAAAATCGAAAGTAATGAAAAGATGATTGATAGGAAGAATTTTGTAGGGCATTTTACGGCATCGGCATTTGTTTTATCTAGGAAAAGTAAAAAAATTCTGATGTTGCATCATCGGATTCTTAGGAAATATTTACAACCTGGGGGTCATATTGAAAAGACAGATACTAGTCCGCTTCAAGCAGCACAGAGAGAGCTACTGGAAGAAACAGGAATTGATGCAAATTATCTTTTTTATCAATGTGATGAGGAACTGAATGAATTGATTCCTTTTAATATTTCTATCCATAAAATACCCGAAAATGTATCTAAGAATGAAAGAAGTCATTATCACTATGATTTGCAATATTTATTTTTTTCAGAAGATGACATCCCAGTTACCTTAGATGAACTTGAATCTAGCTCTTTTGAATGGGTTGAATGGGAGAGTTTTAAAGATATGCAGGGCTATAAAAACATTGCTAAAAAGATTGAGAACCTTTAGTCGCTAAAACGTCATTCTTAGGAAACTTTTCTGGCTAAAGTAGTGTCGAAATCTAGCTTTGAAGATTTATCTTGCGTTTCTGTGCAACATACCCTACCTAGATGAAGTTTTAGATGTTATTAATATTAAGTATATGAAGTATAAAACGTATGAGCAATTACTGAAAAAATCAAACACTGAAGGTGTTGACAAATTGGTAGTTGATCTAACTTAGAGAGGAAAAATTCTATGGATTGTTGTGTTTTTTGTGATATTATCTTACGAAAAAAATCTGGAAGAATAATTTTTGAAAATGATACAACAATGGCTTTTTTTGCCAAATGAACCAGATGTGAGTGCACATATATTAGTTATTACAAAGGATCACTTTGCTAATTTAAATGATGTTAGTGTTGAAAAATATATTGAACTACAAAAAACATTACTTATGATAAATGATCATTTAATAAAGAATTGTGGTTATACTGGAGTCAATATTTTAATGGCTAGTGGAAAAAGTGCGGGGCAATCTATTGAACATATTCACTATCATCTTATTCCAAGAAATGTTGATGATGGTATCAATGCATGGCCAGTTTTATCTAATAAGAAGCATGGAACCTCTGAGGAGATTTTTCAGAAGCTAAAAATTACATTTTGATAGGTTTTAAATAATAGACATGTAGTATATGATTCTACGAACTTACATATTATAAATCAAAAAATACCTAAAAAGTTTACTAAAACTACATTGACCATAATATTATATGGGATAAAAATATATTCTTTTAGAGGAGTCCTAGTGAAAATAAATGAGAAAAAATATAATACATTTAGTTAGTAGTAAAGGAATATCACTTATTGGAGATATCGTGTTTGATTTTGCTAATAATACCTTTCTTGCTGGTCTTAATCCAACATCTTTATCTATGGTCGCAATCTACCAATCATTAGAAAGCGTAATAGGTGTCCTATTCAATTTGTTTGGTGGGGTAATCGCAGATAGTTTTAGGCGGAAAAAAATTATCATTTCCTCAAATATCTTATGCGGAGTCGCTTGTATAGTTTTATCGTTCATATCCCAAGAACGATGGCTGGTTTATGCGATTGTCATCACCAATGTTATTTTGGCTTTTATGAGTGCTTTTTCTGGTCCATCTTATAAAGCATTTACGAAAGAAATTGTAAAAAAGGATAGTATCTCCCAACTTAATTCATTGCTAGAAACAACGAGTACTGTAATCAAAGTAACCATTCCTATGGTGGCAATTTTCTTATATAAGCTACTTGGGATACATGGTGTGTTACTATTAGATGGATTTTCATTTCTAATTGCAGCATTATTGATTTTCTTTATTGTACCCATTAATGAAGAAGTAGTTACAAAGGAGAAAATGACAATAAGTGGGATCTTTGATGACTTAAAAATAGGGTTCAAGTATGTTTATAGCCATAAGCCAATCTTTATTATTATTGTTCTTTCTGCACTTGTAAATTTTTTCCTAGCAGGCTATAATTTATTGTTACCCTATAGTAATCAAATGTTTGGAGAAATTTCAGCTGGACTTTATGGAACATTTCTAACAGCAGAGGCGATTGGTGGATTTATCGGAGCAATGTTAAGTGGTATTGTCAATAAATCATTATCAAGTAAACGTTTAATAATCCTATTGGCATGTTCAGGTATGATGTTAATGCTATCTACTCCGCTCTATTCTATATTCCACAATGTTATCGCTCTAGCATTGTCCCCAGCACTGTTTAGCTTATTTCTATCTATTTTTAATATCCAATTTTTCTCTATTGTTCAAAGAGATGTAGATAATGAGTTTCTTGGTAGAGTCTTTGGAATTATCTTTACGGTAGCGATACTTTTTATGCCAATTGGGACTGGATTTTTCTCAGTTACTCTAGATCCAAACAATACCTTTAATCTTTTGATTATTGGAGTATCTATCACTTTGTTATCACTAATTTTTGGAACTCTATTTAAGAGATATCATATGAGTTGATAGTTTTTACAAAGTAATACTAAGTATATGGTCTCGAAAGAAATTAAAAGCGCTTCGTTAATAATCTGTCCTGTACAAATTATTGACGAAGTGCTTTTTGACGAAGTTCTGAGAAATACCGTACCGCAGCTGGTGTATAGAAGAAATAGCTGTTGAGATCTTCGAGGTTGATTTAAGGAATCTGAACACAGGATATTATTTAACTCTCTTATTTGACTATTGGTTTTTTCTTCTAAATTCAAAAGATTATCTTTCATACTTCGTTTCAAGTCAGAATCTGCTTCTGACTTTTCTTTTAGGATTCGTTGGATAGTATCATAATAACATAGAATAAAGTAAGAAAGCGATTTAAAATCGTTATATACTATAGTTATCAGTAGTGAGAGAGGAGGTCTTATGGAGATAAAAGTGATTGCGAGTGATTTGGATGGCACTTTGTTGGATCAATATGGTCAATATGATAAAGATCGATTTGAGCGTATCCTGACTCAGTTAGAGCAAAAGGGGATTCACTTTGTTGTGGCGACAGGCAATAAAATAGAGCGTGTCAACCTTATTTTTCAGGAACTTAGTCCTCGTTTGTCTTATGTTGCTGAAAATGGAGGATACGTCCAAACAAGCTCTAAAATTTTACGGCAGAGTCAAATTACTCAAGATGATGCGTTGGCATTTATTGACTATTTTAAAGAAAGCTTAGTTGATTACCGTGTGGTGCTTTCAACTGCTCATCGCTCCTATGTATTGGACAGTGTTATTTTTTCAAAAGAACATGAGATGATTGAAGAAGAACAGTGGAACGCTTTTTTAGCTCATTTAGAGTTTGTGCCAAACTTTGAAGGGGTTGATTTTAATCATTTAACAAAAATCAATATGTTGGTTGAAAAAGATACCCATCAAGTCATTGAAAGGTTTAATAAAAACTTTAAGGGCAATCTTAGAGCGGTAACGAGCGGTTATGGAGCGATTGATATTTTACCTATAGAGGTCGATAAAGCAAGTGGTTTAGAGCTTTTACTGAAGCAGTGGCAACTAAGTCCTCATCAAGTAATGGCTTTTGGTGACGGAGAAAATGACCGAGAGTTATTAGCTATGACACCGCATTCGTATGCCATGGCTAATGCTCCTGAAAGTGTGAAAAAAGTTGCCTTGCATCGTGCCCCTCATCATACTGAGGATGGGGTGCTGCAGGTGATTGAAGAATTTTTGAAAGATAAAGGAGAATAATATGGCAAATCAATTTCCAAAAGATTTTTTATGGGGTGGCGCGACAGCTGCCAATCAATTTGAAGGAGCATATAACTTGGACGGTAAGGGCTTGTCTGTTCAGGATGTTACCCCAAGAGGTGGTGTTCCAGCCAAAGCTGGCGATCTTAATCCGCTGATTACAGAAGTTCCAACACCTGATAATTTAAAATTAGAGGGGATCGATTTTTACCATCGCTATAAAGAAGACATTGCCTTATTTGCAGAAATGGGATTTAAGGTTTTTCGTTTATCTATTGCTTGGTCACGTATTTTCCCAAATGGAGATGAGACAGAACCAAATGAAGCTGGATTAGCTTTTTATGATAAGGTGTTTGATGAGTTGGCTAAATACGATATTGAACCTTTAGTCACCCTATCACACTATGAAACCCCTCTGCATTTAGCAAGAAAGTATAATGGTTGGGCTAGTCGTGACTTAATTGATTTTTACGCGAGATATGTGACAACAGTCTTTGAGCGTTATAAAGATAAGGTAACCTACTGGTTGACCTTTAACGAGGTAAACTCCGTCTTACACGCGCCATTTATGTCAGGTGGTATTGCGACACCAATGGAGGACTTATCCAAACAAGACCTCTATCAAGCGGTGCATCATGAGTTGGTGGCATCGAGCTTAGCAACAAAAATTGGACATGAGATTAACCCTAACTTTAAGATTGGTTGTATGGTGATTGCTATGCCAGCCTATGCCATGACAGCGAATCCGTTGGATCAATTGGCTGTTCGTGACTTCAATAATCAAAACTATCTCTTTAGCGATATTCATGCTAGAGGAAAATACCCAAATTATATTAAGCGTTACTTCAAGGAAAATCAGATTGAAATCCAGTTTGCTCCAGGGGATGAGGCTTTACTAGCAGAACACACAGTTGATTTTATTTCCTTTAGTTATTACATGAGTGTGGCGGTAGCGCATAACCCAGAAGATTATGAAACAGGTAGAGGTAATATTTTAGGAGGTGTTTCAAACCCTTATCTTGATAGTTCTGAATGGGGATGGCAGATTGATCCTGTAGGTTTGCGTTTGGTACTCAATGACTTTTATGACCGTTATCAATTGCCACTCTTTATTGTGGAAAATGGTTTGGGTGCTAAAGATGTTTTAGTGGATGGCCCTAATGGACCAACGGTTGAGGATGACTACCGCATTGATTATCTTGAAAAACACCTCAAACAAGTAGCAGAAGCTATCGAAGATGGTGTCGAATTGTGGGGTTACACAACTTGGGGACCGATTGATCTCGTCTCAGCAAGCACGGCGGAACTCAGTAAGCGGTATGGCTTTATCTATGTTGATAGACATGATGATGGGACAGGAACCCTTGCGCGTTATAAGAAGAAATCATTTGCTTGGTATAAAGAAGTCATTGAAAGTAATGGTGCAAGTTTATACAGCTAGTTTATGAAATATCAATCTCACCAATTTGGTGGGATTTTTTATCGTGGCGTAGCTGTTTTCTGACATTTTTTTAAAGAGGTGATACACTAAACTTATCAGAATCAAAGGAGAAAAAACATGAAAACTTACGATATGATTGTCATTGGTTTTGGGAAGGCAGGAAAAACCTTAGCGGCTAAGATGGCTATGCAAGGTAAAACAGTTGCTATGGTTGAGCAGAGTCCTCAGATGTATGGAGGTACTTGTATCAATATCGGTTGTATCCCTACTAAGACCCTGTTGCACGCAGCAGAAAAGGGGCTAGATTTTGCCAGTGTCATGGCAGAAAAAGACGCGGTGACCAGTCGTCTGCGTGCTAAGAATTTTGCTATGTTGGATCAAAAAGATACGGTTCATGTCTATACGGCAAAAGCAAGATTCGTCCAAAATAAAGTTATTGAGCTCCTGTCCGACCAAGACCAAGAGCAGATTACAGCGGAGACTATTATTATCAATACTGGCGCAGTTTCAAACCGCCTTCCCATACCAGGCTTAGCAGAAAGTCAAGGCGTTTATGATTCGACAGGTATTCAAGAGTTAGCGCAACAACCAGAGCGCCTGGGGATTATCGGTGGTGGAAATATCGGTTTAGAGTTTGCGACTTTGTATGCTGAGCTTGGGAGCCAAGTAACTGTTTTTGATCCGCAATCTCGCTTGTTTGCAAGAGAGGAGCCGATGGTTTCAGACTTAGCTAAGACCTACATGGAAGAGCAAGGGATTCACTTTGAGTTGTCTTCAAATATCTATCAGGTGGTAAATAAGGCTGACACAGTTGTGATAACGAGTGACAAAGGAGAGTTTGTCTTTGATGCTGTGCTTTATGCCACAGGACGCCGACCAAATACTCAAGAACTGAATCTTGAAGCGACTGATATTAAGCTCACGGATCGCGGGGCTATTGAGGTTGATGAGTTTTGTCAAACCAGTGTGCCTGGTGTCTTTGCAGTAGGAGATGTTAATGGAGGTCCTCAGTTTACCTATGTTTCTTTAGATGATTTCCGTATTGTTTATGGTTATTTAACAGGAGATAAATCTTATTCGCTACAAAATCGTCGTCATGTTCCGACAACTACCTTTGTCAATCCTCCATTGGCGCGTGTTGGTCTAGATGAGGAAACTGCTAAAGCAGAAGGATTGAGCTACAAAGCTAATACTTTGCTGGTGGCTAATATGCCCCGTGCGCATGTTAACGGTGATTTACGTGGTTTCTTTAAAGTCGTGGTTAACCCAGAGACAGAAGAAATCTTAGGAGCAACCTTATATGGTGCAGAGGCAGGAGAATTGATTAACCTCATTACTATGGCGATGGATAATAGAATTCCTTACTCTTACTTCCAGAAACAGATTTTTACCCATCCTACCATGGCAGAAAATTTCAACGATTTATTTAATTTTTAAGGAGGCATCATGCTATGAGCTCTGCTTTTTTAAAAATGCTAGAAAAATACCAGGGAGAAAAATTGGTTCAATTTGCTAGTGAGCCAGCTAAAACTGAGTCTTGTTTGCTGTTTTTGGGCGATTCGATTATGGATTTGTTTAAGACGGAGCAACTAAGAGTTCAGCTAAGGCTTGTCAATCGGGGTATTAGCGGGATTGATAGTAGCTTTTTATTAGAACACTTTGATGAGATAACTAGAGGTGTTCAGCCTGAAAAGATTTTTCTTTTGATTGGGACCAATGATCTTGGACAAGGAGATGATGCGTTGAGTATTTATTGCCGTATTGATGAGCTTTGTCACAGACTGTCAGAAACCTTCCCAAAAGCACAACTCTATCTCCAGTCTGTTTATCCTACACATGACAGTAGAGAATTTTCTGAAACGGTGGGCTATAGGACAAATGACCGCATTGAACAACTAAATCAGTTGTTACAGGGAACTAGAGGAGTGACCTACTTAGATGTTCATGATAAGCTCATCGATTCAACAGGTCAGCTTGATAAAAGCTACACCACAGATGGTTTACATCTTAGCCCTTTAGGTTATAATCAAGTGGCAGAGGTTCTCGAAACATTTCTTTAGTATAAAAGGCTGGATGTGCTATCTAGCCTTTTGTTTTTGTATCTTTCTGAAAAATAACTGAAATACCATTGAAAATTATCTGAAAATTTTGTATAATATATCTATTATTTCATTATTTTCAAAGGAGTATTTTATGTCACAAACTGATTCAAAATGGCGAAGTAGATTAAAAGCTATGGGACCAGGTATTCTGATGGCGTCAGCAGCTGTCGGAGGTTCTCATATTGTTTCTTCAGCTCAAGCAGGTGCCTTATACGGCTGGTCTTTACTTGGTTTGGTTATCCTAGCCAATGTCTTTAAGTACCCGTTCTTCCGTTTTGGTGCAGAATACACAGCTGATACTGGTAAGACCTTGGTTGAGGGCTATGCTGAAAAAGGCAAGTTTTACCTTTGGGTTTTCTTTATCTTAAATGTTTTCTCAGCTATGGTAAACACAGCTGGCGTAGCTATTTTATGTTCAGCTATTATTGCCAGTGCCTTTCCAATGATTGGTCTAAGCATTACCCAGTGGTCATTGATTTTACTAGCGATTATTTGGGCAATGCTCTTGTTTGGAGGCTATAAGCTCTTAGATGGCATGGCTAAGTGGATTATGTCAGCTCTAACAATTGCAACGGTGGTTGCTGTTATTGTTGCAGTTATCGAGCATCCTGAGGTTGGTGCTGACTTTGTTGAAAAGACTCCTTGGCAAATGGCAGCCCTACCTTTTATCGTTTCTTTACTAGGTTGGATGCCAGCTCCGATTGAAATTTCAGCTATCAACTCACTCTGGTCAGCTGAGAAAAAGAAATCGGTCGATTTTAGTACTGAGGATGCCCTCTTTGACTTTAACGTTGGTTTTATCGGGACTGCGATTCTGGCTGTTTTCTTTGTGGCTCTTGGGGCGCTTATCCAGTATCCAACAGGTAAACCTGTTGAGGGTGCATCTGCAGCTTATATCTCACAATTTGTAGGCATGTATGCTTCAGTACTTGGAGAGTGGTCACGTTACTTGATTACTTTTATCGCCTTCTTATGTATCTTTGGAACAGTAATTACAGTTGTTGATGGGTATTCCCGTGTTAACCAAGCCTCGCTTGATTTGTTGTTGAACCAAAAAGAAACTCAGGCTAAGTCTTTAAATATTTGGATGACAGTCACTGCTATTGTTGGCTTGATTATTATCTTCTTCTTTGCAGGACAAGTGGCTACCATGCTACGTTTTGCCATGATTGGATCATTCTTGACGACACCTTTCTTTGCTCTGTTAAACTACGTCTTGGTAGCAGGTGAAAATAAAAATCTTCCGACTTGGCTAAAAGCACTAGCGATTGCAGGCTTGATTTTCTTGTTTGGCTTTGCCTTGTTCTTTATCTATGCTTTGGCGATTGGTCAGGTTTAATGTTAATGGCAGCATCTGAGGATGCTGTTTTTTTCTTACAAGATTGTAAGGTTTGAGGAGCTAATTGTAAGAGGGTGCAGATAGAATATTTTCTATAATAGACTTATAAGAAACAGAAAGAAGGAAATCACATGTCATTCAAATTTTTACAAGTAAAGAGAATCGAAGAAAAGGCTGAACTCTTGGAACAATCAGAATTTTTTGAGGATCTAGCACTTGATTTGCAAAGTATGCAATTTATGGCATCCTAGAGGGAGGAAACTATGAAAAAGAAAGTATTTGGCTTGCTGGCTTTGGGCAGTATAATGCTAACTGCTTGTTCTTCCTCTTCAGCAAGCCTTAGCTTTGATGAGGGCTATCAAACTTTCCATTACAAGGGAAAAGACTATGCCGTTAGCAAACAGGAAGTTGCCGAAGATAGTATTCAAGGAACAGAAGTTCAGTTTATGGAATGGCCTGTTGTCAAAGAAGAAGGGGCAGTGAAAAAGACGGTATCCTTGAATACTCTCTATGTAACCACTAACAAGGAATGGGCCATCGGTGTCCAGGATGGTTACTATAAGGTAGATTTAGAAGAAAATGTTGCTGAATCAGACCGAATCGACTATCAAAGTGTACTTGAGAATGTTGATTTTACTCAAGAAATCAATTAGGAGTTTATATGTTATTAGAAATCAATCATTTAAAAAAAGTTTACAAAGACGTTACCACTGTTGATATTGAAAAGATTACTGTACGAGAAGGAGAAATCTACGGCTTTCTTGGACCAAATGGTGCAGGTAAGACAACTACGATGAAAATGATTCTATCACTTGTCACTCCGACTTCAGGTGAAATTTTTATTAATAAAAAAGACATTCGAAATGACAAAAAATACCTAAATCAGATTGGATCTATGATAGAAGAACCGTCCTATTATCCTAATTTAACTGGATATGAAAATTTATTAGTGTTTCAAAAAATGGTGGGATTTGATAAAAATAATATCCGGCCAACATTGGAGCTCGTTGGATTAGCTGATGAAAAAAATCGAAAAAAATTAGTTAAGGCCTATTCTCTTGGTATGAAACAGCGACTTGCCTTAGCATTTGCTTTAGTGAAAAAGCCGAAAATCTTATTATTAGATGAGCCCACAAATGGTCTTGATCCAGCTGGTATTCATGAAATTCGTGAATTAATTGTTCAATTAGCCAAAGAAAAAGGTCTGACTGTCTTTATTTCCAGTCACATTCTTCCGGAAATTGAACACATTGCAGATCGAGTTGGGATTATCAATCATGGTCGTCTTGTCTATGAGGGAGAAATTGAAGCTATTAAGTCAAATACTTGGATTGAAATTGGCGGTGATTTTTCACAGAAAAATATTGTTCAGACCTTAGTTGAACTTGGAACGGTAGAAATTTTGAGTGCATCCGAAAGTCAAGTAACTTTAAGGGATTTGGATAACGATCGGTTAGCAGATCTGGTGAGCTATTTAATAGAAAATGGATACCGAATATTCCGAGTGGTTAGAGAAAGTGAAACTCTTGAAGATATTTTCCTAAATCTAACAAAGGAGGCGTAAGATGAATGGTGTTTACATTGAATGGCTAAAAAGTAGACGAACAAAATCTATTTCAATTGTCATTATTTTGATGTTGGTTGCTACACTTTGGAATATTGCAACTTTTATCTCTGCTTTCTCTTCACATCCAGAGTTAAGAATGGCTGGAACCTTGTTTAGTAATCAGAATGTCAATCTACTTATGTTCCCGATTGCAGTTTGTGTGTTTGCTAGTCGAATTGTAGGGAATGAACATGAAGGGCAGACCTTTAAACTACAAATAGCTAATGGTCAAAGCCTAACAGCCATTTTTCGTGATAAATTCTTTTTTATGCTGGTTTCCTTTGTTATTATGTCTGCTATCGAAATTATGATTATTTATCTTTTCGGAACACAGGCAGGAATCTCTATTTCTTTGCAGATTATTGGTATTCAGTTTATTGGGCAGATACTTGCAATATTTTCATTGATTTGTCTTTATCTGACCTTGGCCATGATTCTTGAAAAGCAGGGGATTCTGTTAGCTCTAGGACTTTTAGGTGGTTTTCTAGGAATTATCTTAAACCCAAAAAGTTATGGTTTTACCAGTTTACTTAACCCAATCACTGGCTCAGGAAGTCTTGCGCCTTATAAATATCAATTTCTGGGTGACGGCACAATTACCTATAATTTAGATAGTCAGTTGCTTGAGAAAATCGTCTGTTATGCCATTTACTGCTTGATACTCTACCTTTTGGCGGTTCTAATATTAAGAAAGAAAGGGAACTAAGATGAAAGATTACTTCTTAGCTGAGTGGACAAAAACAAGGAAAATTCAATTATTAGTCATTGGGATTGCCTTTTTGAGTTTCTCTAGTATGATAGGATTGGGTATCTATTTTGCTAATCGTGATGTTTTAATCGACGGAACTCAATCTTTGGTTCTGTGGGGACAACTGACCTTTTACAATAGTACCTTACTTTATCCTCCTATGTTAGCCATTATTGCAGGTCTCTTATTAGTTCCTGAATTTGAGCGAAAAACTCTTGACATGCTAAAGGCTAATCAAGTTTCTATGAGGAAATTATATTTAGGAAAATTAATGAGCAGTTTTCTTCTTATTCTTCCAATTCAACTCTTATTGCTGCTGATTTTTATAGTTGCGGCAAAAATTGACGGCATTTCATTTGACCTTAGTTTAGCCACACATGTTAAATGGATTGCTTTATCGCTTTTGTCTTCCTTTCCAATTATTACACTCCAATCCTATATCACTGTAAAAACTCGAAATTTCAGTAAGGGAGTCGGTGTTGCTACCATTGGTAGTATGCTTAATTTTGTATTAATTTTTATCAATGAAAGTTTTACGAAATTTTTCCCTTACTCTCAACCGATGATTGGATTACGGAGTAGGGCATTGCAAGATATGACATTTTTAGAGTTTATCTTATTTATTACAGTGAATATTGTGTTTAGTTTTATTTTTTATCAGTTAACTATCAAGAATTTGGAAAATAGTAAATAAAAACCTTTTACAATTTCATGTATTTCTTTTATAAAGCTGATAATTAGAAACTCAATTTCATGGGATTTAGTACCAAAGAAAATTAGCTATACTAAATCAAGTTAATTTTGCTAAAGAAAACAATTAGGAGTAACTATGTTATTAGAAATCAATCATTTAGAAAAAGTTTACCGTACGCGCTTTTCAAAAGAGGAAACTCGTGCCTTGCAAGATGTGGATTTTAAGGTAGAAGAGGGCGAGTTTATCGCCATCATGGGTGAAAGTGGTTCAGGTAAGACGACTTTGCTCAACATTCTAGCAACCCTGGACAAGCCGACGAGAGGCTCTGTTATCTTAAACAATCAAGACATCACCAAAATCAAGGAAAGCAAGCTGGCAGATTTCCGTTTACGTAATCTAGGTTTTGTTTTCCAACCAAGACAATATCTTTTTACCTCTGGTATTGGCACGTACTAGCTATGAGGAAATGGAAAAACGGTTGAAAGTTTTGGCGCCAAAACTGCGGATTCAAGATTTGCTGAAAAAACGTCCCTTTGAACTATCTGGTGGACAGAAGCAGCGCGTGGCCATTGCCCGTAGTTTGATTACCCAGCCACAGATTGTCCTAGCAGACGAACCGACGGCTGCCCTAGATTACCGCAATTCAGAAGACTTACTGAATTTGTTTGAAGACATCAACCGTGACGGTCAAACCATTCTCATGGTAACTCACTCGGCCAATGCAGCCAGCCACGCCAAACGGGTTCTCTTTATCAAGGATGGGCGTATTTTCCACCAATTGTACAAGGCAGACAAGAGCAATCAAGACTTTGCCAAGGAAATTTCGCTCAATATGTCTGCACTTTTAGGGGGTGAGTAGATGTTTTACCTCAAACTTGCTGGGCAAAATATCCGAAAATCCATGGGTGTTTTTGCTCCCTTCGTTTTAGCCAGTCTTGTGCTATTCACTTTGATTTGTTCCATGTTTTTGCTCATGCTCAGTCCAGTTATGAAGACCATGGGCTCAGGTGCCATTTCTATAGGTCTTGGTGTTGTTGTTCTGACCATTTTCTCGGTCATTATGGAGATTTATAGCTTTAATTTCCTGATGAAACAACGGGCGAGGGAATTTGGTCTCTATAACATGCTGGGGATGAACAAGAAAAAAGTAGCCTTGATAGCCAGCCTCGAATTGATGATGATTTTCTTGCTAGTTGTGGTTCTTGGTTCTGTCTTAGCAGGTGTGTTTTCAAATGTTCTCTACTTGATTTTTGTCAATATAACGCATTATAGTGATTTGCATTTTGGAATAGACCCTCTGGCCTTTGTCATGACCGCCTTTCTCTTTGCTGGTATCTTCTTTCTCTTGGAATTGCTAGCCATTCGGACCATTGGTAAGACCAGTCCGCTGATTTTGTTCCGAGCTAGTGAAAAAGGAGAGAAGGAGCCAAAAGGCAATGTCCTTCTGGCTGCCCTTGGTGTAGTGGGACTGGGTGTTGGATACTACCTATCGCTTTCATCTAAAGCAGAAGGTCTAGCTGTTATCTATCGGTTCTTTATCGCTGTGCTCTTTGTCATTGCGGGGACCTATCTGTTCTATATCAGCTTTATGACTTGGTATTTGAAGGCTCGTCGGAAAAACAAGCGGTATTTCTATACGCCAGAGCATTTCATTACCACCTCGCAGATGATTTTTCGGATGAAGCAGCACGCAAAGGGTTTGGCCAATATTACGTTACTTGCGGTCATGGCCTTTGTGACCATTGCAACAACGACTTCACTTTATACTGGCATGTCAAGCATGACAAGTGGTCTTTATCCAAAGGAAACATCTATTACCTACAAAGTTGCGGATAGAAGTCAGGGTGAAAGTGCCTATCAGCAATCGGTGCTCAGCCATTTTCCAGAAAAAGCGGAAGATAGTCTGTCCTACCTGACCTATCAAGCTGGGTTGGTCTATGATGGTGGTGAAGAGATTATCATTAGCCCGGAAACCATTTCCAATCCAGACTTTAGCAAAATAGCCTTTACCTACTTCATCACGCAAGATGATTTCAGAAAATTGGGGAATGACCTGCCAGAGCTTGCTGCCAATCAAGTGGTCTTTATGCGTCCGAGCGAAAAACCATCGTTGAAAGAGCTTGTTTTAGGCGATCAAACCTTTGAAAATGTAGCCAATCTTGACCAGGCTATTTTCCCAGATATTACCAATACGATAAATGCCGCCGTCATGGTAGTCAGTGATGACACTGTATTGAATACTGTTCGTGAGTATTATGAGTCCAATAATCCGCAAGGCTATCAAGTCAGTCTGGACTACCGTGTCTTTACCGATTTGACGGATGAAGAGGTACTCTCTCTTGGAGAGCAATCTGGTGAAATATATGAAATTCTCGATGAAAATGGAGAATATCTTGGAAATGTTATGCAACGTACGGATTTCAACAATTCACTGATGGGCTTTACAGGCGGTTTCCTCTTTACAGGCTTCTTGTTGGGAATTAGTTTCCTACTGGGTGCAGCCTTGATTATCTACTACAAGCAGTACTCAGAAGGGCATGAGGACAAGAAATCCTACAAGATTTTACAAGAAGTGGGCATGAGTGCAGCAGCTGTCAAAAAGACAATTAACTCACAAACACTTACTGTCTTCTTTATGCCTTTGGTCATGGCAACTGTGCATTTTGTGGTATCCTTGGTCATGCTGAAGCAAATGCTACTGACCTTTGGGGTTACCTCATCTCTTATGATTTATACGGTCAGCGGAATTACTTTGCTTGCAGTTGCTCTGATTTACTTCGTCATTTACAAGTGGACTAGTCGCACCTATTATCGCATTATTGAACGGTAGAAGAAGTCTCGCCTTGTGCGAGATTTCTTGCATTTTTAGGGAAATGGTGTTACAATGGTAATACCAAAGAAATACTCGAAGAGGTGAGAAAATGGCGGCTATCACATTGAAAGTTTCTGAGCAGGACAAGCTCTTTATGCAGGCTATGGCAAAGTTTGAAGGTGTCAGCTTGTCAGAACTCATTCGGACTAAAACACTTGAAGCCCTTGAAGATGAGTACGATGCGCGTGTGGCTGACATAGCTTGGGCAGAATACCAAGAAGACTTGGCGAATGGAATTGAGCCGATAACATTAGAACAAATGGCTGAGGAGTTGGGCATTGAGTTATAAGGTTATTTTGTCTGCTAAGGCTCAAAAGCAAATTCGAAAGATGGATAAAACTGCTGCAAGTTTGATTTTGCGGTATCTTTACAAGCATATTGACGGGTGCGACAATCCCAGACAGTACGGTAAAGCCTTGACGGCCAATCGTTCTGGCCAATGGCGGTACCGTATCGGCAATTACAGGGTTATCGTCAGCATTGAGGATGATAAATTGATCGTAACAGCCCTTGAAGTTGGGCATCGAAAAGAAGTATATAAATAAAAAGCCAAGACCTGTTTCCTGGCTTTTGCAGAATGAAGATGATGAAAAAAGAGAAGATTTATATTGTTGAAGATGATGAGATGATTGTCCAACTCTTGAAGCAGCATTTGGGAAAATCTTATCAGGTAGAAAGTGTGCAGAATTTCCGTGCTGTCAGTCAGGAAGTTGCGGAAATCAAACCAGACTTGGTGCTGATGGATATTAGCCTACCCTATTACAATGGTTTTTACTGGACAACGGAGATCCGTAAAACCATGACCATGCCCATTATCTTTATCTCCTCTAGCGATGATGAGATGAATGCGGTTATGGCTATGAACATGGGAGGGGATGATTTTATCTCAAAACCTTTCTCCCTGGGGATTTTGGATGCCAAAATCGGTGCCTTCTTGCGTAGGGTCAATCAATTCAGCAAATCAACTGACTTGTCTATCGACCAGTTTCAACTGAGTTTGGACGGACGATTTTCAAGCGAAGCTGATCAAGTTCAACTGTCGCCGACAGAAACCAAGATGTTATCTACCTTACTAGA
>CAMCQB010000023.1 GCA_945876895.1 uncultured Streptococcus sp.
TTCCTCAAGTTCCTCTAACTGCTATCATCTATGGTAAAAAAGGATTTACCGAAGGACAGAGTTTTATCGTGATAGGTGCATTTTTGTTGGCTATTTTATTTTATATCTGGTTGGCTAGAAAACAAAAGGTGCTAGATACTGATAAAAAACTTGATCTTAGAACCTTAGTGTTATCAGTTGGGGTAGGTTATGGTAGCATTATTCTAACTAATATTATTGGAACGCTGATTATGACTGTTGAAGGGGCTAATAATACAGCGAATCAATCAGCGATCGAAGAGATGGCTAAGTCTGTTCCTCTTGGAGTCTTGTTTGTGATGATTGTCCTTGGGGCGCCTATTATGGAAGAGCTTTTGTTTAGAGGGTTTGTTCCTAAATTTTTATTTAAAAATAAAGTTTTAGGTTTAGCTATAGGGAGTCTTCTTTTTGCTCTTAGTCATGGTCCGACTAATATTGGAAGTTTTGTACTATACGCTGGGATGTCTGCGGTTCTGGCTGTAGTCGTTTATAAGACTGATAATATTCTTTACAGTGTTTCATTACATGCTTTTAATAATTTTATTGGTTTTTTAGCCATAGCTTTCCTACAAAAATAATAAAAAGTTCTTGGAGTAAATTCCAAGAACTTTTTTGTTTTACATATTTTTTGATTTTTCGATAGTGGCATCAATGGCAGATACAACACTAGCTGTGAAGCCTGTTTTTTCAAGATCTAAGATACCTGCAACTGTTGTGCCCCCAGGGCTTGAAACCTTATCAATAAAGGTATGAGGGCTATCATCATGAGTCAATAAATTTTGGCTGGTAGCAAGAGTAGTTTGAGTGACAATAGCAAGGGCTAGGTCTTTGCTAAATCCGTATTTCACACCTGCTTTTGCCAAGGCTTCGATAAAAAGAGCGATATAAGCTGGGCTGGATCCAGCTAAAGCAGTGAAGGTGTCAAAATCTTTTTCAGGAATATCAAAGGTCTCTCCAAATGAGTCGGTAATGGTTTTTGCAATCTCAAATAGCTCGTCAGAAACGTAGGCATTGCGACAAATGGCTGTGGTACTTTTAAGAATTTGAGCATTGAGGTTTGGCATGATGCGGATAATTGGGAGATCTTGTTGCGTGAGATGAGCTAAGGTTTCTAGAGAGGTTCCAGCTGCCATAGACAAGATAGGTTTCGTAATTTGGACTTGCCCTAATGCTGTCACTAGGACTTGGGGCTTGATGCCTAACACTATTAGGTCAGCCTCAGCAATCAACTCAGCATGGCTCTTAGCATAACCTACTCCAAGTGCTTGTGCACGTTCTTTACTAAAATCTAAGTTGACCTCAGACAAGATAATTTCAAATCCTTTGTCTGCAGCCTTAAGTCCCGTAATAATGGCAGAAGCCATTTTTCCAGCTCCGATAAATCCGATTTTCATAAGGTCTCCTTAATAATGTTTTAATAAATCCACAGTGGAACGATCTAATTTTTTGACAATAGCTTGTAAGAAAGCTTGGGCTTCTAAGAAATCATCCATGGCATAGAGGGTTTGGTGTGAGTGAATGTAGCGAGCGCAAACACCAATAGTTGTTGATGGAACACCGCTATTCTTAAGATGGGCAGCCCCTGCATCTGTGCCTCCTTTTCCACAATAAAATTGATATTTAATCCCAGCTTCTTCAGCAGTATCTAATAGGAAGTCCCGCATCTCTTTTAGCATCACATGACCTGGATCGTAAAAACGAATCAAGGTACCCTCCCCAATTTTTCCTTGATCACCATAGACATCTCCAGCGGGTGAACAATCTACGGCAAAGAATAATTCGGGATCGAATTTTGTCGTTGACACATGTGCACCACGTAACCCCACTTCTTCTTGGACATTAGCTCCTGCAATCAGGGTATTTGGAAGGCTTTGTCCTTTTAGGTGCTCTAATAATTCAGTTACCATTAAGACACCATAGCGGTTGTCCCAAGCTTTAGAAATGATATTTTTTTGATTGGCAGTTAGGATAGCTTGACTGTCTGGAATAATAATATCTCCTGGAAGGACACCAAAGCTTTCAGCCTCTGCCTTGTCTGTAAAACCAGCATCAAAGATAATATCAGAAATTTTTGGAAGACTGTTCCCTGTTCCCCTTAGAAGATGAGGAGGGACTGATCCAGAAATCACTGGAATTTTTGCTCCTGATCGTGTGTGGAGAGTGAAGCGTTGAGAACTGACCACAAGAGGATTCCACCCTCCGATTTCTACAACACGAAAGGTTCCATCTGGTTTAATGTCACTAATCATGAAGCCAACTTCATCCATGTGAGCAGCGACCATGATGCGAGGGGCATCTTTATCTTGGCTTTTTCTAATCCCAAAAATACCTCCTAGTCCATCCGTTTCAACATCATCTACCAAAGGGGTAATCTTTTGACGTAAAAATTGACGAACAGGAGCTTCATAACCAGCTATAGCCGAAAGTTCGGTGACTTCTTTGATTTTATCAAATAATACCATAATTTACCTCGATTCTATGCTATCATTATATCATATTTTGAGGGTGGTATTTGTAGTGAGATTTTTAAAACGCTCCTTGTTCAGCAATCCGAGACCTTTGTGGTTAGAAGGATTTTTCCGTTCTTAGTAGCTTGTTCTTATGGTATAATGGTTATTATGAGATATAAAAAGGTAGCTATTTTTTCGAGTTTATTAGGCTTTGTTGGACTAGCTGTGGCAGGTTATTCGACTTATCACAAGCAACAGGATAGGAAAAAAGAGCAAATCATTAAAGAGATTCGTACTTTTTTTGATAGTTTTGGTCCGATTCAGGTGGTTTATTTGAATGATTATGTGGACAATGATAAAGAGGTGACAGGCGGTGTCATTTTTGAGGATGATTCGCGTTTTGTCTTTGTTTATCGTCAAGGGGACATTGATTACAAGGAGGATGGAGATGGAAAAACCAACTAATATGGAGGAGTTGGCCTCTTATGTGAGTCAAGTTGGGAAGACAGTACTCTTGTTTACGGCAGATTGGTGTGGTGATTGTCGCTTCATTTATCCTGTTTTACCAGAAATTGAAGCTGAAAATCCAGAGTTTACATTTGTACAGGTGGATCGTGATGCCTTTATGCCTGTAGCACAAAAATGGGATATTTTTGGTATCCCTAGTCTCCTAATTTTAGAAAATGGTGTCGAAATAGCTCGTCTAGTTAATAAAAAACGTAAAACTAAAGATGAAATCAATAACTTTTTAGCTGAATGGAAATAGTGGAGGAAATATGATTTTTACATACAATAAAGCTCATGTCGGTGATGTTTTGATGGTCATTGTGGCAGATAGCAAAAACCAAGAAGTAGCGGTTGAGAAAAAAGGTCAGGTTGCGCGTGTTTATCTTGAGGCATCAGGAAAAACAGTGGCTTGGAATATCTTTGAAGCTTCAGAGATTGCTGAGATTAAAGGAAATGGTCAAGTCTTTCTAAGTGATGAAGCTGTGGCTGCTTTTAATAAGGTTTTAGAGGCAGAGGGCTTCACAGAGAAACTTGAGAATGATAAGGATCCTAAATTTGTGGTTGGACAAATTGTTTCAATGCAAGCACATGCAGACAGTGATCATTTAAATATCTGTCAGGTGCAAGTTGGTTCTGATAAAACTGTGCAAATTGTAGCTGGAGCTCCTAATGCTGCTGTCGGTTTAAAAACTATTGTAGCTCTTCCAGGCGCTATGATGCCAAGTGGTAGCTTGATTTTTCCAGGACAATTGCGAGGCGTTGAGAGTTTTGGTATGATGTGTGCGCCACGTGAGTTAGCCTTGCCAAATGCTCCACAAAAACGAGGTATTATTGAGTTAGATGACCAGGCAGTCGTGGGTGAGGCTTTTGATCCTCAAAAGCACTGGACGGCATAACATAGTAGGGATAAAGTGTTCAAATGATAAGGAAAAGAGTGAGATCTTTTCCTTTTTCTTTTTCATTTTCGAATAAATCAGTAGGAGGATGAAAAATGTATAATAAAGTTATTCTGATTGGTCGTTTGACAGCAACACCAGAGATGGTAAAAACGAGTACAGATAAAAGTGTGACACGCTTGACACTAGCAGTTAATCGTCGTTATAAAGGAGCAAATGGTGAGCGAGAGGCGGACTTTGTGAATGCCGTCTTCTGGGGTAAAACCGCAGAAAGCCTAGCTAGTTATGCGAGTAAAGGGAGCTTAATTTCTCTTGATGGTGAGATTAGGACAAGAAAGTATGACAAAAATGGTACAACACACTATGTCACGGAGGTCTTAGGTCACAGTTATCAACTTCTGGAAAGTCGAGCACAGCGTGCGATGCGAGAAAATAAAGGACAAGATGATTTAGCAGATCTTGTTTTGGAAGGAGAAGACCTCCCCTTTTAATCATAAGGGCGGAATCTAGATGAAGAGTTTTACTATCTGTCATCTCAATGAAGGTAAATCCCGACTATTCTAAAAATATCATCAGATTTTTAGGCCAAGCAAAACTAACGATAAGACAAAAAGAGGTGTTAAACCTCTTTTTTGTCTTTGATTTTTCCTCTTAAAAACGTGTTATAATAAAATGAGTAAATCAAAAGAAAGGGGATCTTGTGAAAAAAGTTTTGATAGGGTTTAGCTTGTTATTGTCTATAGTGGTGGTTGGCTGGATTTATCTGACCTATCGTTTTCAAGAGGTTTATTCGACTCAAGAAAAAATAGGAGTTTCCTATATGACCTTAAATAATGAGTTTTATCAGATGGTGAACTCTGAAATTGAAAAAGCAGTGGCTCTTTCAGGAGATAAATTATATTTAAGAGATCCTGCTTTGAATATTGATAAGCAAGTTCAGCAAATCGAGTATTTTATGGATAAAAAGGTGGATGCTATTATTTTAAATCCTGTTCAGAGTGACTATGCCTTACTACTCAAAACATTAAAACGTGCTAAAAAACAAGGGATTAAACTGATTGTTGTAGATAATCAACTGTCGGACTCTTCTGTGGCAGATAGTACGATTCAGTCTGATAATTACCAAGCAGGGCTTCTTTTATCTCAGGAGTTGAAGCGTCAAAAATCATCAGCTAACATTTTGGTCTTAGAGCATCCTAATGTCCTATCAACCAAAGAGCGCCTTCGAGGCTTTAAGGACGGCTTAGGGGATGATGAGGGCTATCATATCATTTCAGAGCAAAATGGTCTAGGACAAACGGAGGTGAGTATGCCATTGGTTTCAAAAGTTATGAAAGAAGGAGTAACATTTGATACGATTATGGCTATTAACGATAGAAGCGCTATCGGTGCCCTAGCTGCTGTTAAAAAATCAGGGAAATCAGATGTTGGTATCTATAGCGTGGATGGCTCGCCAGACATCAAGGAACTTTTAGCAACAGAATCCTTAGTGAAGGCAAGTGTTTACCAATCGCCGATGACGATGGGAGAAAAGGCTATTGCAACAACTTATGATCTCTTAAATGGAAAATCAGTTGATAAGGACATCAAAGTCGGAGTAGGCTTGGTGACACGGACTAATCTTGATCACTATCCAGTGGGGTGGCAATGATGTCCATAAAAAGTATAGGTTATGCCCAGTACGGTTTAATTGTAATCAATTTCCTTAAAGAAGCTCTTCCGATGGATGGTATCCCAATGAAAACACTCTTTACTGTTGGTTCACTATTACCATGTGTAGGGATTGCCATTTTATTAAAACAAATTGTTGAAAAAGCAGTTGACTTTATTCCATTTTTTGTAGGTTTTACCCTTGCAGCATCCCTTGGCCTCAACTTGGTGTCAAGTGCGGTGATTTCACTTATTTTTGCAGTGATTTTCTATGAAATTGCAAGTGTGCGTAATATGAAAGCAGCTGCGCCAGCAGGTGTTGATTTTGAAGATGATGACGAGGAGGATATCTAAGATGGCTCAAAAGAAAATTTCTCAAAAAACTTTAACAAAATCATTCCACCACTGGTATTATGGACATCTGACTTGTTTTTCACAAGAGCATATGCAAACCTTTGGTTACTTGACTTCTATGCTTCCAATTGTGGAAGAGCTTTATGATAAAAAAGAAGATCAAGCAGAAGCCATTAAAACCTATACTGCCTTCTTTAATACTGAGCCACAACTAGGTTCACTGGTCGTGGGGATTACTGCAGGTCTTGAAGAAGCGCGTGCCAATGGAGCAGATGGTGTCAATGATGAAACCATTAACGGTCTTCGTGCTGGCTTGATGGGGCCTGTTGCAGGTATCGGTGACTCTCTTATCGTTGGGACCTTGATTCCTATTATCTTAGGAATTGCACTAGGTTTATCTAATGGTGGTTCTCCAGTAGGTGCGATTTTCTATATTATTGTTTGGAACCTTTTAGCTTACTTTGGGATGAAGTTTGCTTACTTTAAAGGTTACGAATTAGGAGATAAAGCAGTTGAGTTTCTTGTTGGTGCTCAAGGGCAAGCTATCCGCAAATCTGTTTCTATCGTTGGAGGTATGGTTATTGGTGCCGTTGCTGCAACATGGGTACCTGTCAAAACAGCTTTCCAATTGAAAAATGCTAAAGGAGAAGCTTTCCTTGTTCTTCAAGATCAACTTGATGGGGTTTACCCAGGTCTCTTAACAGCTCTCTTTATCTTCCTTTGCTGGTGGTTAATGGCTAAGAAAAATCTATCACCAATCAAAGTGATGTTGCTTCTAGTTCTCATTGCTTTTGTTGGGGTTATTACAGGCTTCTTTAACCCAGGTTTGTCTTACTAAGAAAAGGTGAAATGATGCGTCAACAAGAATTAATCCAAGGTTATGAACAAGAAATCAAATACCAACAACATATGTTAGAGAATCTAGCGAGATGGTTAACCCTTCTCTTTAGTCTAACCAGTTTAGGTATTGTCCTTGCATACTCCTTTCATTCTAACTATATGATCTTGTCAATCTTTGGATGGATTTTGGCAGTCCTGTCAGGGCTAGCTATGCTAGTCTTTGGATACGGCATCTATAAAGGAAGATTAAACCTTCAAAAATTGGTCGCAGATTTTGAGCAACAGCGACAACAGCTACACTAAAGATAGGGTAGGAAAGGCTAAAGATTTAGCTGATTTCCTATCCTATTTTTGTAATGTTTTTTTCTTGACTATTTTTGACCAAGTGATACAATAAGAAAGGTAAAGATTAGCACTCTTTATCAATGAGTGCTAAAACGAATGGAGGATACAGATGTTAAAACCTTTAGGAGACCGTTTAGTGGTCAAATTTGTAGAAGAAAAAGAAGAAACTGTTGGTGGCTTTGTCCTAGCAGGTGCTAGTCAAGAAAAGACTAAAAAAGCTCAAGTATTAGCCGTAGGTGAAGGGATTCGTACCTTGACAGGAGAGTTGATTGCCCCTAGTGTTGCTGTCGGTCAAACTGTTTTAGTGGATAGCCTAGCTGGTATTGAAGTTAAAGAAGATGGTGAAAAACTAAGCATTATCCGAGAAGCAGATGTATTAGCAATTGTAGAGTAAGAGGAGAGAAATATAATGGCAAAAGAGATTAAATTTTCAGCAGATGCCCGCGAAAGTATGGTACGTGGAGTTGATATTTTAGCAGATACGGTCAAAGTAACCTTAGGTCCTAAGGGACGTAATGTCGTTCTTGAAAAAGCTTTTGGTTCACCTCTTATCACAAATGACGGTGTGACCATCGCTAAAGAAATCGAACTGGAAGATCATTTTGAAAATATGGGAGCTAAATTAGTTTCTGAAGTAGCTTCAAAAACCAATGATATTGCAGGAGATGGGACGACAACCGCAACGATTTTGACACAAGCTATTGTGCGTGAAGGTTTGAAAAACGTCACAGCTGGTGCTAATCCAATTGGTATCCGCCGTGGGATCGAAGCAGCTGTTGCTGTTGCTGTTGATGAGCTAAAAGCGCAAGCACAACAGGTTGAAACTAAGGAAGCTATTGCTCAAGTTGGAGCAGTTTCTTCTCGTAGTCAAAAGGTTGGAGACTACATCTCAGAAGCGATGGACCGCGTTGGTAAAGAGGGTGTGATCACTATCGAAGAGTCTCGTGGTATGGAGACAGAGCTTGAAGTGGTAGAAGGTATGCAGTTTGATCGTGGCTATCTTTCACAATATATGGTGACAGACAACGAAAAAATGGTAGCTGACCTTGAAAATCCATTTATTTTAATGACAGATAAGAAAATCTCTAATATTCAAGATATTCTTCCTCTTTTAGAAGAAATTCTAAAAACAAACCGTCCGCTTTTGATTATTGCAGATGATGTAGATGGAGAAGCTCTTCCAACTCTTGTTTTAAACAAAATTCGTGGCACGTTTAACGTTGTGGCAGTGAAAGCTCCTGGTTTTGGTGATCGTCGAAAAGCTATGCTTGAGGATATTGCCATCCTAACAGGCGGGACAGTGATTACAGAAGATTTGGGTCTGGATCTTAAAGATGCAACCATGCAGGTTCTTGGACAAGCTGCGCGTGTAACGGTTGATAAGGACTCAACAGTCATTGTTGAAGGAGCAGGTGAAGCAACAGCGATTGCTAACCGTGTTGGTATCATCAAATCACAAATTGAGACGACAACATCAGAATTTGACCGCGAAAAATTGCAAGAGCGTTTAGCTAAGTTAGCAGGAGGCGTAGCGGTTATCAAAGTTGGTGCTGCCACAGAGACTGAGTTGAAAGAAATGAAACTCCGTATTGAAGATGCTTTAAACGCTACTCGTGCTGCTGTTGAAGAGGGAATTGTCGCTGGTGGAGGAACTGCCCTTGTCAATGTTATTGATAAAGTGGCAAGCCTTGAGTTAGATGGAGATGAAGCGACAGGTCGTAACATTGTTAAACGTGCCCTCGAAGAGCCTGTTCGTCAAATTGCTTACAATGCAGGATATGAAGGTTCCGTTGTTATTGATAAGTTAAAAAACAGCCCAGCTGGCACAGGCTTTAACGCTGCAGACGGTGAGTGGGTGAATATGATTGAAGCAGGTATTATCGATCCTGTCAAAGTGACACGCTCTGCTCTTCAAAATGCAGCCTCTGTTGCTAGCCTTATCTTAACAACCGAAGCCGTAGTTGCCAACAAACCAGAGCCAGCTGCACCAGCTCCAGCTATGGATCCAAACATGATGGGTGGCATGATGTAATCATACTTTTGTGTTAAACAAAGCCCAACAAAAATAGGAACTTGACACCGAGTGCCTAGCACTCAAGGAAAGTTATCATTTTTGTCAAGCTTTGTCGCAAAAGTTCAATTACACCAAGATACTAAGCCCGTAAAAATCCGTATGAAAATAGGGCTCAACCGCCGTGTCACATGACACAAGAGTGAGCATCATTTTCACAAGGATTTTAGGGCGAGTTCAATTACACCAAGATACTAATCCCGTAAAAATCCGTATGAAAATAGGGCTCAACTGCCGTGTCACATGACACAAGAGCGAGCATCATTTTCACAAGGATTTTAGGGCGAGTTCAATTACACCAAGATACTAATCCCGTAAAAATCCGTATGAAAATAGGGCTCAACCGCCGTGTCGCATGACACAAGAGCGAGCATCATTTTCACAAGGATTTTAGGGTGAGTTCAATTACAAGATACTGAAAGCGCAAGAAGACCAAGAGGAAATAGGAGATTTGACACAGGATATTTCAGTCCAAGGAAAATCTATCATTTTCTCAAAGTCTTCCGCTCGCAGTTCAATTAAAGCTACCAAATCTTTTTTAGATTCTTTAAGCTTGTTTTAAGTTCTTATGGCTATACTATAGTCATCCTAAAACTTTTACTGGGCATAGCCCAGTATCGTCATCTCTAAGGGCTAAAGCCCAAAGAGCTGGCATATCTTTTTTATAAATCTCCTGATCAGGTAGGACGTAAAAGTTCTACTTGGTCTTTTTATTTCCCCATAAACCCTAAAACTTCTAAGTCACAAAGAGGAGAGTGGGGTCATTTAAAGTCATTTGCACCAAAAACAGCCCCTCGGAATAAGGAGCTGTAGGAGATTTATGAAAAAGAAAGTTTATTAGGATGTTTATAGTATAAGTTGCTCAGCTTAAGCGAGGCTTAAAGAAGTTATCTTTATTGAAAAGTAGATAAATCATTATTTCAAAGAAGAATAGGATTACAATCCATCAAGTGAATTTCTTCTGAGTAGTTAATTGATATTTTGTTTAGAATATTAAAAATCAGTCTGGGGACTTAGTTGCTCTTTATCATACGATAGAAACGTAGCCCAAGTAATAATAAGAGAGGGATATAAATAATAGAAATGCCTAAGACAAAACCTGGATGAGAACTCATATTGGTACCTAATAGAATGAAATATAGTCCCAAAGATAGCAAATAGCGTCGTTGGAAGATTGTTTTAACAAATTCCAATTTACTTTCCCTATCACCATATAGTTCAAGCTCCCCTATCTTAGCTAATTTCCTGAAAATAATGAAGTTTTGGCATGATGTGACAAATTCCCAACCATAGTCCTCGTACATGCGTAGATAGGATTCTCTATCCTTGTTTTTACTTTCTTTAAAATCAACTTGGTAGGCGACATCTTCTGGCTCACATTTTTCAAAATGATAAAACAAGCTCCAGCTAATCTTAACTAGCTTCCATCCCTTCTTGTGCATGTCACTAAGATAGCGTGCCTGATGATTGAAATCTGTGATAAAAAATACTTTACATTCTGTTTTAGTCTCCATAATGCTCTCCCATACTATTTCGATAAAGGCGTTCGATTCGAGCTAATTCTATATCTAAAATTTCTCGACCGGTTTCTGTTATCTGATAAAACTTTCGCTTGTTCTCTTCTCTGACTAAGACAATCAAGCCATCTTTTTCCATTTTTGACAGGGTGCCGTACATGGTTCCCGGGCTAATCACGACCTGACCTGCCGTGACTTCCTTGGTCTTCTGTGTAATATCATAGCCATGCCGTTCTTCTTGTAAATGAAATAGAATATAGAAGGCTGTCTCTGTCATGGGAACATAGACGCGTTTTAACTTGTTGTTCATAAAACTCCTCTCGTATTATGATATATCGAGACTCGATGTAAACAGTATATCGTATCTCGATATATATGTCAATAAAAATTAGAGAAAGTAAGCTCTCATAAAACTTAAATGTCCTCCCATCACAAAAACAGCCCCTCGTAATGAGGAGCCGTAGGAGATTTATGAAAAAGATATGCCAGCTCTTTGGGCTTTAGCCCTTAGAGATGACGATACTGGGCTATGCCCAGTAAAAGTCTATTAGGATGTTTATAGTATAAGTTGCTTATCTTAAGTTAGACTTAAAACAACCTTTCGAGAAACTTAAATTCCCTTTTATCATAAAAATAGCCCCTCAGAATGAGGAGCTGTAGGAGATTTATGAAAAAGAAAGTTTATTAGGATGTTTATAGTATAAGTTGCTCAGCTTAAAGGATGCTTAACATAACCTTTCATAAAACTTAAATGAAAAATAAGCTGTTAGGCTCTATTTAAGGTTGTTGAGGTGGCTTTCAAAACTTTCTGATGAGGCATTAACGGTGATGTCTTTTAAGGTTAAGGGGTGAGTGAAACTAAGTCTGTGAGCGTGTAGGAGGAGTCGAGGAGCTTTTTCATTGCTGTAAAGAGGGTCTCCTAAAATTGCATGACCATGATGAGAAAGGTGGATACGAATTTGATGTGTGCGCCCTGTTTTAAGGCGACAATTAACGAGGCTATGGCGAGGAAGTGCTTTTTTAACAGTCACCAAAGTGGTGGCTTTCTGTCCATGATGAGCATCCACACGTCGTTTGCGACGATCATGTCGGTCTCTTCCAATCATGTCAGTGTAAGTTAACTCTTTTTTGGGGAAATGGCCTTTTGCAATAGCCCAATATTGACGTGATATTTTTCGATCTTCAAGAAGACGATTTAGAATAGGAAGAATAAAAGGATTTTTAGCAAATAAAATTGCACCACTAGTCTCCATATCCAGTCGGTGAACGACATAGCAAGTCTGTCCAACATAGGCAGAGACATGGTTTAAGAGGGCGATTTCTGTGGGGGCATTACCATGGGTCTTCATTCCTTCAGCCTTGTTGACGATGATAAGGTGTTCGTCTTCATAAAGACAGTCCACCAAGGAAGGGTTGCCCAAAGGAATCGTCTTTAGAGGATAATCGTCTTGATCAAAGGTAAGCTGTAAGAGGTCACCAGCTTTGATAGGGCTCTGCCAGTTAATGGTCTGTCCGTTGACAAGGACATGCTTTTTAGTTCTTAAAAAATGACGAATCTTACGAGGAATTAGAAAATACTCTTCTAATAGGGTTTTAACAGTGGTTTCAGGCATTTTTTTAGGAATTTCAATCTCGATTAACATGCTAATATTATAGCATTTTTGACAAAATTGGTATAATGAGGATATGAGTATGAAAGATAAATGGAAAAAATGGCCTTTTGGCCGAAAGAAAACAATTGAAGATGGACAAGATTTAGAAGATACCATTTCGTTTCAATTTGACGATGATGACGTTAAAGAAGAGTTAGATCAGGAGGTGGCTCACTATCATCGTAGTCGTCAAAAGGAAGAAAAAGTACCTGACAAGAAACGTCATCCTATCTTGGTCTTTTTATCCAAGTTGCGTCTTCCTAAGAATCATTGGTTTCGTCGTTTCTGGCGTCGCTTTCACCTAACGAAGATCTTATTGATTATGATTGGGGTCTTTGTTTTGTTAACAGGGACCTACCTCTTTTATCTGGCTAAAACAGCTAATGTCTCTGACTTGCAAGCTGCATTAAAGGCAACGACCGTTATTTATGACAAAAATGAAGCTGAGGCTGGTAGTCTGAGTGGGCAAAAAGGGACCTATGTTGAGCTAGATGCTATTTCTGATGATTTGGAAAAAGCAGTGATTGATACAGAAGACCGCACGTTTTACGAAAATAATGGAATCAATATCAAACGTTATTTGTTGGCGATTTTAACGCTGGGGCGTTCAGGTGGTGGCTCAACCATTACGCAGCAGTTAGCTAAAAATGCTTACTTGAGTCAAGATCAGACGATTAAGCGTAAGGCGCGTGAGTTTTTCTTGGCGCTGGAGTTGACCAAAAAGTACAGTAAGGATGAGATTTTGACCATGTATCTCAATAATGCTTACTTTGGAAATGGTGTCTGGGGTGTTGAGGATGCGAGCCAAAAATACTTTGGCGTCTCCGCTAGTCAATTAACCGTTGATGAAGCGGCTACTTTGGCTGGAATGTTGAAAGGTCCTGAGATTTATAATCCGCTTTATTCGATTGAAAATGCGACTAATCGTCGTGATACGATTTTGCAAGTTATGGTAGATGCAGGAACATTGACTCAAGAACAAGCTGATCAGTATAAGGCTGTAGATATGGCAAGCGTTCTGAATGACACCTATGCAGGTAAGGTTGATGATTACAAGTACCCGTCTTATTTTGATGCAGTGATCAATGAAGCGATTTCAAAATATGGTCTGACGGAAAAAGATATTGTTAATAATGGGTATAAAATTTATACCGAATTGGATCAAAATTATCAGGCTGGTATGCAGTTGACGTTTGATAACGATGATTTATTTCCTGTATCAGAGTATGATGGCACAACAGCTCAAGCTGCCAGTGTTGCCTTAGATCCTAAAACAGGGGCAGTTCGTGGTTTAGTGGGTCGGGTTAATAGCACAGAGGATCCTACCTTTAGAAGTTTTAACTATGCTACGCAATCCAAACGTAGCCCAGCCTCGACCATTAAACCTCTGGTGGTTTACACACCTGCTATTGCATCTGGTTGGTCCATGAATAAAGAGTTACCTAATATGCCGACCAACTTTAATGGTTATCAGCCACATAACTATGGTGGTTTTGAGTCTGAGAGCGTTCCGATGTATCAAGCTTTAGCGAATTCTTATAATATTCCTGCTGTTTATACGATTGATAAGCTTGGAATTGATAAGGCATTTAGTTATGGCAAACGTTTTGGCTTGAATATGGATTCTGCTAATCAAGAGCTTGGAGTTGCTCTGGGTGGTAGCGTGACGACTAACCCACTTGAGATGGCACAAGCCTATGCCACTTTTGCTAATGGCGGGGTGATGAACACAGCTCACCTCATTACTCGTATTGAAACAGCTAATGGTAAGGTTTTAAAAACCTTTGAAAACAAGGCTAAAAGGGTTATCAGTCAATCAGTAGCAGATAAAATGACCAGCATGATGTTAGGAACATTTTCAAATGGAACAGGAGTGAACGCTAATGTCTATGGTTATACGCTAGCTGGAAAGACAGGAACGGCTGAAGCAGAGTTTAATGCAGATGTTTCAAGTGATCAGTGGGTGATCGGTTATACGCCTGATGTTGTCATCAGTCAGTGGGTTGGTTTTGATAAGACCGATGAGAATCACTATTTATCAGACTCAAGCGCTGGAACAGCTTCTTACATCTTTAGTACCCAAGCAAGCTATATCCTTCCTTATACTGACGGCAACACTTTCTCAGTTGAAAATGCTTATACAGCTAATGGTATCGCCCTTGATTACGGTGGTAGCGAGGAAGTTACCAACACGGAGTCTAAGTCTATCTTAGATAGCTTACGAGAATCTGCCCAGTCTGCCTCACAACAAGTGACTGATGCTGTTGAAAATGCTAACATCGGTCAAAAAGCCCAAGAGTTATGGGATAATGTTGTTAACTATTTCAGATAGCTTGTCAGTCTTATAAAAAAATGATAAAATAAAGGTTACGGAGGCGTTATGGCACAGAAAAAAGCAAGTTTAGCGTGTACGGATTGTGGGTCTCGTAACTATTCTATTTCAGTGAGTAGTAACCCTAAACCAACACGTCTAGAAGTTAAGAAGTTTTGTAAATATTGCAAACAGTACACCCTACATAAAGAAACAAGATAGGAGAAAGAAAGTGAAGTTTATCGCTGGGATCTTCAAAGTATTGAAGGACACAACTTGGCCAACGCGTAAGCAAGTTTGGCGCGACTATATCGCAATTCTTGAATACACTGCCTTTTTTACAGTGATTATCTTTATCTTCGATAAATTGTTGACATTAGGTCTGATCGAATTGATAAATATTTTCTAAAATAGCACACTTTCAAGGCTTTTGTGGTATAATACAGGTAAGAAATCAAGAAAGCCGTTTTAACGGCTTTTTTATAATGAAAGGAAATAGTAGATGTTAGATAGTTTTGATAAAGGCTGGTTTGTTTTACAAACTTATTCAGGTTATGAAAACAAGGTTAAGGAAAATCTTTTACAGCGTGCGCAAACTTATAATATGTTGGATAATATTTTGCGCGTGGAGATTCCAACCCAGACTGTGAATATTGAAAAAAATGGGAAAACAAAAGAAGTAGAAGAAAATCGTTTCCCAGGTTATGTTTTGGTTGAGATGGTGATGACAGATGAAGCTTGGTTTGTGGTTCGTAATACTCCAAATGTTACAGGATTTGTCGGCTCACACGGTAACCGTTCTAAACCAACTCCACTTCTTGAAGAAGAGATCCGTGCGATCTTATTGTCAATGGGACAAACTGTAGATGTCTTTGATACCAACATCAAAGAGGGGGATGTAGTTCAAATCATTGATGGTGCCTTTATGGGACAAGAAGGGCGTGTTGTTGAAATTGAAAACAATAAAGTTAAGATTATGATCAATATGTTTGGATCAGAGACGGCTGCAGAAGTTGAACTTTACCAAATTGCAGAGCTATAAAAATGTTTAAATCTCGCGCAAGCGGGATTTTTTTCTATCTTCAAACACAAAATAATCTGTAGGATATGGGAGCTATGATAAAAGTTTTAATTTTGATGAAAATAAAAACGAAATATTAAAATAATATCTAAAAAATTAATGATGATATGATAGAATTAATCAGATAAAGCTTGACAATATATATTATAGGAGGAGTTAGGTTACTAAATCTTTAGAGCTAGTATCATTAAATCTCTAAGCTTTCGACATCGTTTGATACCCCAATTGTTAGGTTTACCGCCTAATGATTGGGGTCTTTTTTAAGGAGTAAAAACTACCCATCTTGCTTGTGAGTGAGGAAGAAGCGATTGATTGGTAACGTCATGTTGTTCAGAGTGTTTTCGAGTTTTAAGTCTGTCAGCCTAGTTTTCTATCTTTTTTCTTTCCCTATTTCGTGATATAATAGTGAGGATAATTTATTGACATGGAGAAAACACATGAGCTTCTACAATCACAAGGAAATTGAGCCCAAATGGCAGGAATTTTGGGCAAAAAATCATACTTTTAAGACGGGAACAGATGCAGACAAGCCAAACTTTTATGCCCTAGATATGTTCCCTTATCCGTCTGGTGCGGGCTTGCACGTTGGTCACCCTGAGGGCTATACTGCGACAGACATTCTCAGCCGTTACAAGCGTGCCCAAGGCTACAATGTCCTTCATCCGATGGGTTGGGATGCCTTTGGTTTGCCAGCAGAGCAATACGCAATGGACACGGGAAATGACCCAGCTGACTTTACAGCAGAAAATATTGCCAACTTCAAGCGTCAGATTAACGCCCTTGGCTTTTCTTACGACTGGGACCGCGAGGTCAATACGACAGACCCTAACTACTACAAGTGGACCCAGTGGATTTTCACTAAGTTGTATGAAAAAGGCCTAGCCTACGAGGCAGAAGTGCCTGTAAACTGGGTGGAGGAATTGGGAACAGCTATCGCCAACGAAGAGGTCCTTCCTGACGGAACATCTGAGCGTGGTGGCTATCCAGTTGTCCGCAAACCAATGCGTCAATGGATGTTGAAAATCACTGCCTATGCAGAACGCTTGCTCAATGACCTAGAAGAAGTTGATTGGCCAGAGTCTATCAAAGACATGCAACGCAACTGGATTGGCAAGTCAACTGGTGCCAATGTGACCTTCAAAATCAAGGACACAGACAAGGACTTCACAGTCTTTACAACTCGTCCTGACACCCTTTTCGGTGCCACCTACGCTGTCCTTGCCCCTGAACACGACTTGGTAGATAGTATCACATCAGCTGAACAAGCAGAAGCTGTGGCAGAGTACAAACGCCAAGCTTCTCTTAAATCAGACCTAGCCCGTACAGACCTAGCCAAAGACAAGACAGGTGTTTGGACAGGTGCCTATGCGATTAACCCTGTTAATAACAAAGAAATTCCAATCTGGATTGCCGACTATGTGCTGGTAAGCTACGGAACAGGTGCTATCATGGCAGTTCCTGCCCACGACGAGCGTGACTGGGAATTTGCTAAACAGTTTGATTTGGACATTATTCCAGTTTTGGAAGGTGGCAATGTAGAAGAAGCTCCTTATACAGAAGACGGTGCCCATATCAATTCTGATTTCCTAAATGGTCTTAACAAGGAAGAAGCTATTGCCAAAATGGTGGCTTGGTTGGAAGAAAATGGTGTCGGTCAGGAGAAAA
>CAMCQB010000024.1 GCA_945876895.1 uncultured Streptococcus sp.
AGAGTCGATAGGACTTTGGAGCCTTTTCAATATACTTTGTTATTGGGCGGTTACTAATATGTTAGCTGATGAAAAATAAAAAAATAGCTCTATCCCTTATTTTACAAAGGATAGAGCCATTGACATGCTAAGACATATTATTTTAATTGATGGAATTGCTGATAAAGTTCCTGACGATTCAAACTATATTCTTTAGCAATAGCTTTAATAGCTTGGTTAGGTTTTATACCATCATTAATTAACATTTGAACTTTTTCAAGATAATTCAGATCTTCCTCAAGCGTGCTTGTGGCATACTCCTCAGCATAACCACTAACAATAAGGAGACACTCCCCCTTTAGCGGATGTTCTTCAAGATAAGAAAGAAGCTCTGTAATTTTTCCTCGTTGATACTCTTCATAAAGCTTAGTCAACTCACGCACAAGCACCACTTGGCGATCGCCATAAACGGATAAAATCATTTCCAAGGTATCTACGACACGATAGGGAGATTCATAAAAAATCTGCGTTTCAGGATAGTGTAACTTAGATTCAAAAAATCGTTGTTGTTGCCCACGCTTTCTTGGTAAAAAACCGTAAAAAACATGTGGTTGTGGTGCAAGTCCACTGGCAATCAAGGCTGTAATACCAGCTGAAGCACCAGGTAAGGCAACCACTGAAATCTCCTCTTCAATGGCAGCCTTAACCAAGTCATGACCAGGATCTGAGATAGAGGGCAGACCTGCATCTGAAACCTGAGCTAAATCCTGCCCAGATTTTAAAAACGTGAGTAAATCAGGAATTTTGTCAAATGCATTGTGCTCATGAAAACTGACCTGTCGAGTAGCAATCTCAAAATGTTTGAGCAATTGGCCTGTATTTCTTGTGTCTTCTGCTGCAATCAGATCAACACTTTTCAAAATCTCCACTGCACGAAAGGTCATGTCTTGTAAATTCCCAATAGGAGTGGGCACCAAATAAAGAGTGCCGTAAGAGGATTGACCTTTAAAACTTTTTTGTACTCTCATCTTCGCTCCTACTCCCGAAATAGCAATTCGGTACACATCATACAATCTTCTTCACTTTCTCGACGTTGTCCGTAAGCATCATTACAGATATGAAAGCCATCTTCATAAATTCCTTCCAAATGTTCTCGACCTTGAAAGAGGGATTTGCCTGGTTTTGTTTCTTGAATTTGTGCTAGACGTTCCCTTAATTTATTATTTTCTAAACGTAGTGTCGTATTTTCTTCCACTAAATCTTGAATATATTTTTTTATATCTTCGATTTCTTCTAAGTTCTTAGCCAAGGTTAAGGAAAAACCATCAAAAAAATCAAACAAATCTTTTTTATCCATTAACTATTATGTCCTCCAATGAGTAGGTTAAACTCCCCTGTCTATCCTCAAATTTTAATTGAACTGTTTCTGATAAAATATCCATGCCAACGACTTCACCAACACCAATATCTGTCTTGATTTTCTCTCCATAATCAGGGAATTTATCACGCGCCTCCTGATAAAAGTCATCTTCAAAGCTAAGGCAACACATCAAACGACCACAATGACCATTCATCTTCCCAGAATTTAAGGAGAGGTGTTGATTTTTTGCCATTTTAATGGAAACAGGTGGAAATTCTCCTAAAAAAGTCGAACAACAAAGAGGACGACCACAGGGGCCTAAGCCACCATAAACCTTACTTTCTTCACGGTTAGTTAATTGTCTCAACTCAATTCTTGTTTTCAAAAGAGCAGCTAGTTCTCTTAATAATTGACGAAAATCTACGCGCTTTTCAGCTGTAAAGGTAATCAAGACTTGACTACAATCCAAAGGATAAGACATGTCAATAATTTTCATACCTAGTTGATGATCGCTCACCAACTGCTTTACTAAGGGAAGCTCTTTTTCAATTCTACTTTTGTTTTGTTCGGCTTGTTTAAAATCTTCTGAGGTCGCAAGTCGAAGCACCTGTTCAGTAGTAGGAAAAGAATGCCTAAGTTGCTCAGCTTCTACAACAACTTTGGCTAAATCAGTACCTTTTTCTGTATCAACAACTAACCAAGTATCTTTAACATATGTTTTATCTGTTTGAACAAGGGATAAACTTCCTTTATTTTGGTATTTTACACCTAGTATAACTGTCATACTAACACCATATACTCCAATACATTTTGAAAATTAACGTGATGTTGCCACATTCTGTAAGCTTCAACCAATCTAGATAAATAATTTAAACTCGCCGTACTTCTAGACTGATTAAAAATAATAGGCAAAATTTTAAAGACTAACTCTTGTTCTCCTTTATCACTAGCCAGAGTGACCAACCTTGACACTTCAAGATAAGCTTGTAAGTCATCAAGCGATAAAAGATTTACCCAGCGTTGACAAACTTTAATCAGTTCTAAGATTTTATGGTTGGAAGACAAAAGTTCGACATCCTCCCAATTAGAAACAAGTTCAGCTAAAATCTCGGCTTCCGTCTTTAAAAAGCCCTTGTTTTCTAATTCTCCAACTAAGAGCGATCGATTTTTTAGAAAATGAAACTCTTGGCAACGACTTCTAATAGTCGGCAAAATCTTATTTTCATCATCTGTCAATAAGACAAGGTAAGATTGTGCAATAGGCTCCTCCATTAACTTTAAGAGACTATTACTGGCATTAAGGTGCATTTTATCAGCATCTTGGATAATAAAAAATTGAGAAGAACTTTCATAGCCAGATTTAGAAAATTCTTGCAAGAGTTGCCTAATAGTATCAGTCTTAATGACTTGATTGACGGGTCGAATTATTTTAACATCAGAGAAGTCTTCACTTGCAATCAAGCGACACGAACGGCAACGCTGACAAGGTAATTTATCAATTTTATCTTGACAAAAACGGCTCTGTGCCAAATAAATCGCCATATCAAGATTACCAAATCCACCTGAAAAGAGATAGGCATGGCTGATCTGGTCGGACTGAATGATTTGTTGAAACTGTTTAAAAAGCTTAGGTTGTAATTGTTTTAATGACATCCTGTTTCCTCAAGATAAGAAAGGATTGTCTGATAAGCTTCTGAAACAACTTCTGATAAAGGCTTACTCGCATCAATGATGACGATACGAGAATCATCTTTAGCGAGCTCAAGATAGCCCTGTCGTACTTTTTGATGCATCGAAAGCGCCTCTAAATCTAAACGATTCACCTCACGTTCATCTGCTTGCTTGATACGGCTCAATCCTACTTCAGAAGGGACATCAAACAAAAGCGTTAAATGAGGTTTCAAACCATCTGTCGCATAAGTATTCAACCAATCAATACTTTCCTTATCCAAGCCTCGCCCATAACCCTGATAAGCCATTGAGCTATCAATAAATCGGTCCACTAAAACAATAGCCCCTCTTGATAAAGCAGGTAAAACTTTTTCAACTAAGTGTTGACGACGGGCAGCAATATATAATAAAAGCTCTGTTTTATCATCCATAGCCGTATGTTCGACATCTAGAATCACATTCCGAATAGCCTCTGCGATCCTAACACCACCTGGTTCTCTTGTTGAAATAACTTCAAGTTTCTCTTTTTGTTCTAAAAGTGGCAAGATGGCTTGTAAAACACTGGTCTTTCCTGCACCATCTGGCCCTTCAAATGAGATTAAACTACCTTTTTTCATCCTCTTCCTCAATCATGTTAATAGTCCTATTTTACCAAAATTTTACAAGAAAAGGGAGTGAAAGTAGGGGCTATTTGAAAAATCCATCCCACTATCACTCCTTCATTCTTTTAAAAACCAACTTTCGCTTTTGTTCTCTCAATAGCCTCAACTTCAAAGCCCTTAGCTTCGATCTTAGCTTTTAAAGCTTCTAAATCAACGTCACCTTCTAACTGTACCTCAATTGCAATCTTACCTGATTTTCGAGGTAGATGTAGGGTACTCTTGATGTTCAAGTTTTCCTCTACAATAATACGTAAAAGATCTCCTAAAACACCAACCTTATCATCAGCCAAGACATGAAGGCGAGCTCCTTCTTCACCGTATCCTGAAATTTGTAAAAAGGCACGAAAAACATCTTTATCAGTGATAATTCCTGAGACCATATCATTATCCATAACAGGCAAGACACCAATACTATGTTTAATCATTAGATAAATCGCATCTTCTAAGCTAGCATATTTAGAAACTGTGACAACATCTTTAATCATGACATCACGAATTTTTGTCTTATTAAGCAAATAATTCATCTCATAAATAGACAAACTTGTCGCTTTAGATGGGCTAGCCTCAGCGATAGTACCTTCTGTTACCAAACCAACTAACTTATCATTTTCAATAACAGGTAAACGACGAAGCCCTTGCTCACGCATAATTTCTGAAACATGGGCAACTGTTGTATCTGGAGATACATACACGACTTTTTTAGTCATAAAATCTTTTACTGACATTTCTCTAGCCTCCATCTTTTTGATACTTTTATTATATCACATTTTGTAATCGTTTACGAAAACTTTATGAAAATATTTTGGCTAAATCAAACCTTGTTTCTTTCCTCTTCTGCCATCAAGAACTGAGCTAAAGCTAGATAAAAGAAAATAATAGCAAAAAAGGAGCCACTAACTGCTCCTTTTTTCTAATCATTAACCACCTAGATAGGCTTTACGAACCTCATCTGATGTTAAAAGTTCTTGACCTGTACCAGAAAGAACAATCTTACCAGTTTCAAGAACATAACCACGATCAGCAATAGATAATGCTTTATTGGCATTTTGCTCAATCAATAGAACAGTTGTCCCTTGCTTTTGAATATCTTGAATAATATCAAAGATTTCTTGGATAAAGATTGGGGCAAGTCCCATAGACGGTTCATCTAACAACAAAAGTTTAGGTTGGCTCATCAGCGCACGCCCCATGGCAAGCATCTGTTGCTCCCCACCTGAGAGGGTTGCTGCATCTTGATTTTTACGCTCTTCTAGACGTGGAAAACGTGCAAAGATTTTCTTTAGATTAGCTTGATTTTCTTCACGGTTATTACGTAAGAAAGCTCCCATCTCTAAGTTTTCCATCACTGTTAAACCAGCAAAAACATGACGTCCTTCGGGAACTTGTGATAAACCATCTGCCACAATTTTACGAGCAGGAACTTTTTGGATTTCTTGTCCTAAAAATTCAATTTTTCCAGCCGAGGGACGAACAAGACCTGAAATAGTCCGTAAAATAGAGGTTTTACCAGCACCATTAGCCCCAATAAGAGTGACAACTTCACCTTCATTAACCTCAAAGCTAACATCTTTGACTGCTTCAATCACACCATATTTTACAGATAGGTTATCTACTTTCAACATCGCCATTATGCCTCACCTCCAAGATAAGCTTCAATAACACGTTTATTGTTTTTGATTTCATCTGGTGTTCCATGGGCAATTAAGCGACCATATTCCAGAACATAGATGCGTTCTGTAACTTCCATTACCAAGCTCATATCGTGTTCAATCAAAATAATGGTAATTCCAAACTCTTCTTTAATTTTTCGAATCAGACCTGTTAATTCTGCTGTCTCTTGAGGGTTCATCCCTGCAGCTGGCTCATCTAGAAACAGAATTTTAGGTTCTGTTGCAAGGGCACGAACAATTTCCAAGCGACGTTGTTGCCCGTAAGGAAGATTTTTAGCCAATGTCTCAGCATCACCATCTAAATCAAAGATTGCCAAAAGGTCCAAAGCTTTTTGACGCAATTCTTCTTCATTTTGATAAAATTTTGGCAAACGTAAAAAACTCGCTAAAATATGTGGTTTACGATTATTTCCAAGTCCAATCAAAACATTATCAAGTACCGTCATATCCTTAAACAAGCGAATGTTTTGGAAGGTACGTGATAAACCTAGTGAGGCGATAGTATAGGGTGCTTTACCATTTAAAACAGTACCATCAAGCGTAACAGTTCCCTCACTTGGCTCATAAACACCTGTCAAGAGGTTGAAAAGAGTTGTCTTACCAGCTCCATTAGGACCAATAAGCCCTACTAACTCCCCCTCGTTTAATTCCATTGTCACATCACCTACGGCAGTCAAGCCACCGAAGTTTTTGGTTAAATTTTTAACTTCAAGAAGTGCCATTAGTTTTTGCCCTCCTTATCTTTTTTAAAGAATTTCATTAAACTGAACTCTTTTGTTCCAAGTAAACCACCTGGTCGGAATACCATAACAAGAATTAAGGCTAATGAGTAAATAATCATACGAAGATCAGAGACATTTTGCAAGAACATATTTAGAACACCTAGGACAATTGCTGCAACAATAGTACCTGTCATTGAACCAAGTCCACCAAATACCGCAATAATCAAGAATTCAATTGATTTCATGATTGTAAAGTCTTTAGGCATGACTGTTCCGATATAACCAACTTGTAAGGATCCTGCGATACTAGCTGTGATAGCTGCCAAAACAAAAGCCATTACCTTAACCTTGGTGGTATTAACACCCATTGACTCTGCTGCGATTTCATCTTCACGAACAGCAATCACCTCACGTCCTATTGGGCTACGTAAGAAATTGACGGTTAAAACAGTTGTTAAAACAACAAAGACAAAAACAACTGGCCAAGTCGTATATTCTAAAATCCCTGTTAGACCAGCCGCACCGTTTGTCAAGTCGCCACCATTGACAATGGCCATACGAATAATCTCAGCAACACCAAGTGTAGCAATGGCAAGATAATCTCCCTTCAAACGAAGAGTTGGAATGCCTACAACAAGTGCAATAATAGCCGCCAAAACAGCGCCCACAAGCATAGAGAGATAAAATCCTGCAAAGGTAGGATTTGAGGTTGTCAGAATAGCCGTTGCATAGGCTCCAATTGCCATAAAGCCAGCTTGACCTAGTGAAAATTGCCCTGAAAAACCTAAAACGAGGTTAATTCCCACAGCCATAATGATATTAATCCCAATCTGCATTAAAATTTGTACATAATAAAGATTAATAACACCAGCCATCGCTAAAGCATAAATAATACCATAAGTAGCTAGAATAAGTGCTAACCAAGTTAAATTAACTTTTAAATTTTTCTTCATTACTTACACCTTCTCTTTCACATTTTTACCAAGGATACCCGCTGGACGAACAAGAAGAATGATGATCAAAATAGCATAAACAATCGCGTCTTTGAAACTTGATAAACCAATTGAAACAGAGAAAGTTTCTAAAAGTCCAATAACAAAACCACCGATAGCGGCTCCTGGAATAATTCCAATACCACCTAATACAGCAGCGACAAAGGCTTTAATACCTGGTGTCATCCCCATAAGAGGATCAATCGCATTGTAATAAAGACCAATCAAGCACCCCGCAGCCCCTGCTAAAGCTGATCCCAAAGCAAAAGTAAAGCTGATTGTACGGTTAACATTAATCCCCATCAACTGTGCCGCATCACTATCAACAGACACCGCACGCATCGCTTTCCCCATCTTTGTTTGCTTAACAATAAAGTTTAAACCAAGCATCAAGACAATTGAAACAGCCAAAATCGTTAACTGGACATTAGTTACCGTTACAGGTCCTAAATGATAACGTACTGTTTCAAGAGCTTGAGGGAAGGCACGTGTATTAGCACCTACAAAATAAACCATCCCATACTCTAAAAGGAAAGATACCCCAATTGCTGTAATCAAGGCTGCAATACGCGTTGAATTTCTCAGTGGACGATAGGCTAAAAACTCAATGACAACACCTAAAAGTGCTGTCAAGGCCATTGTTAAGACCAGAGCCACAAAAAAGTTCATCTTAAAGGTATTAATCAAATAATAACCAATAAACGCACCCATCATGTATAAATCACCATGAGCAAAGTTTATGAGCTTGATAATACCATAAACCATTGTATAACCTAATGCTAAGAGGGCATAAACACTTCCTAGAATTAAGCCATTGACAAGCTGTTGAAGCATGTTTTCACCAAACTTTCTATAACATAATAATATCTGGAAAAGGAGCTTTCCTTTCCCAGATACTGTAATTTTTAGATATATTATTTAACCTCAACGACAGTTGCAGAATCTTCTTTACCGTCTTTGAGACCAATCATAATTGCTGACTTAACAGGATTGTGTTTTTCATCAATTGTTGTTTTACCTGTTACCCCATCAAAATCCTTAATCTTAGCAAAGTTCTTAGCAATTTCGCTTGAGTTTTCAGCATTCTCTGCAGCTTCTGCTACCATGTAAACAGAATCATAAGCAAGTGCAGCAAACATGTTTGGTTCTTCACCATATTTTGCTTTATATGACTCTACAAATTTAGCAGCTTTATCAGATAAATCAACTTTTGTTGAGTAACCAGAAACATAATAAACATTGTTTGTTCCTGCTGCTGTAGCATTTTCAATGAATTTTTCATCGCTAAAGCCGTCAGGTCCAAGAATTGGTTTATCAATCCCCATGTCACGCGCTTGTTTTGTAATTAAACCTGTTTCAGTGTAGTAACCAGGCATAATGATCGCATCAAACTCTTTATCTTTGATTTTTGTTAAAGCAGCTTGGAAGTCTTTATCACCTGCTTGGAAAGTTTCTTCTACAACAATTTCCCCTTTATATTGGTTTTTAAACTCATTGGCGATACCTTTGGCATAGTCACTTGAGTTATCATAATAAAGGACAACTTTTTTAGCTGAAAGGTTTTCTGTAGCATATTGTGCCAAGACTTGACCTTGGAAACTATCTTGGAAAGTCGTACGGAAAACGTACTCTTTTACTTTTCCATCTGCATAAGTTAGGTTGTCTTGTGTACCAGAAGGTGTCACAAGAGGGACTGCTGCTTTTGTTGCTGCCGGTGTTGCTGCTGCTGTGGCACCAGAAGTTGCAGGTCCAATCATCACATTAACCTTATTTTGAGTGACTAAGCTGCTAGCAACAGATGCCACTTCATTGTTTTCAGACTTGTTATCTTTTGAAACAATTTCAAGCTCTTTTCCATCTACACCACCTGCTTTATTGATTTCATCAACGGCAAGCTCCGCAGCATTTTTTTGAACTTGACCATAAGCCGCAACTGCTCCACTCAACTCAAAGTTCAAACCAACTTTAATCGTATCTCCAACTTCTGTACCAGTCGATGAAGATGAGCCACTAGGCGCTGCCCCACAGGCTGCAAGAACAGCTGTACTCGCAAAAGCAAGAGCTGCTAATGTTAATTTCTTTTTCATCTCTATATCTCCTTAAAGTTATCTAAAAATATACGTTAATAAGAATACTGAATTATCTGATAATTGTCAAGCTATTGGGACTATTTTTTTTCGATATCCAGTTCTTCTTGATGAAGATTCCCTACAAAATTTTGATCAATCACTTTGTAGGACGACACTTTAATATCTTTAACAAACTTCTGTTTTTCCAAATAACTCACAACGTCGTCTAAGTCAGCCACATCAATATACAACACAAGATAACGCAATCGTCTAGAATGGTAATGAACATCACCGAATTTAGACACTTTTCTAGCATCACGATTGTAGTAAAGATAGACCGCCACACCTATCCGATCTTTTTTGTCCACGATTAGCTATTCCTTTCTCTAATATGATGGCCTTTAGCATGAGGACGTCTATGAGGCGACAAAGGCAGGGCTTCATCTACAAAAATATCCTCCGATACACTTTTGGCTAAATAATGACTAACTGTTGATAAGAGTGCTTGTAAATCATGCTCTGCCTGTCGCATTTCTTGAACTAAGGGATCCAAATCAAGTTGCCTTTTTTGTAATAACCACTCTTTTTTTAAGACCTTTAAGTCTTCTCTGTAAGGCAAATAAGCCTTTTGATTTTCAAAATCTTGATTTAAAGCAGAAAACAGTTGCAACCTTTCTTGTAAAGAAGTATTCTCCTGAAAACGAGTTTTTACGTTTTTATAATTTTTGACCTCTTTTGATTCCAAAATGGAGGCTACTAAAGCATCAATCGCATCGTCAATCTCTATCAATTCTTGATTTATTTCTAGCATATAACGATTATATCAAAAAAAAGAAGTGGAGACTAGGTTGCTCCACTTCCACCTTTTTGATTTTATTTCAAATCATTATTAGCCATAATCTCGTCAATAAAGCCATATTCTAATGTTTCTTGCGCACTCATCCAGTAATCACGTTCTGCATCCTTATGAACTTGTTCAATCGTTTTCCCTGAATTATCAGCTAAGATTTGTTCTAAGTTTTGACGTGTTTTTAAAAGATGCTCTGCAGCGATAGCCATATCTGTCTGCTGAGTGCCACCACCTGTTCCGCCCATAGGCTGGTGAATCATGTACTCAGCATTTGGTAGCATGAAACGTTTTCCTTTAGTACCTGATGAGGCAATGATGGTACCCATAGAAGCTGCAACACCCATTACAATAGTTTGGACATCAGATTTAATAAAGTTCATCGTATCTACAATTGCAAGTCCTGCCGATACGGAGCCACCTGGCGTATTGACATAAAGATAAATATCCTTTGTATTATCCTGAGCGTCAAGGAATAAGAGCTGAGCAATAATAGAATTTGCCATATTATCCTCAACTGGTCCTGTCAGCATAATAATACGATCTTTTAGCAAACGTGAGTAAATATCATACGAGCGTTCGCCACGGCTAGTTTGTTCAATAACTACTGGAATCATAGAATTTCTCCTTTTTCTTAGAAGTTCCTACTTCTATCAATTAAGATATTACCATTATAGCTTTTTGGTCAATCTTGGTCAAATAAAAAATTTACTATTTTTTAGAAAAAGCAAAAGGTTGAAAGAACGCTCTCAACCTTTGATAAAACTTATTTTGTCCCAAATAAACGGTCACCAGCATCTCCAAGTCCTGGAACGATATAACCATTTTCATTGAGCTTTTCATCCAACGCCGCTGTGTAGATGTCAATATCTGGATGGGCATCTTGTAATTTCTTAACCCCTTCTGGTGCCGCAACTAAGCAGACAAACTTAATATTCGCTGCACCACGTTTTTTAAGAGAATCAACTGCTAAAATAGCAGAGCCCCCAGTTGCTAACATAGGATCTACAAGAAAAATTTGACGTTGATCGATATCTTCTGGCAATTTCACTAGATATTCAACGGGTTCAAGAGTCTCCTCATCACGATACATCCCAATATGACCAACCTTAGCAGCTGGAACAAGGCTAAGTAAGCCATCAACCATACCAATACCTGCACGCAAAATTGGAACGATTGCTAATTTTTTACCCGCTAACTGCTTTTGAACAGTTTTTACAATCGGTGTCTCAATCTCAACGTCCTCTAGTGGCAAATCACGTGAGACCTCATACCCCATTAACATAGCAATTTCATTAACAAGCTCACGAAAATCTTTTGTCGAGGTACTAGTACGACGCAAAATAGAGAGTTTATGCTGGATTAGTGGATGCGAAATAACTTGAAATTTTCCCATATAATATCGCTCTTTCGAGCTTCCTACTTTCTAAAATTTTTTCTCCTTATTATACCAAACTTCGAGGGAGTTTTCATCTAGAAAGAAAAGATTTTAAAAAGTTTCAGCTAAACGGCGACAAGCCTCCACAATGATAGACCTAGGTGCTGCTGCATTTAGTCTAGCATGTAATTTCCCTTCGCGACCAAAAGTTAAACCATCATTTAAGATTAAACCAGCCTCTTTTTCTAGTTTCTCAAACAATTCCGAATGAGATAAGCCATAGTCAGAAAAATCAAGCCAAATCAAATAAGTTCCTTCTGGTTTTAAAAATTTTATTCGTGGTACTTCTTTACTCAAAAAGTCAGCAATGTAGTTGATATTATCCTCTAGAACACCTTTGAGCTCCTCTAGCCACGGTTTTCCATAAGTTAGGGCAGTCTCCGTAGCTATCAAACCTAGGCTTGAAATTTCATGCTGATTATTTCTTAGCTGAATTTTACGAAAAGCTGCGCGAAGCTCTGGATTTTTAATCAAGACAAAACTATTTTTTGTTCCTGCAATATTGAAAGTTTTAGTAGCACTACTTAAAATCACTGAAAAATCCGAAAAATCTTCCGAAACGGTATTAAAGCTATGATGTTGATTCCCGTACAAAGCCAAATCTTGATGAATTTCATCTGAAAGTAAGATAACATGATATTTTTGGCAAAGTTTTCCAATTTTTTCAAGTTCATCCTTAGACCAAACACGACCACCTGGATTATGAGGGCTACAAAAAAGATAGATTTTAACTTGATGCTCAACAATATCTTTTTCCAGCTGCTCAAAGTCAATTTCAAAGTGGCCATTTTTTTCAATTAAAGAATTATTAACTAGTTTTCTCTGATTTAAGGTAATTGTTCGGGCAAAAGGGGGATATACAGGTGTATTAATCAACACAGCATCTCCTTCTTTTGAAAAAGCTTGTAGGGCTACCGAAATAGCAGGAACAACTCCCTCAATCAAGGTGATATCTTCTTTTGAGATAAAGTAACCGTGCTGCTCCTTTTCCCAATTAACAATTTTATCTAACAGGCTATCTGATGTCGCATTGTAGCCATAAACACCATGCCTTGCAAATTCTTCTAAAGCTTTGGTCATTTCTGGAAAGGTCACAAAATCCATGTCAGCAATCCAAAGTGGCAACAAATTTTTATCTTCTTTTGTCGCCTGCCACTTGACAGCATTAGTTGATAAACGCTCAGGTACAGTGATAAAGTCATATTTTGTCATCTTATCCCTCCAAAGCTGTCTTTAAATCTGTTATCAGATCCTCTGCATCTTCAATTCCAACTGATAAGCGTAAGAGATCATCTGTCAAACCATAAGCATGACGAACCCCAGCTGGAATATCAAAGTGGGTCTGTGTAGCAGGGTAAGTAATCAAACTTTCAACCCCTCCTAAGCTTTCTGCAAAAGTGAAAACTTCCAAAGTATTGATGATTTTTGGAATATTTTCTTGGTTCTTAACTTTAAAGGAAACCATGCCACCTTTTCCTGTATAAAGTACCTCTTTAACTGCTGGAGACTGTCGCAAAGCTTCTACTACAGCTTTGGCATTCTCTGTTGATTTTGTCATGCGTAGCTTCAATGTTTTTAACCCTCGAATCAAAAGGTAACTGTCAAATGGAGATAAAACAGCTCCTGTTGTATTCAAATTAAAGAAAAGTTTATCATAAAGTTCTTGATCACTGGTTAAGACAACCCCAGCCAAAACATCATTATGGCCTGAAAGGTATTTCGTAGCAGAATGCACCACGATATCTGCTCCTAAAGGAATAGGATTAAGATAAACAGGGCTATAAAAAGTATTATCCACAATCACTTTAGCTCCTAGTTGATGAGCTTTATTGGCGATACTTTCAATATCAAACTCTACCATCAAGGGATTGGTTGGTGTCTCTAAATAAACAAGGTCAATCGTATCATCTAGCTGGTCAATAAGTTCATCTTCTGTATTGGCATAAACAAAAGAAAAGCGTCCTTCTTTTTCTTTCTCATTAAACCATCTAAATGACCCACCGTAGAGATCTCTAGCTGCCAAGACCTTACTTCCTACAGGAAAAATTTCCATGGCAAGTACAATCGCACTCATCCCTGAACTTGTTGCTAAGGCAAATTCTGTCTGTTCAATAGCAGCTAAAGTTTCTTCTAATTGCGTTCGAGTTGGATTTTTCGTACGAGTATAGTCATATCCTGTAGATTGACCAAATTCTGGATGCTGATAGGTGGTTGAAAAATGTAAGGGAGTTGTTAACGCTCCAGTCGCTTCATCTGATTTAATACCAGCCTGCGCTAAGATAGTGTCTAATTTATAAGATTTTGTCATGATTTCCCCCTGATATTGTTTTCTTATTATTCTACCACTTAAACAGCCATTATAACGTTTTTCTTGTATATCATTTATTGATAGTTAGCTATAGTTTTTACTTATAACGTATCAAAAAAATCTAGATATTAATCTAGATTTTTAAACAGACTCTATTTTTAACATTTGGCGCAGACGTTGTGCGCGACTTCCAATTAATTTATCAAGACTACGGGTCAATAAGGCTAAATAACCATATACCGCTACACCGACAAATCCAACAATTACTAAATAAATGGCGCTTTGGACATAGCCTTTTGGAACAAAAATAAAACCTAAGACAAATTTTGTTAATATCACAAAAACTGCCATAATCCCTGTCATCAGTACGATAAGTAGAGCATTTTTTACCATAATTTTAGGATTAAAGTGGGTCACTTGACGGATCCGTTGATACATTAAAACGACGGGCACTAATAAACCAATAGTGGTGCTAATCACTGGTCCATAAGAGTGAAAAAGATAAATAAGAGGAATCTGTAGAACCACTTTAACAGCTAAACCAATTAAAAAATATCGAATCGCACGACGTCTCTCAAAAAGTGCTAGTAACATAGGAGATAACATGGTGTAAAAACTTACCACTAAAGTTTGGAGCAAAACAGCAATAAAGAGATGAATCGCAAGCGTCTCTGACTGCCCATAAAAGACTGTATAGAGTGGCTCAGCTAATAACACGGAACCTGTAAGAGCTGGTATCATAAAGATCATTAACATTTGAACGTTATTCAAAATCATACGAGCAATCGCTCTTTTATCTTTTTTCACAAAATTTTCGGTAATCAATGCAATTCCCACACCACCAATAGAGGAAGCAACAGAAATCAAAATCATAACAATCTTGTTAGGATTAGCATAGAAATACGTGTACATGGTGACCAATTGTTTCTCGGAAAAATTTGTGAACCACTTCATGCTATTGATAAAAGTTGCCTGATCAATCAAGCTAAAAATAGAAACTGCAGCTCCTGTTACAATAAAAGGAATGGCTTCCTTCGTTGTCTCAATGAGAATTTGGAGAGAATCAATCTCTTCATCAATATCCAATTCTGAAAAGAACTTCCCTAATACACCCATTTGCCATAAATAATAACCCAAGACCAGCATACTAGCCAACATCCCAATAAAAGCCGCAAAAGTTGATTGAATCACAGCTGCAACATAATCACCTGATCCCATTTTCATAATGAAAAAGGTCGCTAATAGCATCCAAATAATCCGAATAATCTGCTCGGCAATTTGACTAATAGAAAAAGGCTTTAAATCATTATACCCTTGGAAAAATCCGCGGATTACACTCATGACAGGAAAAATTAACACAGACAGTGATAGACTCTTTATCACAGGAACGAGTTCTGCACCTGAACCTGACATACCTGCAAAAATCCCTGCACCAAAATACATCACAGAGGCACCAATAATTCCTAGTATCAACATGAAACGCATAAAATGCCGCATCAGATAGATATTATGGCTTTCTTTTCCTAAGGCATTGTATTTTGCAATCTGCTTAGCGATCGCAACTGGAATACCTGCTGTTGACATCAATAAAAACAAGGCATAGATACTATAGCCCATATTAAATAAACCATTAGCTTCTGCCCTATGCTCTCCCATCCACATATACCAAGGAATGATATAAAGGGCGCCTAATAGGCGACTAACAATATTACTCATGGTTGACCATGCTGTCCCGCGTAACATTTTTTCTTCTTGACTAAGAGACGACTGAGACAGCGACGAACGAGTAGTTTCTTTATCCATTAGTTACTTCCTAGAATTTTTTCAATCAAATTTATTATAAACTTTTCCTTTTGACTTGTAAAACAGGAACATAAGGTCTAAAATATTACTATGATTACAATTGAACATGTTTTAGACATTTTAAAAAATGACCAGAATTTTCGAGAAATTCTTTTTAACGGACAATATCATTACCATGCTTCTGATATTTGTTTTGAGCAATTAAGTTATGACAGCCGAGTAACAGATCAAAAAACACTATTTTTTGTCAAGGGTGCTCATTTTAAAAAAGAATTTTTAGATAAAGCAATCAACTCTGGTTTAACCTATTATATTTCTGAAAAAGATTATGAAGTTGATATTCCCGTTATTCTTGTTAACGATGTGAAACAGGCTATGAGTTTGGTTGCCATGGCTTTTTATGGTAATCCTCAAGAGCAATTAAAACTTTTGGCATTTACAGGTACAAAAGGTAAAACTACTGCTGCTTATTTTGCCTACCAGATTTTAAAGCAAGAACATAAACCAGCTATGCTCTCTACCATGAACACCACGCTTGATGGAAAAACATTCTTTAAATCAAGTCTCACAACACCTGAAAGCTTGGACCTCTTTGCCATGATGGCTGAAGCTGTCAAAAATGGAATGACACATCTGATCATGGAAGTTTCCAGTCAAGCTTATCTCGTAAAACGGGTTTATGGCTTAACCTTTGATATCGGTGTTTTCTTAAATATTAGTCCCGATCACATTGGGCCTATTGAACACCCTACTTTTGAGGATTATTTTTACCATAAACGCCTTCTAATGAAAAATAGCCAAGCAGTGATTATTAATAGTGAGATGGACCATTTTGATCTCTTAAAAGAGGAAGTTGCGACAAAAGATCATGACTTCTATGGAAAATTCTCTGAAAACCCTATTTCACACTCAAAAGCCTTTACATTTGATGTTAAGGGGAAGCTAGCTGGGCACTATCACATCCAACTCATTGGACGTTTTAACCAAGAAAATGCCCTCGCAGCAGCCTTAGCATGCTTGCGCTTAGGAGCATCACACCATGCTATCCAAAATGGAATCGCTGAAACAACTGTCCCAGGAAGAATGGAAGTGCTAACTCAAGCCAATGGTGCTAAAGTCTTTGTTGACTATGCTCATAATGGTGTCAGCCTTAATAATCTCATCAAAGTCGTCAAAGAGCATCAGACAGGACAAATCACCCTCATCCTAGGTGCACCTGGAAATAAGGGAGAAAGCCGTCGGAAAGATTTTGGCGAGATTATCAATCAATACCCTGAACTAAAGGTTATCTTATCTGCAGATGACCCTAACTTTGAAAATCCTTTAACCATTTCTCAAGAAATCCAAAGCCACATCCATCGACCTGTAACTATCATAATAGACCGTGAAGAAGCAATAAAAACAGCTCTAGCTCAAACTAAAACAGACCAAGATGCTGTTATCATTGCAGGAAAAGGCGCAGATGCTTATCAGATTATTAAAGGAAAGCATGCCAATTACGATGGTGACATTGCTGTTGCCAAACGTTATTTGTCAGAGCAAATGAAATAGTGATAACCCAAGGCTATTAAGTCAATTCAAAGCTGAACAACAATAACCACTCCCTAGAAAAAACAATTCCCACATGTATGATGTGGGAATTGTTTTTTATTGGTTAACAGCTTAATGTAATGGCATTGGAAATAACCCACTCCATTTTTTAGAATTAAGCATTAAAACTCTCTGTTAATTGTGGTACAACTTGTTTCTTACGAGAAACTGCACCTTCAAGAAAGGCGTGGTTATTATCAAGTTTAAAGTTAAATGCCGCTTCAACTTTGTCCATATTTTGACCAA